>OZ253943.1:327500-636540 GCA_965267325.1 Hyphococcus sp. | reverse complement strand
TTTACGCCCGCAGGCCAGACGCAGGCGAGAAAATACCCGACCGGTTTGGCGCCCTTGGCGGCGAGATCCGACAGGTTGACGCGGATGAGTTTGCGCGCGACGAGATCAAGAGGGTCTTTCGGCAGAAAATGAACGCCCGCGACAATTGCGTCTTTGGTGACGACAAAGGGGCCTTTTTCGATCAGCGCCGCATCGTCGTTTAGTCCGAACGCCCCGCCGGCGTCGCCCGCAAGCGGAGCAAAAACCTCACGAATTATATCAAATTCACCCATTACGCTGTGAATTCATCATTGCGCGCATCACGCGCCGCGCGATCGAGAACGCCATTGATGAATTTTGGTTCTTCGCCCTCAAAAAACGCATTGGCGACATCAAGATACTCATCAATGATGACACGAAACGGGACATCAACCCGGCGGACCAATTCAAAAAGCCCGGCCCGTAGAATAGCACGAGCGATGGCGTCGATGCGCTTGAGCGACCACCCCTCCGCAAGGCTGCGTTCGAGATACCCATCTATTGATGACTGCGACTCCACCGTTCCGCGAAGGATATCTGCAAAAAATGTTGCATCAGCTTCGTGCAACCTCTCGCCTTCCAACTCGCCTCCGAGCCGATGATCGAGAAATTCCTTGATAACGGCGTCTACGCCCTGCCCGCGCGTTTCCATCTGATAAAGCGCCTGCACCGCAGCGAGGCGCGCCGCGGAACGGGCGGGCGCGCCGTTCGGTCTCTTGTCAGTCATCGGCATTGTCGCCATCGTCGAGGCCGCCAAGAAATTCTTCGAAATCCTTCGCCTCGCGAAAATCCTTGTAGACCGACGCATAGCGAACATAAGCGACATCATCGAGGTGAGCGAGCCCTTCCATGACCAGTTCTCCGATGGTCTTGGAATCGATTTCGGACTCTCCCATCGATTCAAGGCGGCGTACAATGCCGGAGATCATTTGCTCAATCTGATCAGGCTGTACTTGCCGTTTGCGGGTCGCGATAAGGACCGAGCGAGCGAGTTTATCCCGATCGAATGGTGCTTTCTTGCCGCTGCTTTTTACGACAATGAGCTCGCGAAGCTGAACCCGTTCAAAGGTTGTGAACCGCGCGCCGCATGACGAACACTCGCGACGACGACGCACCGACGCCCCGTCCTCGGCGGACCGGGAATCCTTTACCTGGGTATCTTCACTGCCGCAAAAGGGACACCGCATTCAGTCGCCTTAATCGCCCTTTGGTTTGCACTAGGACGGATAGATCGGAAACCGCGCCGTTAACGCCAACACGCGCTCCCGAACCGCATCTTCAGCTGCATGATTGTTTTCACCGCCCGCCGCAAGACCATCGAGAACTTCCGCCATCAACTCGCCAACGGTACGAAACTCAGCGGCGCCAAAGCCGCGGGTCGTGCCCGCCGGCGATCCGACGCGCAGGCCCGACGTTACTGTAAACTTCTCCGTATCGAACGGAATGCCGTTTTTGTTGCAGGTAATGCCGGCGCGCTCGAGGCTTTGCTCAGCGGCGTTGCCTTTAACGCCCTTGGGACGCAAATCGATCATCGCCAGATGCGTGTCCGTGCCACCGGAAACGACCGCATAACCGGCTTCGACCAAAGCGCCGGAAAGGGCTTGTGCGTTCTCGATTACGGCGCGCGCATAGGTGCGAAACTCCGGCCGAAGAGCTTCCCCAAACGCAACCGCTTTGGCCGCAATGGCGTGCATCAACGGACCGCCCTGCAATCCGGGAAACAGCGCTGAACGGACTTTTTTGGCAATGTCCGCATCATTGGTCAGCACCATGCCGCCGCGCGGGCCGCGCAAGGTCTTGTGCGTTGTTGTCGTGACGACGTCGGCGTGATCGAGCGGATTGGGATGTTCGCCGCCGGCGACGAGACCGGCGAAATGCGCCATATCGACCATGAGTTTCGCGCCGACGCTGTCAGCAACTTCGCGGAACTTTTTGAAATCGATAATGCGCGAATACCCGCTGCCGCCAGCGATGATGATCTTGGGTTTATGCTCGTCGGCAAGGCGAGCGAGCGCATCATAATCAATGAGGCAATCTTCTTCGCGCACGCCGTAATGAACGGCGTTGAACCATTTTCCAGACTGGTTCGCCGGCGAACCATGCGTGAGGTGCCCGCCGGCGGCGAGGTCCATCCCCAAGAACGTATCGCCCGGTTTCAACAACGCCATGAAGGCGGCTTGATTCGCCTGGCTGCCCGAATGCGGCTGCACGATCGCCTCTGCGCAGTTGAAGAGCCGGCGCGCGCGATCAATGGCTATGTTCTCAACCTCATCGACGAACTCGCAACCGCCATAATAGCGCCGCCCCGGATACCCTTCGGCGTATTTGTTCGTCAGGACCGAGCCTTGCGCCTCGAGCACGGCTTTGGACACGATATTTTCAGACGCGATCAGCTCGATTTGGTCTTGCTGGCGCCCCTGCTCGCGAGCGATCGCCGAAAAGACGTCATCGTCGACTGAGGCAAGATCGTTGGTGAAAAATCCTTCATGCATAAATACTGATTCGCTGAGGCTCATCTTAACTTCCGGTCCTATCTTCAATGAGGTATTCATTGTGCTGTTCGCGGGCGAGTCGATTCGCTTGTCCATCAAAACCGGGCCGCAAACGCAACTCCGCGAGGGTCATTACCGGGTTTTCCGTTTAAGCGCCATAGGCCATAGCGGAGGCCTGGATTTCCCCCTATTCCAGTAAGAAATGCTAATATTGGCTGAAGTACTGTCAACAACAGTTGATTTTTTTGCCAGTCTTCGCTAGCACTCATACTTGTGGGAGCTCTGACAATTCAACTCGAGAATGGGTACGTCGGAGTGCGCCAACAATAGCGGCATGACCGTTTGCGGCGATTTATTGGAGAAATGAATAAAATGTCAGAAGAAACCTCCGGCTCTGATCAGCCGGATTCAATTTCGCTAGCAAGCGAAATCGTGGCTGCTTATGTGAGCAACAATAAAGTAAATGCTTCGGACATACCGGATTTGATCAGCGAGACCTTCGACGCGATTTCCGGTTTGCAGGAGAACAGCGCTCATTTCATGCGCAAGCGCGACCCCGCTGTTCCGATCAACAAGTCAGTCACGCCCGACTATGTGATATGTCTTGAGGACGGCAAAAAGCTAAAAATGTTGAAGCGCTATTTGCGTACGCATTATGGCATGTCGCCGGATGATTATCGCCGCAAGTGGGCTTTGCCGGCCGATTACCCCATGACGGCGCCGAATTATTCGAAGCATCGCTCAAAGGTCGCCAAGACGACCGGCCTCGGCAAGGGGCCTACCAAACGCAAGAGCGTAAAAAAACGCGCCACGCGTACGCGCCGCAAGTAAACAAAAAAGGCGCCCTTAGAGAGGGCGCTTTTTTTCTTTTAATTCGTGATCGGATTAAAGGCGGAAACGCACTTGATCGGCCCAGAAGCGCTCAAGTCGCTGCAACGCCTTGTTTGTATTTTCCATCAGCGCGAAATCGACGCCGCCAACCTGCTCTACTGACTGGAGCTGACGCTCAAACAGGTTTGCAAGGCTGTCGCGGATTTCAAGGCCGGTTTCTGTGAGCGAAACCCGCTTCGAGCGCCGATCGGTCGAGGACCGTTCGTCCTTGATATATCCCTTTTCGACGAGTTGTTTCAGATTGTAGGAAACATTCGAACCAAGGTAGTGACCGCGCGAGCGCAGCTCGCCCGGCGTTAGCTCAGCGTCACCGATATTGTACAAAAGGAGCGCCTGGACTGAGTTGATGTCAGTCTGGCTAATCCGCTCCAGTTCGTCCTTGATGACGTCGAGAAGTTGCCGGTGCAGCCGCTCAACAAGGTGAAGCAGCTGCAGATAGCTCGTTTCCAGCGCGTCCGGATCTGATCCCGAGGTCTGCTGACCCTGTCCGATCACCGACGATTGCATTGCCCCGTTCAGCGCCATAATCTTACTCACTCAAAACTGTTTGTTTGATGAAAACTAACGCAGAGGTCTAAAGGCGTCGTTAAGTCCAAATGTTCAATTTGAAATCAAAATGTACGCGAGCCGTATATTTAGGTATTCTCATGATGAGACAAGTAATTAAGAAATTATGAATAAATCCCCCCCCGGACGCTTTCCAGATTTGAGACTGCGCCGCCCTCGCAGCGCCGACTGGTCGCGGCGGCTGATGGCGGAGACAACGCTGTCTCACGACGATTTCATATGGGCAATTGTCCTGAAAGACGGCGACGGCGTGCGCGAGCCCATTGACGCCATGCCGGGGGCCTATCGCGTGTCACCGGACGAGGCTGTGAAAGCGGCGCGCGAGGCGCGCGATCTTGGCGTCCCGGCCCTAGCGCTCTTCCCGTACACCGACGCCGGCGCACGCACGCCGGACGGAAAAGACGCATTAAATCCGGATAATCTCATGTGCCGGGCGGCGCGCGCCATCAAGAAAGAGGTCCCTGATATCGGCCTGATGGCCGACGTCGCCCTCGATCCTTACACCGACCACGGTCATGACGGATTGATGGCGGACGGCGTCATTCTCAATGACGAGACGGTGGAGGTGTTGGTTAAACAGGCTGTGGTCGAGGCCGAGGCCGGGTTCGACATTATCGCGCCGTCGGACATGATGGACGGCCGCGTCGGGGCGATCCGGCAAGGGCTTGATAAGGCCGGTTTCCAGGATGTTCAGATCATGGCCTACGCGGCGAAATACGCCTCGGCCTTTTACGGACCCTATCGGGAGGCCATCGGTTCGGCCGGCGTCCTCAAAGGCGACAAACGCACTTATCAGATGGACCCGGCAAATAGCGACGAAGCCCTGCGCGAAGTCGGTCTCGATCTCGCCGAGGGCGCCGACAGCGTCATGGTCAAGCCGGGCATGCCCTATCTCGACATCGTCCGGCGCGTGAAGGAAACCTATGGTGTTCCGACCTATGTTTTTCAGGTCTCCGGGGAATACGCCATGATCAAAGCCGCGGCCCAGAATGGCTGGCTCGATGGCGAGCGGGCGATGCTGGAATCGCTAATGGCGTTCAAACGGGCCGGCGCCAACGGGATTATTACTTATTTTGCATTGGACGCAGTAAAGGCGCTTTCAAAAAGAGATTAGGCTTTTGGGTCTAGCGGGCACACTTCAGTTTAATCCCTACCTCCCCCCATATCCGCCTTTCGGGCGCAGAGATTTCCTGAGCATGGCGTAGACCGGCAGGAAGAAAACAATCGCCAGCCCGATGCGGACTGCGAAATCGGTCACCATCCAGTTCGCCCACGGAACGCCGGCGCTCCAATAGACGTACGGAAAGTAGATCAGGCCGAATACGAGATAACCGCCGATGGCGCCGTAAAGCGGCGCGCGCCACCACGCGCCGCCGCCGCGGGCGACATCGTAAATGCTCGCCGCCATGTATTGCGACCCCATGGCGGCCGCCACGAAACCGACCACAAAACGCACCGAAGGAAAGTCGCCTTCTTCAAGCATCGGCGCCAGGTAAGAAAGCTCCGCGAACACGGCGAACGCGGCGATCGCCCACGCCGCGGTCACCGCCCGGTTCGCTTCCTCGCCGCCAAACTTGCGGGCAAACAGCATCGCGACCAGCGCGCCCGCGCCCATGATCAGCCCGCCGACGGTTAGCCAGTTTGAGGGTCTTACGGCCTCGGCCGCGCCGAAAAAGCGGTCAAAAGGCCGGAACGGCAGATCGACAGTCAAAAAGGCGAGCACAATCACCAGGGCCAGAATCGAGGCGAGTGCGAACACCCGCATGAGCGCGGCGAAAAATTCGACCGTCTGCCGCCCAAGGCGCTGCATCGCCGTCTCGCGCGGTGTGTGCCGTTCTGTGACCGTCGTCATCGCGGCCGCAAGTCCTCATCCACTCCCCGCCATCATAGCGTGAGTCAGGATCGTCTCCAGTTTCAAATTGGTTGGAAGAATTGCGCCTAATCGCTTGATTAGGATGCTTTTGCCAGTTTCTTCTTCAGTTTCAGCGCATTTGGCGACAGCTTTGCGTCGTCAGCCTTTTCCAGGAACACGTCGAGACCGCCGACGTGGTCAATGGTTCTGAGGGTTGAGGCTGCTACCTTGAATTTATGGCCTTCGCCGAGCTTGTCCGAATGCAGCGTGACGTTGCAGAGATTCGGCAGAAAACGCCGCTTCGTGCGGTTTTTCGCGTGGGAGACGTTATGTCCCGTCTGAGGACCCAGTCCTGTTAATTCGCAACGGCGCGCCATGGCTTTAGCCCTTGAATAGTCGTCAGAACCCGTGGCCGGGTCCCGGATTTCGAACCTTCGGAAAGCGGCGTCGTTTAACGGTGCGCTTCTCGTCCGTCAAGCGCAAATCCTCTGAATTTCCGCGAATTGAGGCGGTTGGGCCCCAGCCCGCAAACGCCTATATTAAGGGCCCCGCCACGAACAGGACCGCCGGCGCGTTTTGTCCATGTCTTCCGTCTTCAATGATATTGCCCCAGCCGGCGGCGGGCGCGTAACGGCTGTTCTGGGTCCGACCAACACCGGCAAGACCCATTACGCCCTCGAGCGCATGCTCGCCCACCGTTCCGGCATGATCGGCCTGCCGCTGCGCCTTCTGGCGCGGGAAATCTACGACCGCATCGTTGAGACGCGAGGGAGCCGCGAGGTGGCGCTCGTCACCGGCGAGGAAAAGATCATCCCGACCAACGCCCGCTACTGGGTGGCGACGGTTGAGGCGATGCCGCTGGAACGCGAGGTCGACTTCCTCGCTATCGATGAAATCCAGCTCGCCGCCGACCGCGAGCGCGGCCGGATCTTTACTTCGCGACTGCTCCATGCGCGCGGCAGGAACGAAACCCTGTTTCTCGGCTCCGACACCATGCGGCCGGTGCTCGAACGCCTGTTCCGAAACATTCAGTTTCTGACCCGCGACCGATTGTCGAAATTGACCTACGCCGGGCAGAAGAAGATTTCGCGCCTGCCCCGGCGATCGGCCATTGTCGGTTTTTCTTCGGATACAGTTTACGCCATCGCCGAATTGATCCGCAGGCAGAGGGGCGGCGCAGCCGTGGTTCTGGGCGCCTTGTCGCCGCGCACCCGCAACGCCCAGGCAGAACTCTATCAATCGGGCGAAGTCGATTTCCTTGTGGCCACCGACGCCATCGGCATGGGCCTTAACATGGATATCGATCATGTGGCGTTTGCGGCGCGAAGGAAATTCGACGGACGGGCGCCGCGGGATTTGACGCCGGCGGAAATGGCGCAGATCGCTGGCCGCGCCGGACGGCATATTCGCGATGGCACGTTTGGCGTGACATCGGATTGCCTGCCGCCTGAAGAAGAAACCGTCGTCGCCATTGAAGAGCATTCATTCGATCCGGTGCGGGCCCTGCAATGGCGGTCGGAAGCGATCGATCTTTCCTCCCCCGCCGCGTTGCTGCAGTCGCTTGAGCGACCTGCGCCGCGTCCGGAATTTGTCCGCTCGCGCATGGAGGCGGATGAAGATGCATTCCGCCGCCTTGTCCGTCACGACAGCGTTCGTCGTTTCGCAAGCGGCGGCGCCGGCCTCGCAACATTATGGGACGTGTGTCAGATCCCCGACTTCCGCAAGATCGCCTTTGACGAACACGCGAACATGCTCGGCGAAATTTATCTGACGCTGATGGAGAAATCGCACATCGCCAATGACTGGATGCGCCCGCGACTTGAGCGCCTCGATCGCATTGACGGCAATATCGACGCTATTTCATCGCGCCTCGCCCATGTTCGCACTTGGACATTTCTTTCCCATCGGCCTCAATGGCTCGAAAACGCCGCTTATTGGCAAGAGCGCGCACGCGCGATAGAAGACAGACTTTCTGATGCGCTGCACGAAAAGCTGACGCAGCGCTTCGTCGATCGGCGCACGTCGGCGCTTATGCGGCGGATCAAAGACGATGCGCCGTTGATGGCGGGCGTCACGGACGACGGAGAAGTGATTGTGGAAGGCCAGTTTGTCGGCCGCCTATTGGGGTTCGATTTCATTGTCGATCCGCGCGCCAGCGGGGCGGAGGCGAAATCTCTGCGCGCCGCCGGTGAAAAAGCATTGCGCCCGGTGCTCGCCGCCCGAGCCGCGGCGCTCGCCAATGCGGACGCCAGCGAACTCTCCCTCGAAGATGATGGATCGATCATCTGGCGCTCGGCGATTGTCGCCAGGCTGATCAAGGGACCGGCGCCGCTCAGACCCGATCTCGCCATTCGCGGTCTCGATCAGGTATCGCCCAATATGCGCGGGCGCGTTGAAGACCGGTTGAAAGGCTTCCTCGCCGCCCGGATAGAAGCGCTGCTCGCACCGCTGATTGCGCTTCAAAATCTTGCCAATGCCAACGGCGATGATGCGCTTAAAGGCGTCACCAAGGGCGTCGCCTACAGGCTGGTTGAAAATTTTGGCGCAACCTCGCGCGCCCAATTCGGCGATGAGCTTAAACAGATCGATCAAAATGAACGGGCGAAGCTGCGCGATGCGGGCATGCGGTTCGGCGAATACACATTGTTCGTCCCCGCCCTGTTGAAACCGGCGCCGGCGCGGCTGCTCATTTTGCTCTGGGCGCTTTGGATTGATCGCGACCCCTCCGATGCGCCGCCGCCGAAACCGGGCCTGGTCTCCCTTGAGGTCAACGAAAGTCTTCCGCACGCTTATTATTACGCTGCGGGATATCGTCCGTCCGGAACGCGCGCCGTGCGCATCGACATGCTGGAGCGGCTCGCCAATCTCATTCGGTCGGCGCGCGGCGACGCCAATATGCGCGAAGGGTTCGAGGCGGGCCCGCAGATGATGTCGATTGTCGGCAGTTCCGGCGAGGACTTTGAAGGCATCATGCGCTCGCTCGGTTTCCGCAAGAATGTGGTCAAGCGTAAGCCCGCGCCGCCGACGCCGGCCCCATCCGAAGCGACTGCTGCGCCGGAAACCCCGGCGCCAAAAAGCGCCGAAGACAACGCCGCGGCGGTTTCGGAAAGCCCTGCTGAACCGACCGCTGAGGATGCGACCCAGGCGCCGGCTGAAGCCGCGCCTTCAGAGGCTGCGCCGACCGAGACGGCCGAAAGCGTTGCCGCCCCGGTTGAAGCGCCTGCGCCCACTTCTTCACCAATCGAGCCGGCGACGCCCGAAACAGAGGCGACGGAAACGAAAACGGCCGAAGTCGCGAACGAGAGCAACACGCTTGCGGAATCCGCGGCCGCCGTCGTTGAAGAAATCGAAGTCACTCTGTGGCGCCCGGCGCCGCGCAAAACACACGCAAAACCGAAGCGCGATCAAAAACGCAGCGACAAGAAAGAAGCCCGCGGCAAAGGCAAAAAAGGCAAACCGCACAAAGACGGACGCCGCAATGAACGCGGTCAGCGCCGCAACGACCCGCCGATGATGCATGAGCCGCGACATCGCAAAACGGCGGATCCGAATTCGCCTTTTGCCGTGCTGGCTGGCCTCAAAACGCAACTGTCGGATGACAAGCCGAAAGACGCGGCCAAGCAGTCCGAGAAAACCGAATGAGCCAATCGGGCGTCGGGTCTCAACGCCTCGACCAGTGGTTATGGCATGCGCGGATTTTCAAGACCCGCACGCTGGCGACAAAGTTCGTCACCGACGGCAATGTTCGCATTACCCGGAATGGAGAGACGTTTCGCGTGGAAAAGCCCAGCTTTTCTGTGATGCCCGCCGACACTCTTGCGTTCTCGCGATCGGATCATTTGCGCATCCTTGTCATCGACGCACTGGCAACCCGCCGCGGCCCGGCAGCCGAGGCGCAAACACTGTATACGGATCAATCCCCGCCGCGCGAACGAAAGCCGAAAACGCCGGCCGCTCCGTTCCATCGTGACAAGGGCCTTGGCCGTCCAACCAAAAAAGACCGTCGCGCACTTGAAGCGCTAAAATCCTGATCCGACATACGAAAGCTAAAGAATTCCATGTTCGACAAACTATTCGCGCGTAAAAAACCTCAAGCCGACGACGTCTCGCCCGAAGCCGAGCTGCGACAGGCAATCGCGGCGCTGCTGGTTGAGGCCGCCTGCGCTGATGATCACTATGATGATCGCGAAAAAGTTATCATCGAATCAGCCCTTGCAGCGACCTTCGACCTCTCTGCGTCAGAGGCAGGCGCCTTGCGGAGCGCTGGCGAGGCGGCCCAGTCGGACGCCCTCGATATCCAGCGCTTCACGCGGGTCGCCAAGCAGATGAGCCCCGAGAAGAAAATCAACTTTATCGAGAGTTTATGGGAAATTGTCCTGTCAGACAGCGTGCGCGACCCGTTTGAGGACGCCCTCATCCGCCGGATCTGCGGGCTGATCTATCTCGACGACAAAGAAAGCGGCGCCGCGCGGTCGCGCGTTGCAGCGCGGCTTGAAAAGGAATGAGGAATTCTCCAGCCTGTCGATATTGCGTCGGCCGCCGGAGCGGGTAAAGAAGGTCCATTGAAGGGGCAAGGAGCCAGTAAGCGCCATGACTTACGTCGTCACTGAAGCATGCATCAAATGCAAATACACCGACTGCGTCGAAGTTTGTCCGGTGGATTGCTTTTACGAGGGTGAAAACATGCTTGTGATCCACCCTGACGAATGCATCGATTGCGGCGTCTGCGAGCCCGAATGCCCCGCTGAGGCGATCATCCCGGATACGGAGCCCGAGGCGGAGAAATGGCTGGAGCTCAACACCAAATACTCCACCGAGTGGCCAAATATTACGCAGAAGATTGATCCCTTGCCCGACGCCGACAAGGTGGCTGAAGAACAGGGCAAGTTCGACAAGTATTTCTCCGAAAAGCCAGGAGAAGGCTCTTAAGCGCCTCCCGCGCACGGATCCCATCGGGGCCGATCCGTCGCATCCTTGCGCCCGTGGAAAAGCTCGCAATTTTATGCTATTCTGGTAGCTGAATGACGGTTGCGTCGGCGTTGGCCAGTCTTGCGTCGCAGCATTGAGGAATAGCGTTAACCTTTTGAATTTTAAGTAGAAATATCTCGGTCCGGTAATTTGGCAAAACGCCTTCGCCGGACGGTGAGGCGCGATTCAACCGTCTAACCTGAATGTAAATCCCTGCGGGCCGTCGACAAGCAATCGCCCGCGGGTATCTGTCGGAAAGAGCAAAATGGCGACCAAGAAGAAAAAGACCACGGCGAAATCGACCAAAACTGCAGCGAAGAAAAAGACCGCCACGAAATCCGCCGCAAAAAAGAAAGCCGCGCCAAAGAAGAAGGCGACGACAAAGAAGGCGCCAGCGCGCAAGACGGCCGCGAAAAAAGCGCCGGCGAAAAAGAAAGCGCCTGCAAAGAAAAAAGCGTCGAAGAAAGCTGCAAAGAAGACGGCGGCAAAGAAAGCGCCGGCGAAAAAAGCTGCGGCAAAAAAAGCGCCGGCCAAAAAGGCGGCCGCGAAGAAAACCAAAGCGCCGGCGAAAAAAACCACTGCAGCGAAAAAGGCGCCGGCAAAGAAAGTCGCAGCAAAGGCCGCGCCGAAGCCAGCCAAAAAGGTCAAACTGCGTGTTGGTCAGGCGCCGCGCAAGACAACCCTCGCCGCGTCCATTCCGATGCCGTCGCAAGCGCCGCTTCGAGAGGCGCCGCAGGCCGACGCCAAGGCGTCAATCGACAAGGAAGCCTCTGGCGCCGCCAAGCTCGACTTCAAGGTCAACGATCAGATTGTTTATCCGGCGCACGGCGTCGGCAAAATTGTTGCGCTTGAAAAACAGGAAGTCGCCGGCATCACGATCGAGTTGTTTGTGATCAATTTCGATCAGGAAAAAATGCGGCTGCGCGTGCCGACCGGCAAAGCCAAGGCGGCGGGCATGCGCTCCCTGTCCGACGATAAAACCATCAAAAACGCAGTCGAACTCCTGAAAGGACGTGCGCGCATCAAACGCACCATGTGGAGCCGGCGCGCGCAGGAATACGACGCCAAAATCAATTCCGGCGATATTAAGCTCGTGGCCGAAGTGGTTCGCGATCTCTATCGCGCGGAAGATCAGCCCGAACAGAGTTATTCCGAACGTCAGCTTTTCGAGGCGGCGCTTGATCGCATGGCGCGCGAAGTCGCTGCTGTACGCAAATCCGGCCTCGAAAAAGCGATTGAAGAACTGGAAGCCTCGCTGAGGCAGAAGAAGGCTGCTTAACCGAGGCGCTCAATCGCCTTCACATGATCGAGTTCTATCGACGGGCCGTTGATCCACTCGACGAAACCGCGCACGCGGATGCGCGCGCCTTCAAGCGCGTCAAGGTCGAGCCCTGCAGCATGCCATCGGCGCGCTCGTCGCGACGGCGCTGTTGCGGTGAAATCCTCGCGATAGTCGGCGCCGAAGTTCAAATAATACCGACCGCGCGCGCCCTTCGTCGATGTGACAACGCCTTCGACGAGATGAAACCCGCCCACGGCGCGGTTTGCATTTGTCGCATCGAAAACGCGATAGACGTTAAGCGCCCAGAGACCTTTTCGCCCGGCCCGCGCCGTCCGTTCGGCGGCAAGCAGCCTGTCGATCAAATCATGATCGTCGGTTTCGGGTTTGACCCGCGCCGCGCCCGCAGCGACCAGTCGCTCCTGCAGAGTAAGATCATCGCCCATCGAGCGCGCGCTTGCCGCCCGCGCGCCCCAGCGATTACGTGCGCCTTCCTCGATAATTTCGAGCTCGCGGTCGCCCAGAATGTCGGAGAGGATCGCGGTTGCCTCTCGGAAATAGGGCTGCGCATCGCGATGAAGATCATATTCGGACGGGGCCAGAATATCGGCGAGATGGAACTCGTCGCCGTCAGCGCGGAAGCGATCGCCGGCGATCGCGGTCGCATTGATGATTGTTTCCGTTGCCTTCGCCGACGCCGCGAATGCTGTAGCCGCGCCAACAAGAAAAGCGCGACGCTTCATCCGGCATGCGCCGCAGCAATGCGTACGCGCACTTTCGACGCCGCCGACCGACCGGCGCCGTCGACGACCGTGATGTCATAGAATCCGGACGAGGATGGCGTCCACACGGGCCTGCCCGCTTCGATCCTTATCGCCTCACCATCCGCATACCAATGATAACCGCCGGCGCCGCCACGCGCTGCGAGCGCAAACCCGCGGCTCTCATTGCCGACAAACAGCTCCACGCCGTCGCGCGGAAATATGATCGACGGCGGCGTTGCTTGCGCCGGACGGGAAAGCCGTACAATGGCTGGCGCGTCATCCGCCTCTTCATTGACCTCAACGCCGGGCCCGGCGTTCAGTGTCGTATCGATCAGATCAAACGCATCAAACAACAACGGCGCCGCCGCCTTGCGCCCGGTTTCGCCCGTGCGGGGGGCGCCGTCGGCCCGGCCCACCCAGGCAACGACCGTATAACCCGGGTCAGCCACATTGCCGTTATGGCCGGCGGCCCAGGCGTCGCGGTAGCCGTAGGATGTGCCGGTTTTGAAAGCGATGCGTGCAGCGCCTTTCGCCAACACGGCGGGCGCGCGGCCTTCAAGCGCCGGCGCATCAGCGAGAATGGCGTTGATGCGCCGTGCGGCGTCGTCACTGAAAAGCCTGTGGGATGCAGGCGCGTCTGTTTCATCGGTCCAGACCAATGGTTTGACGACGCCGCCATCAGCGAGCCCTGCATAGAGACGGGCAAGATCCTGCGCCGTCACCCCGGCGCCGCCCAGCGCCAGCGCCAGGCCCGGTTTTTTATCGGCGCGGGTTTTCGCTTTGACTTTTATGCCGGCCGCATCGACAGACGCGAGGAAGCGGTCAGCGCCGATAGCGCTAAGCGCGGCGACTGCCGGCAAATTCAAAGAATGTTGCAGAGCATCGCGGGCGCGCACTTCCCCGCGAAAAACGCGGTCGAAATTTTCCGGCGAATAATCGCCAAAGGCCCGCGGCATGTCGTTGATGATGGTGTTCGCCGCCAAGCGCCCATCATCAAACGCCAGCGCATAGATGAAAGGTTTAAGGGTTGACCCGGGCGAGCGCATGGCTGCGGTGAGATCGATCCAGCCGCCTGGCGCAGCAAGGTCAGACGAGCCGACGCTTGCGCGGACCGCGCGCGTCTTGTTGTCGACAATCAAGAGCGACGCCGTCGCGCCGTCGTCGAACTCTGAGGCGTAGCGTGCAACTAATGCTTCGGCTTGCTGCTGCAAACGTGCGTCGAGGGTTGTGCGGATCAACGGCTCACGCCGCGTCAACGTCGCTGCAGCGTGGTAGGCTACGCGCGGGAAAGTCTGTCGAGCATGCGGCAAACGCGCGTCGTTCGCTTCATCCGCCCGCGTTTCATCCAACGCATTCAATTGGACGAGCTTTTGCAGAATGCCGGCGCGCGCCGCTTTTGCGTTTTCGGATTTAAGGTCCGGCCGTCGCGCCTCCGGCGCCTGGGGCAGCGCAATCAGAAGCGCCTGTTCTGCGTCAGTGAGGCGTGTCGGTTCCTTGCCGAAATAGGAAAGGCTCGCCGCGCGCACGCCTTCGAGATTGCCGCCATAGGGTGCGAGGGACAGGTAAAGCTCAAGAATCTCCCGTTTCGACAGCCGGCGCTCAAGCTGCAACGCGCGGAGCATCTCGACTGCTTTGGAACCGAAGTTACGTGGTCGTGGCTCAATGAGACGCGCCGTCTGCATCGTTATGGTGGAAGCGCCGGAAACGATGCGCCCGGATCGCGCCGCCGATGCGCCGGCGCGCATGACCGCAAGCGGATCGACGCCCATATGATTGTAAAAGCGTTTGTCTTCGACTGCGATCAATCGTTCGACAAAAACCGGATCGATCTCATCAAGATCAGCGAACAGGCGCCAGCGCCCTTCCCCATTGGCGAACGCATGCAGCCATTCCCCGTTGCGGTCGAGCGCCAATGGCGACAGGTCATCGGCCCGTTCGATCGGCGGCGGCAAGGCGATATCCGCAAGAGCGACCGCGCCGAGGCTTACGCCCACGCCGGCGATCAGTCTGCGGATGAACGCCTTTCCGATCACTGGGCTGGCCCGATGGAGACGTTTTGATTTGCCGTTCGCGCAAATACGCCCGGACGATACATATCCTCGACAACGACGCCCGGCGCAGCAAAGGTTCCCGGCGTCACGGCCCGCACCACATAGGCAAGGGTGAAGCGGTTCCTGCCGCGCACATCAACGGCGGCGACGAACCGGTCATCTCGCGCTTCAGCGACCCGCGGACGGGATAAGGACCCGGCCCATCTATAGGGCCCGCTCGAGCGACCGCTGCTGTTGGCGTCGGAAGGTTCGAGAATGGTCTCAATCTCAAATCCGGCGGGCAGAAGATCGGCGACAATCACCGGATGGAGTTTATTGTCCTGCGCCCGACCGGTGATGACGACGACGAGCCGATCATTTTGCCGGACGGTCGAGAGATCGACAGCTCTTCCGTCGCGCGTGGCGATGCGTTTCGTCACCTCAAATCCTTGCGCAACCGCTGGCGGCGCAGACAGAGGCGAGCCGGAAACGGTCAGCGAACGATAGATCCGCCCTTCCCCTACATTGCGCCACGCGACGCCATTGATAAGCGCGTCAATGGTTGGGGTGAATGACGGCGCCGCCGGTAAATCGGTCAACGCTTCGCCGTCCTGGGACAGCTCGACTTTTCCGCCGGCCCGCAACAACGCCTGCGCTGCAAGGAGCACATAGGCTTTTTCCTGCGTGTGCATGGCGTTCGGATCTTTCATGAACGTCAAAAACCGATCGGTAATCGCCTCAAGGGAATCGTTGCGGCCCGACTCCGCGGCGAGCGCTGTAACGCCCGCCGCATCGCGCAGCGTCGATTGATAATAGTCGCCGCGATTGTTCCAACCGAGCGCTTCATACGCTTTTTCAAACGCATTATTCGCCCTGGCGCGATCGCCCATCATCGCAAGCGCCGCGCCGATATGGGCGCGCGCCAGCGGGCTCGGCGTTTCGGCGAGCAGCGCGTCGTGGAAGTAGCGCAGATCGGAAAGATCGGCGCGGCCGGCGCGCGCCAGCACATACATAGCGTAGGCGGCCGAGCGTCGACGCAAATGCTCCGTCGTATCGTTGGAGCCTTCGGTTTCATCGGCGCGGGTCTGATAGCCCGCAGCGTACCAGCGATCGAGGCGCGCGATCTGCTGCAGCGACCCATAGGCGGTCTCAAGCGCTTCATCGGGCACGCCATAGCCTTCCGCCTTCGCGCGGTAGAGGAAGTCGGTCACATAAGGCCCGAGCCAGGCGTTGGCATAGCGGTCACCCACGCGCCAAAGGCCGAACGCGCCGTCCGGGCTCTGGCGATTGAGAAGCCTGTTGACGGCTTTCTGCACGCGCGGACGCACAGCGCGTTCCGGATCGCGATCGAGTTCGCCGCCAAGAACATCGACAAAGAGGAGCGGCATCGCCGAACTCGTCAATTGCTCCGTACACCCCCAGGGATATCGATAAAGAGAATCAAGGAGCGGCCCGGGCTCCACGCCGCGAATGCGCGAGAACGACACGGCAACCGCGCCTGACCCCGGCGCGTAGCCGTCGAGCACAGCTCCTGAAACCTGAAACGTCGCCGCCGGATCGAGCGGTTCGGTTTTCACTTCCGTCACCGGGAAGTAAGGCGTGCGGGATTGGATCGGATAGGAACGCGTCACCTCGAAGCCGTTCGGCCCCGATACGCTTAAGTTGACGGCGCCGATCCCGACCTCGCCGGTCTCAAACGTAAAGGCCGCGGTTTCCTTCTGACCTTCGGCCAGCGTGTACGTCGCGTCGGCGCCGAAATCGATGGGGCCTTCGCCGCTGATCGTTACGGTGTAATCGCCGGCGGCGCCGTCCACATTGTCAATAAGCAGTGTCGCGGTCGCCGTGTCGCCGGGCGCGACGAAGCGCGGCAGCGCGAGTTCGGCCGGCACGGGATCGCGCACGGTGAGCGGTTCCGCATGGCCGCCGACTTTCTCGGCCGTCCACGCCACAGCCATGAGGCGCAGTTCGCCGTTAAAGTCCGGTACTTCGATAGGCACGATGGCTTTGCCGTCGGCGCCAATCGTCACCATCCCTGAAAACAGCGCCACCGATTTCGTCGGCACCACCGTCAGCCCCTCGCCGCCGAGCTGATCGCCGCCGAACCGCGCCGGCGCGCCGAGATTGGCGTTGAGAATGCGTCCGTAGTCGTCGCGGATGGCGACGCCGAGACGCTTCTTGCCGTAGTAGTGGCTTGCCGGATCGGGCGACGCGAATTTGGTGAGGCGAAGAATGCCTTCATCAACAGCCGCCAACGTCAACTGCACCGATGCGCCGTTTTCAGCGCCGTTAATCGTAACGGGTAGATCGAGTTTCTGGCGCGGCCGGAAAACATCCGGCGCATCGAACGAAACTTCGAGTTTGCGCGACGACATATCGAATGGCGCGTAAGCAACGCCCATGGCGCGGCGCGGCACTGGGCGGTCTCGCGCATCGCGCGGCGTCACCACCGTCGCCAGCACATAAAAACCGGCGCCCCAATCGGGATCGGTGTCGATGGTAATTTCTTTGGCCTTGCCGTCGACCCGCACGCGCCGCACCTGATGCACCCGGTCGGTGGCGATGGCGATGATTGCTTCGCCTTCATACGGTGCGTTGAGGACAAAGCGCGCACGGGCGCCGGGGCTGAGTTTTTCGTTTTGCAAGGTAAGCGCCGCCTGGTCGGGCGATTGCGCGCCAGCCGCATAGGATCGCCAGCCCACATAGAATTTGATGTCGCTTGTTTCCTTGCCGCCCGCCCGCGTTGCGCTCAGGCGATAGGACCCCTGATCAAGGCGTTGCGAAACGAGTTTTGTAAGCGCGTCCGGACCGGCCTTGTCGCGACCTTCCAGCACCAGCACGTCGCGCCACTGCCGGCGCCACTTCCACTGGCCGCCATCCCGATACCAGTCAAACCAGTATTCCTGCTGATAGAGCTTCCATTCAATATCGCCCTCGGCGACCTCGCCGTTCCAACCGATCAGCACGGCGTTCAGTTCAACCGCATCGTCAACGCCAAAGCTGTAGCGACCGTCGGGCAGTTTGAGGCCGACATAGTAATCGTCGGGACGCACTGGAATGCGCGCGGACTCCCGCACAACGCGACCGCCGGGCTCTACAACGCCGACAACCACATCGGCCCGCATCGGCGCGCCGTAACCCTTCTCCGCATCATTGACGTTGAGCGAAACGTTTGCTGCGCCTTCTGCATCAGTCGTCGTATTGGCGAGCTTGATAAAACGTTCTGTAAACCGTTTGTCGGTCGGCCCGAAACGGTAGCCCGAAAAATCCGGAAACGGATTTGGATCGAGTCGCAACCGCGCCTCGGCTTCAACCGGCAATGCGCTCGCCGGCGCGCCGTAAAGATAACGGCTTTCGACGCCGATGTTTCGCGTTTCGCCGGGGCGGATCGGGCTTTTTTCATCCATGTCGATTTTAACTTCGAGCCGTTGCGGCACGAAATCTTCAACCGAGAATTGTTCATAGGCGACATTCGCTTTTTCGCCATCGGCGTTCACCTCGACCGACCAGCGCCCGCGCGCCGCCGAAGCGGGCACATCGTAATCAAACGTAAATCCGCCGACCTCAAGCGCATCGACGCGAACCGTCTCGGCGACCGTGTTATTTGGCCTGCGGATTTTTATCGTCAAAGGACGCGAGTCGATTGCGCGCCCCGCCCCATCGCGAAGCATGCCGGAAACATGAACCGTCTCACCGGGCCGATAGATGCCGCGGTCAAACCAGACAAAGCCGTCAATGCGCGGCGGTGCTGACCGGCCCGCAACGTCGCGATCGGAAAGATCAAGCGGCGCGCGAGTGAGATCAAGGGCGGCGAAATCGTCCTGCGGCCCGTAGGCCATGATCATTTTCGGTGTCAGCGGATAATCGCCGTTGATGAGCGCGCCGTCGAAACGCGCACGGCCATCCGCATTGGAGACGGCCTTACCGAGAATGTCGTTGTTGGCCGCGATCAGCGTCAGCTCAACACCCGAAACGGGCTTGGCCGAAGAAATCGAGCGTACAAATATATCAACGCCGTCAGCGGCTGAAAAACTGGTCAGCGCCATGTCGGTGAACATGATCCAGCGCCAGGCGCTCGCGGCGCGATAGTCATCGGCGCCGGCGGATTTGTCGGTCACGCGCACAAAATAGGCGCCAGGTTTCAGCGTTTCGAGCGCCGCGCCGAGCCCGAACACCGTTGACGTTGTCTCATTGCGCTCGCCCGGAGTTTCGAGTTCACCCTCGAACACCCTAACGCCGACATCGCCGCCGTTATTTTGTTCCCATACGTAGGAATACTGGTTTTCGCCGGTCGCATCGCCTTCGACAATATTTTTGCGCGCCAGGGAGCGATCGGAAACCCGCCAGACTTCGATCTTGATCTTGTCGACATTGACGGTCTCTATGCCGACGCCGTCCGCTTCCATGCGAGGCAGGATCACGCCGTCACCGGCAAAACCCACATAGGCGGGCTTGTCGCCAAAGGCGACCGCGACACGTTCGGCCCGTTCAAGCGTATCGCCGCTTTTCGCCGGCAGTCCGGCGCGCAATGTCGCGGAATAGTCCTTGTCAAAAGAGAGCCCGGTGAGACAGAGCGACGTTCCGTCGACGGTCAATGCGCCTCGGACGTCAGGTTCGAGACGAACGAAATCGCCGTAATTCACATCGCCGTCGAGATCGTCGGTGAATTGGAAACACGCCTTGGGCGTATCCTCGCCAGTGTCGAGAAAAACGCGCTTGAAAGCGAAGCCGTCATAGATTTCAGCCTCGGGCCGTTCCGCATCCTCTCCGCGCAAACGGCTGAAAGCGTGGTCCGCCTTTCCTTCCTGCGCCCGCGGCGTCGATACGATGACGTCCTGGCTGTTTGGCTCGCCCGCGGAACCCGACCCGGGCGTGATGGTTCTTCCCAAAAGCAGGCCGACTGCAAATGCAACGACGACAGCCCCGGACAAGATGATGATGTTGCGCCGATCCATGGGCTGCTCCTCCCTTTGCGCCGGGCGATGATTGCCGGCCCGCCCGACCTCTCTTGCGGGCAATTATGGCTGTTCGGCAGCGCTCGTGAAACAATTCTGGGGAATTTTCAGGAAATTTAGGCGGCGGCGGGCGCAAGACTTTTACGCCCCCGGCGAATTGACTAAAGTCCGCCGGTCCAGAGCCGTCCCCGTAGCTCAGCAGGATAGAGCATCAGATTCCTAATCTGAGGGCCAGAGGTTCGAATCCTCTCGGGGACGCCATTTTGTCTTTGGGCGCTATGGCTCGCCGAGAATCTCTTCCCTTTTCATCTTCTGCCGCAATGCTTGGTCGTCTGAGCATCGCCTTTCCTGTCCAAACTTTCATCAATTCGAATTGAGCGCCGATGCGCGACGGCGTAGATTGCCGTCGGGACTTTTGTGCGGCCGCGCCGCATTTCTGTACAAATTTGTTGCGTAGGTTTGACGTCGCAGCGCCGCCGGCGCGACGCGTATCGCAAATTCACAGCGCTACGTGCAGATGGAGGGAGAGACATCATGCTTGAGACGCTTCTTATTACACTGGCCGCAGCTGCCGCTGCGCCAGCAGAAACATCAGCCGCCGCCGACAGCGAACAAACCGCCGAGGCGTCAATTGTTGTTGCACAAGAACGAACGCAGCCGCAGCGCCAAATCAGGCGACAGGCCACGCCGCCTCGCCGGGCCGTGCGCCGCGCCGCAACGCAGCTTTACAATTTTCATGATCCGGACTCCGCTGGTTGGTACTTCCGGTACGGCCTGTCGAACAACGCCTACAAAAACGCCTGGGATAAATATAAAGGCGACGGCTATCTCCCGATTGATATTGAAATGGACCGCATCGGCGGCAATACGCGCTACGCCGGCGTCTGGCAGAAGAACAAGGACAAGCGTGGCTGGGTAAGTTATCGCAATCTCACCAGCGACGGCTTTCACGACAAATGGAAGGAATATCGCGACAAGGGCTATCGTCCGATTGATCAGGACGCCGTCGTCGTAAATGGCGCCGTGCGCTATTCACTGATCATGGTTGAGAACAAGGAAGGCCTCAAATGGGTTTCCAACCGCAATCTCACCAGCGCCCAATTCAGCGAAAAGTTTAATCAGTATAAGGGCAATTACATGCCCATAGACGTTGACGCTGTCCAGGTCGGCGGATCCATGCGCTATTCGATCATCTGGGTGGAGAACAAATCCAACACCGGCTGGGTCGAGCTGCGCGACATGACGCCCGCAACCTATGGCGACAAATTCAAGCAATATAGCGATCAGGGTTATCGCGTTGCTGATCTCGACTGTTACGCCAATAACGGCAAACTGCGGTACGCGGCGATCTGGGAGAAAAACAAACCAGGGCGCGCCTGGGCCGCCCGTCGGGAGATGTCCGCGAAGGGCCTCAGAAACTGGTGGAAGAAATACGCCGACCAGGGCATGCGCGTCATTGATATCGAGGTCTGCCCGGCGCCGAACGGCAGCGGCGTTCGCTACGCCGCGGTCTGGCGTGAAAATGACGAACGTTACGACTGGTCCGGCCGCAAGACCGTTGAACAGGCGATGAAGAATTATGTCGACAATTCCGACGCGCCGAGCGTCGGGGTTGCGATTATGCGCAATGGGGAAATGCTGTTCCGTGGCGGCGCGGGCGAAGCCGACACCCAAGGCGGCGTTTGGGCCCATGGCGGCACGATCTACCGCCATGCATCGATCGCCAAGTCGATCACAGGCGTTCTCGCCTACGATATGGAAGAGGCTGGCATCATCAATCTGGATGATGACACCCGGGATCATGTTTCCGGGCTCGGCTCAAACCACACCCACACGGTTCGTCAGCTGGTTCGCATGGAAGGGTGCGTGGCGCATTATCAAACCGATGGCCTCGACGATAATGGTACGCAAACGACCTATTCGACGGCCCTGTCGGCTCTCAACAATCACATTGGCGGCGCCATCAGGACCAACAGCTTCATCAGAAACGGATGCAGCATGGGCCAGTATAATTACTCAACCCATTCCTATGTGCTGGCCGGCGCTGCGCTTGAAGCCGAAGGCGGCATGTCGTTCGCCAATCTCGTAAAAACCCGCATCGCCGATCCGTTCAACCTCAACACATTGCGCGTTGAGACGCGGACCTCGCCCAATCCAAGCGGCGAGCTCGCTGAGATTTACGGCAATGGGGCGCGGGTTAGCGCCAACAGTTTCCAGAACATCACCTGGAAAGCCGGCGGCGGCGGCACGGAGTCGTCCGCGATCGATCTCGCCCGGTTTGGCGATCTGGTTCTGCGCAACAGGTACTTCCCGCAAGGCACCCGCGACGCCATGTGGACCGGCACAGCCAACGGCCAGGGCGGCGGATGGGGCGCCACCGGCGTGCAGCGCTGGAAGCCAGGCGGCCAGCAGGGATCGGACACGTACATCGTCATCGACACGGCGACGGGTACGACTGTCGTCGCCCTCGTGAACAAGTCGTCGGCGTCGATCGATTCAACCACGCTGGCGAACCAGATCCTCGGCATCGCGAACGCGAATTAAATCGTCGATTAAATCGACGTTGCTGTAGCGAAAACAATGCCCGCTCTCCCCGGCGAAAGCCGGGGTCTAGGGCGGTCGAGCGCTTCATCTGCGTTGGCCCGGTCATGCATCCGATCATCCAGGCAAAGCCCCGGGTCTTAAGATGCATGCTAAGGGGTCGCGGCCGGAGATCCCGGCGTACGCCGGGATGAGCGGAGGAAATTCTGCTGTGTTGTCGATCGCCCGCATAAGGGGAATTGCCGGGGCGAATATTCCAAAAACCGTAGTTTCTTCACGGAATCCCGCATTCGGTCGATAGTTATCGTCATGTTTGCGTCATGCGTTATCATCGCGAGATGAACAAAACTATCGGAAGATTTGGAAGCACCTCCTCCTTCATTTGAGATCGAAAACCTGAAGCAGTTCAACCCAATACGCGCGCGATCACGTCCGGCCGCATGGCAAGCGTGAGCAACACGCCGGTAAGCGCGCCGGCGAGATGGGCTTCGTGCGCGATCCGACTTGAATCGCGGCCCATCAAACCTGCGGAGATGATGATGAACAGGAAGCCAAACAAAACCGCCGGGATCGGTATGGGAATAAAAAAGAGGTAAATGCCGGCGAAGGGATAAAACACGCAAAATGAAAGAATAGTTGCAGCGACGCCGTCAGAGGCCCCGAGAGACGTATAGTCAAGATTTTTGCGGTTGACGTAAAATGACACGATGCCGCTCGCCATCACCGCGCCAAAAAACACAACGAGAAATCCATCCGTGCCGAGAATTTCCTCAACCTGCGGCCCGAAGAAAAACAGCGTCATCATATTGAACAGAAGATGAAAGACGTCGCCGTGCAGAAAAGACGATGTGAAGACGCGATAGTGCTGACGATGACGAGCGATGGCGCCCACATGAAATGCAAAATGCGAGGCGAACTTGTGATCAAAAGCGAGCGCGTAGACGCTGGCGATCAGATTGGCCGCAATCAGGGCGTATGTCGCCGGCGCGTTGGGAAGATCCATTGAAGCCCGTCCGACCTATTGTTGGGCGGCAGCGGCGGCCGCCTCCGCCGGCGTAAGCGTTTTCATCGAAAGAGCGTGCACCGGCCCGGCCAGTTCATCGCGCAGAATGGCGTTCACCCGGCGCTGACGCGCGACCCGTGATTCGCCTTCAAAAGCGTCCGAGACGATGAGAAGCCGGAAATGGGTTTCCCCTTCCGGGCGGGCGCCCGCATGGCCTGCATGCAGGTGCGATTCGTCAAAAACCTCGAGTTCCCGCGGGGTCAGCACATCCCGCAGTTTCTTTTCGATCCTCGCGGCTACGGTCTTTTGAGACGAAGGCATAAGCGGACGAGGACATCGCATATTCCGGTAATCTGTCAAGATTGTTTCAACCGATACAACGCACCATATTCGGCCCATGGCGAAAGAGAGCTACAAACCGCGGCTTGGCTTCGATATTCGCGCCGGCAGCGCGAAGGCGAAGGCCAAAAAAACCCGGGCGCGCGTGGCCGAACCCGGCGAGCGCGCCTGCGAGTGGGAGGGCTGCGACGAGCAGGCGGCGTGCAGCCTGCCGAAGAGCCCGCGCGAGCCCAAAGAGCGGATCTGGTACTGCCTCGCCCATGCGCGTGAGCACAACAAAAACTGGAACTATTTTGACGGTTTGAGCGAAGCCGAGGCCAAAGCCCAGCAGGAAGCAGACCGATATGGGGGACGGCCGACCTGGTCCATGGGCAAAAATGATCGCGCCCGTGCCGCCGCCAATGCGCGCGGACCGGCGGACATGGAGGACGCCTTCGGCGTGTTCAAGGAAGACGCCGCAGCGCGCGCCCGTACGCGAGGCGCCTATCGAAACGGCAAACGTTTGTCGAAATTGCAGGAAAAAGCCTACGAGACGCTGGCGCTGCCCCATACGGCCTCGGCCGGCGAGATCCGCCGCCGCTACGCCGAGCTGGTGCGGCGTTTCCACCCGGACCAGAACGGCGGCGACCGCAGCGCTGAGGCGCAGCTCTCCGATGTGGTGAAAGCCCACACAATCCTGAAAAAGGCCGGTCATTTATAGGCCGCTCGCGGCTGCGACGCTTGCACAGCCCAAAAGGCTTGAATAGGAACGCTGTTCGCGCGAGTGTCCGGCGCAAACTGCCGCAGTAGTAAAGAAGAATTGCCTTATGGCGTTGTTGAGCGACGAAAAATTCCCGGACCGGCCGAGCAAAACGGTCTCGGCAAAGAAGGTTTTCGGGGTCGAGCCTGATTTTGACGTGCCGGCCTTCGCCGAGCCGAACGACTATGTGCCGCCGATCGATTCCGCCTACCGGTTTGATCCGGAGACAACGCTGTCGATTCTCGCGGGCTTTACCTACAACCGTCGCGTTATGGTTCAGGGCTATCACGGCACCGGCAAGTCGACCCACATCGAACAGGTCGCTGCGCGCCTCAACTGGCCCTGCATCCGCATCAACCTCGATAGCCATGTGTCGCGGATCGATCTCATCGGCAAGGACGCCATCGTCGTCGAGAACGGGGTACAGGTTACCGCCTTCAAGGAAGGCATGTTGCCGTGGGCGTTTCAGCGCCCCGTCGCGCTCGTATTCGACGAATATGATGCGGGCCGTCCCGACGTCATGTTCGTGATCCAGCGCGTGCTCGAGGCGGAAGGCCGTTTGACGCTGCTTGATCAGAACAAAGTGCTGACGCCGAACCCGTGGTTTCGTCTGTTCGCAACCACGAACACGATCGGTCTCGGCGACACAACGGGCCTCTATCACGGCACGCAACAGATCAACCAGGGACAGATGGACCGGTGGTCGGTGGTGACGACCCTCAACTACCTCGATCACGACGAGGAGGCGAAAATCGTTATTGCCAAGGCGCCGATCTACGGCACCACCGAAGAGGGGCGCAAGGCGATCGACGCCATGGTGCGGGTCGCCGACATGACGCGCAACGCCTTTATCGCCGGCGATATCTCCACCGTCATGAGCCCGCGAACGGTCATCAACTGGGCGCAGAACGCCGAAATTTTCAAGGATATTGGTTACGCGTTTCGTGTGACGTTCTTGAATAAGTGCGACGAGCTTGAGCGTCCGACGGTCGCAGAGTTTTACCAACGCGCTTTTGGCGAAGACCTGCCCGAGGCAGCGCCGGAAGTCAGCGTCGCATAAAATAAAACCCCGCGTCGGACGGACGCGGGGTTTTGGAAGAAACGCGAGATCTCGTTCAAGCTGCGATCTTAGTAGCGCCTTTTCTTGTCATACACGCTGTCGCTGTCGTAGTCGCAGCAATTTGCGAATACGCCGCCCACGGATTCTGAGCAATCGCATTCATAGCGATTGACCGTAGGGTAGTGCACGACCGGCCCGCCCTTGCAGCAATTACGCGCAATGATGCGAAACTTGGCGACTTCGGCGTCGATCTCACGAAGCTCCCGCGCCAATCCGGTAAATTCATCCTCGGCCTCATCCCATCGCGCAAGACCGGAGCGGCACTTGCCCTCATTGTAGCGGTTATACTCCATGCAACGGGTATAGTTGTTGCAGCTTCGCACGACATTTTGATGCTGCGCGTCGATTTCCGCATCGAACCGATTGAGGCGCTTCTTGAGAACCTCATACTCGCGCAAAACATTCGCCTGCTGATCTTCAAACCCTGCAGCGCCGCCGCCCTTCGGCAAACCGGCGGCCAGAGCAAGCCGCGTTGATTCCGATTGGTCCTGAAGTTTTGTTACCTGTGAAGACAATCCGCGCACATCGCAGACCGCGCCAGTGCCGGTGTAAGGGCTCGGGCCGCCGCCGCCGATGCAGCCGTAGATCGCCAGAGCGGCGGTCACAAAAATGACTAATCTAATCAACATAACCTGCGTTCCTTCTTCCTTGTGTTCAATGCGTTCGCTGAAACTCAACAATCTGATTATTTGTATTTGTCACACGTCTGTCCCGACACATCGACATTGCTGCCGCCCGTGACAGTGGCGCCGCCGCGCGTCGTTACAACCGACGGCCCGACAATTGCTGCAAACTCTTCGAGATTGCCCGATCCGGTAACGCCAACCGCCGCGAGGCGGTATTCGCTTGATTTATCAAGAAAGACAAAAACGTTCGGATCATATCCCGCATCTGCGCAGAGCTGCTCCGGCGTTTTCGCCGCAATCGGCGGGATCGGATTGCTTGGCTTTGACGTACAACCAACTGATGCGCACGCAAAAGCGACAACTAAGGCGCCCATCCGAATTTGATTTAATCTCGTCGCGGAGATCGGTCTGATCACGAACATCAAAAATTCCTATGGATTCGGATTGCACGCCTCGCCGACTGGCTCCAGCCGGTCGAGATAAAAATCATTCAACTCCAACTCTTCACGAATTTTTGTCCAGCGCTCGCTCGGCGGCAAATGGCCATAAAGTTCGACCAGCCGTCGCGCCGGCGGGTGCCCGTTATTGGCGGACTGTTCCAGCCACGAATCTGCACGCGCAATATTTTCGACATTGCCGCAAAGACGATAGCTGTTGACAATCGTGCCCGTACCGTAAACCAGCGCCAGGTTGTACATTGCATCTTCATTGTCGCGATCAGCGGCGTCGGTCAGCCACTGAATGCCGCGATCTGTGTTCTGAACAACACCGAGGCCCGCAAGATACATAATGCCTAGCGTGTTGATTGATTTGAGGTCCGCATGCGTCTCCGCAGCGCTGCAAATGAGATAAACCGTTTCGATGGGCGTTAAGTCGCCGCTTTCACTGAACCCGAGCTCCCGCTGGAACCGCTTCACGGCATCGCGCGTTCCCGGCCCATACTTGCCGTCTATGGTTCCCCTGTAGTGTCCTTTCGCCCGCAACGCCCGTTGCCGCGACGGCAGATCGATAATTGCGCCGCCTTCGGGGTTATTGAAGTACCCGCGGGAAATGCGCGCGAGCGAGGTTGGCGTGTACTCACAAGTAAGGTTCAGCGCGGCCAGCCTTTTACCGGCAAGAACTGCATATTCCGACTGACACTCCCGTCCGATCGAAATCGCCCGTTCAAAACGGTTGCGCGCATTGACCGTTCTGCCAACCGCCATGTCCGCTTCGCCAAGATTAAACTGCCGGGCGGCGGAATCCTGACAGGCTGCGTTGTCGGCGCGCCGAGCCGGTGCGCTGTCGTTCCACAGTTGAATGCATGCGTCATAACCTTCGTCGCCGGGAACGCCGCAATCATGCTCAAATTCCTGGAAGGGAAAATCGCGGGGGTTGGCAACCGAACCGCCAGGATTATTGCGATAAACCGGCGAAGCGGCGCCGCGGCGGCCGCCGCGTCCCGGCGGTCTGTAACCCGGACGTCCTGGGCCGTTGCGGCCCGTGCGGGGACCGCGCGCATCGCTGATCTCCTCTATCAACTCGCGGAATGTCGGCACGTGAAGCGAAAGCGAAAACACGCCGCTTTCATCTACGTAATAGTCGAATTCGTCGCATTCGACGTCGGTATAGGGGTGTCCAACAACGTCGCACGGATTGCCACCTTCGTAGCCCGCAAAGGTTTCTTCATACTTGTAGGCCGACAGGCTTGAATAATAATCCACCAACTCATCAAACACGTTATCGAGATGTTCGCGTTTGCAATAGGCGTCTTGCGCCGCGTAACCGCGCCGCTTGCCATACCGTTCCGCCAGTTCCTTCAGCTGAGCGTTGGCGCGCACTTTTAAATTCTTTTCGCGCTCTTCGGTGAACCTGTAATAATTCGCCGTTTCCTCGCGCCATTCGTAAGCGGACGACAGGCCGCAAATCGACGCCATCTGGAAGTGGATATAAGCGAGATTCTCCGATTCTTCCGGGCGCGGCCAAACGTAATCTATCGGTTGGCTAAATCTCAGCCGAGTGCGCATGCTCCGTGCAATATCGAATGCATCCGCACCAAGATAATATTGCCCGAGACGTTCCAGTCCTTCATCACCGTTCAGTTCATGAATAGAAATAAATCGCTGATACAGTGCTTCGTTGTCAGCCGCCGGAATGCTCAATGACGTATAAAGCCGATGCGCGTCGCGATGGCCGTTCGCCAGCGCGATGTAAAAATGCAGCGCCGCTTCGTTTTTGCGATTTAAAGCGTCGCGTTCGAAGACGCCAAGAAAGATGTGATCGGAAGGATCGCCGATGAGCGAATCTGACAGCGAAATGGATTTGATCTTGCGATCGACAACGTGACGTTTCTTTACCTCCGCCGTCCACGCGTCAAAAACGTTTTCATTGGTTGTGATCGTGACTGCAAAGGGATTCAGACTGAATATATCTGAACGAAAACTCACGCCCCTTTGGAATGCGAACCAATATACCGAAACAATGAAGCACGTCCAAAGGACAATAAAGAAGAACCAAAGGAACAGCTTCGGCCAGATCGGGTTTTTCCCGCGTCCGCTCGAGCTTTCTTGATCGACGGCGGTCGCCACCGCACCAAACGCAGCTCGGTCCCTCTTCTTGGAAAACAACCCCAAGGCTACCCCCTCACCTGGCCTACTCGCCTATCCCCACCGGCGTTTACTAAACATGTATCTGATGCAACTGACAAGTTTTCCGGTTATTCGATCACATCACGGGCGACTTCAAAAAACAACGAAATTTCAACATGCGGCGCACGGGCAACAGTGTTGCGTGCGCCGCAACATTGATCACATGGGATGTGCGTTTAGTTAGCCGGCAGCGTGTATTCTATCGCCGATCCGGGCCCTAGGGGCAGACCGAAATAGACCCAACCGATGACCATGGCGAGGCCGGTCAACATCAGGAAGACGGAGTACGGGATCATGGTCGCCGTCAGGCTGCCGAGGCCGAATCCGGGCACCCACCTCTGACAAAACGTAAGGATTAGAGGGAAGTAGACCATCAACGGCGTAATGATGTTGGTCGCCGAGTCGCCCACGCGATAAGCGGCCGTGGTCATCTCCGGCGAGACATTGAGGAGCATCAGCATCGGCACCATGACCGGCGCGAGCAGCGCCCATTTCGCACTTGCAGAACCGACAAACAGATTGATCACGCCAGTCAGCAAAACGAGCATGCCGAGGGTAAGCGGCATGGAGAGGCCGGAATTCTGGATCGTATCCGCGCCCTGCACGGCAAAAATCAGCCCCAGATTCGACCAGGCGAACATCGCCACAAAGTGTGCCGCCGCGAAGGCGAGTACGAGATAATAGGCGAGATCCGCCATGGCCCCGGTCATCATTTCGACGATATCGCGGTGGTTTTTCACCGTGCCGGCGGCAGCGCCATAGGCCCAGCCGGCGGCCAGAAACAGAATGAAAAACCCGGCGACGAGCGAACGATAGAACGGCGACAACCGCGCCTCGGGCTTGGCGGCTTCATCTATCAATGGCGTGCCCGGCCCGATGGTGAAAGCGATCCAGGCGACGCACACAATGATCGTCGCATAAAGAGCCCGTCTCAATCCCTTTTTCTGTTCGGGCGAGAGAGGCTTGTCGTCATCTTCGATCATTTTGCCGGAAGAACCCGCCGGAACGTATTTTCCCATTCTGCGTTCGATGATGACGTCGGTGACGAACCAGATGACCGGCAGAAAAACCAGCGTCATGCCGGCGATGAAATACCAATTGCCGGCGATATTTGCGTCCCATGAGGGCACGATCGCCTCGGCTGCAGCCTCGGTGATCCCGAATAGCAACGCGTCGAGTTGGCCCGGCAGCAAGTTGGCGGAAAACCCGCCCGAGACGCCTGCGAAGGCCGCAGCGATGCCGGCGACCGGGTGACGGCCGGCGGCCGCGAAAAGAACGCCCGCAAGCGGAATCAGAACCACATAGGCGGCGTCGGCGGCGAGATTGCCGATCATGGCGACGAGCGCCACCATGGGCGTCAATAGGAATTTCGGCGCATTGCGCACGCCTGCGCGCATGGCGGTGGCGAAGAGCCCGGTGCGTTCGGCGACGCCGGCGCCGAGCATCACCACCAGGACATATCCCAACGGATGGAAGTGGGTGAATGTCTTTGGCATATCCACCCATAGTTTTTGAATGTTATCCGCCGACAACAAACTGATGGCGTTGATGACCAGCGGATCACCGCTTGCATTCAATTGAGTGGGGTGCGGCGCCGAATAGCCAAGGATGGCGGCGACCACCGACACAACGATCAGAGCAATGATCAGATAGAAAAAAATGAACACCGGGTCCGGCAGCCGATTGCCCGTCTTCTCAATCCAGCCGAGAATTCCCTTTTGACTGCCCGTCATCGCTGTGGCCATTGCTTCGGTCTTTCCTGATTACTGCGCCCCGACATCACAACTTGGCGAGATTTTCCGGCAAGATCAAATTGTTACAGCATTGCACTGCAAAATGACTGGCGCCGCCGGGCCGGTGTATGTCATGAACATCAGTCGGGACATCCACAAAGAGAGAGCGTTTCTATGCGCCGTATCATTCTTTCAGCCATTCTGTTTTCATTCGCTCCAGTCGCCGTGCAGGCGCAACACGAAGATCTCATGTCACGCATAGACGCGCGTTATGATCAGACTGCGGATATTGCGCGAAAAATCTGGGAATGGGCGGAGCTTGGCTATCAGGAGGAGCGCTCAGCAACGTTGCTGATGGATACGCTCGCAGCTCACGACTTCACGATTGAAAAAGGCGTTGCAGAAATTCCGACCGCGTTCGTTGCTGAATATGGCGAAGGCGGGCCGGTGATCGCTGTTCTTGCCGAGTATGACGCCCTGCCCGGCATCAACCAGGATGCGACGCCAACCCGAGCGCCGATAAACGGCAAACATGCGGGCCATGCGTGCGGCCACAACCTGTTCGGCGCCGGATCGGTGCAAGCGGCGATCGCCATTCGCGACTGGCTGGAAGAAACGGGAACCCCCGGCCGCATTCGTCTTTACGGAACGCCGGCTGAAGAAGGCGGTTCGGGAAAGGTCTATCTCGTGCGCGGCGGACTTTTCGACGACGTCGATATCGCACTTCATTGGCACCCGGACGATGAAAACTCCGCTGCGGCGCGAACCTCTCTCGCAAACCGGTCGGCGAAGTTCCGATTCAAGGGCGTCTCGGCGCACGCCGCAGGCGCGCCGGAAAAAGCCCGCTCCGCCCTCGACGGCGTTGAGGCGTTTAATCTGATGGTCAACATGATGCGCGAGCACGTGCCGCAGGATTCGCGCATTCACTATGTCATCACCTCAGGCGGCAATGCGCCAAATGTGGTCCCGGACTTTGCCGAAGTCTTCTATTATGTCCGTCACCCGGAACCGTCGGGCGTTGAAGCGATTTGGGCGCGGGTCGAAGACGCAGCCCGCGGCGCGGCGCTTGGCACGGGAACCACCGTCGAATGGGAGGTTATCCACGGCAACAATCCGCTGCTCGTCAATGAAACACTGGCGAAAATGATGGACGAGAAACTTCGCACCGTCGGCGGCGTCAACTACACAAAAGCCGAACGCAAGTTTGCGCAGGGCGTTCGCAAATCATTTATCCGACCACAGTTTGAAATCGGCGATGAAGCAAACATTCAGCCTTATGAAAAGAGCCTTGGCTACGGCTCGACCGATGTCGGCGACGTCTCGTGGGCGGCGCCGACGGTGGGCCTGCGCACGGCGACCTGGGTTCCCGGCACTGCCGCGCATAGCTGGCAGTCAGTCGCCGCGAGCGGCATGTCGATCGGTTTCAAGGGTACGCAAGTCGCAGCAAAAACGCTGACGCTGGCCGCGATCGAACTCTACACCAACAAGGAATTGCGCGATGCGGCGCGGGCCGAATTCGATGAAGCCCGCGGACCCGATTACGAATACCGGTCGCTTCTCGGCGATCGCGATCCGCCGCTTGATTACCGGAAGTAACGCCGCTTCGCCGGCGCTACTTAATCAACGCAAAGCATCGGCGCCACGTCGCCATTTTCGATTTCGGCGAAACAGCCGAACGGGGAGTCATCTGCTTCGCAAACGCCCACCGCAGCGCCCGGTTCGGCGTCGTAGTCGGTGACATCGTCGCGTGCGAGACAGCGTCCTTCGCAGTCAATCGCATCAGAGCATTGTGTGCCGGCGTCCCCGTAAGGAACGACGCAACGGAATAGGCCGAGCAAGCCTTCCTGGCGCACCACGCCGCCCGCAGCCGCACACGCTTCTTCATCGATCTTCTCGCGCGACTCTTCGCGCAATTCCTCAAGGGACTTGCCGTCTCCCTCGTCGCCGCCAGGCGCGCCGCTCATGCCGGCTTCTTCGAAAATTGCATCGATGCGCGCCTGCGCGATGGGATGATAACCCGGACGCGCGCGCTTGTAGATTTCGCTCGCCCAATCGCCCCGATCATTGTCAACGAGCGCCTGATAAAGGCGATAGATGAACTTGCCGCGGCCGACCCGGACAAGAAAAGCGTCAAGCGCGTCGTCTATTGGTGCGTACCCGCCCTTTATGCCTTGCATGTACCAGGCGTATGCAATCTCCGCATTTTGAGCGCCGGTCAACGCGAACGCATCGTCCAGTTCGGCGAATTGATCCGCAGTGAGATCCTCGGGCAGTGTATTGATGAAATGCAGCCATTCATGGGCGGACCATGCGTCTGTTTCTATATCCGCCGCGGCAATATCGCCGTCGAGCCAATCGTCCTGTGTCTTCGAAACTTTCTTGAAAGCGTCCGATTTCGGCGTCGGTAGAGTCTTCGGCAAGCCCGGTTCAAAAATCCATTCTTCTATTTCGCTTTTTGTGACAGCGTCCGGGTTGGCGGCCCAGAGCTTGTCTTCAAAGTAAGCGAGGAATTCCTCGGTCGTGATCGACTGAAACGCGAACGCATCGAAATAGTCTCTTAAAAAGGCGTCGAATTTGTCACGGCCAAAGCGCTCTTCCAGAAACTTGAGAAAAAACATGCCGCCGGCATAGGCGACCTGGCTGAACGCATCGTCGGGATGGGCAAGGTCCTCCGGCATTTTAAGAGCTGTCAGCTCGGGGCGTTCGGCTTCGGCTACATCGCGCTTGAGGCTCTCAAGATCTAGCGCCCGCTCCATCACCGCCCGATCCTCGCCGTAAAGCTCTTCCATGACGCGGTTTTCGACGTAAGACGTGAAGCCTTCATTCAGCCAGGCGTCACGCCAGTTCGCGTTGGTCACAAGATTACCCGACCATGAATGCGCGAGTTCGTGCGCAACCACATTGGTGAGGCTCTTGTCGCCTGCAACCAAAGTCGGCGTAAGGAATGACAGGCGCGGATTTTCCATACCGCCGAAAGGAAAACTCGGCGGCAACACAATCAAGTCATATCGACCCCAGAGATAAGGACCGTAGAGAGCGTCGATCGCCTCTTCCATGAGCGGCGTGTCTTCAAACTCTTCAGCGGACGCGTCGAGGATATACTCTTCCGCATAAACGCCAATATGATCGTTGATCGCCTTGAAGGCGATGTCCCCGATCACAATAGCGATAAGGTAAGAGGGAATTGGCTGCGGCATGCGGAAGGAATAATCGCCGTCGCGTACGCCGTCAGGATCTTGTTCCGCACTCATAAGCGCGATCAATTCCGGCGGCGTTTGAATGCGCGCCGAGTACGTCATCCGCACGGCGGGCGTGTCTTGCAAGGGCGCAAAGCTGCGCGCATGCAGCGGCTGAAACTGACTGAACAAAAAGGGAAGCGTCTTGCCGGCGGTCTGTTCCGGCGCCAGCCATTGCAGGCCCTGGGCATCGGGACTTGTGGCATAAGCGATGCGGATGCGGTCCGGCTTTTCTTCCAGTGAAATCTCAAGCGGCGCGCCGATTGTCGGTTCGTCATCGCCGAGGGTGAAATCAGATTCGCTCCAAGCGCCAGCGTTCCACCCTTCGACACTTGTGATCGACAACTCATCAGTATCAAGAATGATGCGATCGGCGTCGAGGTCGCGGTATTCAATATCAAGAACTACCGAGCCGGCGAAAGTCTTGCTGTCAAAGTCCGCAACAAGGTCGAACTCGGCGTTGGTGACCCGCACCTCGTCGTAGTTTGCGTAGGTGAAGCGGTCGCGGGGGGCCGCAGTCGGCGCGTCGAAGACGGCCTCCCGTTCGGCGCCTTCCGTGTCTTCGGCCATTTCCTCGATCGAGGCGGGCGCGGCGTCATCGACGCCCTGATCCGGCGAACAGGCGGCGAGCCCGGCGCAGCAAAACAGTGTGGCGATCAGTTTACGGTACATGGATTTCAGCCCCGGTTGATGAGAGTCCCACTTAGTTGTGAGGGAACCTAGCGGCGGCCTTGCGCCTTGCCAAGTTTCTATTTCGAAAGCGCTTTTTCCACCCGATCGGCGTCTGCAGCGCCCACCAGCGACAGCGCCGACGCTCCGTTCGCGGCCCGAGCGGCGACGCGGCGAATGTCGGCTTCGGAAATCGCATCGAGGCGGGCTGTAATTTCTTCTGCAGTGAGAATATTGCCGTCGCGAAAAAGCTGGCCTGCGCCGCTTTCAATGCGCGCCGCGGGGCTTTCAAGACTCATCAGCATGGAAGCGCGCAGCATCGCCCGCGCCCGCGCGGTCTCAGCATCGCTAACCGCGCCGGCCATGGCCTCGATTTCCTCGCGAAAGATCGCGGCGATCGCAGGGATTTCCTCTGCGTCAGCGCCGGCATAGCAGCCGATGAGACCCGATTCATCGTAAGAGTCAGAAAATGCGTATACGGAATAGGCAAGCCCTCTTTCCTCACGCACTTTCTGGAAAAGCCGCGAGGACATGCCGCCGCCGAGAATCTCAGCGAAAACGCGCGCCGCAAAAAAATCGTCGTCTCGGGCGGAAACGCCAGGAAACGCTACAGCGATATGGGTCTGTTCAATGGCGCGCTGATCATGTTTGACGCCGCCTTTGAATTGCGGCGGCGTGCGGGCGTTTTTCTCTTCCTGAGATCCAAGACCCGCAAAGGCCGTTTCTATGCGCTTGACGAAATCGTCGGCGTCAACGCCGCCGGCGGCCGCGACGATCATGTTCGCCGGTTGGTAGCCGCGGGCCATAAAGGCGCGCAACCCATCAGCGGTATGGGCCCGAACCGCTTGGGGCGTCCCGAGGATGGGCCGCGCCAGCGCATGACCGCTCCACGAAATCGCCTGCAGATTTTCAAACACCACATCGTCAGGCGTATCGGCGGCTTCGCCGATTTCCTGAATGACGACTTCTTTCTCCCGCGCGAATTCTCGTTCATCAAATTGCGGGTTAATCAGAATGTCGCTTAGAATATCGACCGCAAGCGCTATATCGTCTTTCAGAACGCGGACGTAATAACCTGTGCGCTGATTGCTCGTGGCGGCGTTCAAATAACCGCCGACCGATTCGATCGCTTCAGCTATATCGCGGGCCGAACGCGTTGCGGTGCCTTTGAAGGCCATATGTTCAAGAAGATGCGCAAGACCGTGTTCGTCCGCATGCTCGTCGACAGATCCTGCCTGCGCCCAGACGCCGATGGCTGCGCTCTCAAGCGCCGGCATCGGATCCACATAGACGCGCAGACCGCTTGCGAGCGTGTAGAGTGTTCCCATCTGATTATCCAAACCGCGCGGCGACAAGTTGCGCAATCGCCGCCGCGTCGGCTGGCGCGCGTTCCATATGTTCCGGGCGATTGGCGAGATCGCTCCACGCCGCGGTGAGCGCTGGCGTTTGGCCAGTCGCTTGTTCAACAGCCTCCGGGAATTTTGCCGGATGGGCGGTCGACAAGGTAACGACGGGACCGCTGAGTTTTCCGGCTTTGCGAAGGGATTGTGCGGCGACGCGGCCAACTGCCGTATGCGGATCAATTAGCGCGCCGGTCTTTTCGTGGTGCGCCTTGATTTCTGCGAGCGTCTCATCGTCGTCCGCCGCATGTGAGACGAAGTCTTCTGAAATCGCGGCCAGAATTTCGGGTGGAATCGCTAAATCCCGCTTGTTGGCAAAGTCGTCCATGAGATTTTTGATCGCTGCTCCATCCTTGCCGAAGGCGTGATAAAGCAAGCGTTCGAAATTCGAGGCCACCTGAATGTCCATAGAAGGCGACAAGGTCTTCTGCACCCCTTCCGGCTTATAAGATCCGGTCGACAGGGCATTGTGCAAGATGCTGTTGGCGTTGGTTGCGACGCCGAGACGCCCGACATTGAGGCCCATCTGCTTGGCGACAAACCCCGCATAGACGTCGCCGAAATTGCCGGTCGGAACGACAAAATTCACCGGCGCGTCGCCGCCGATCGCCGCTGCGGCGGTAAAATAGTAAACCGTCTGCGCCGCCAGCCGCGCCCAGTTGATCGAATTGACGCCGGAAAGCTTGACGCGATCTGCAAAGACGCGATCGGCGAACAGCGTTTTCACGATTGCCTGGCATTGATCAAAATCGCCCGCGACAGCGATGTTCAACACATTCGGCGCGTCGACCGTCGTCATCATCCGACGTTGCACGTCGGTGACCCGTCCCTCCGGATGCAGAACAACGACGGCGGCGTTGCGGCAAGGCGCCAGGGCGTGAATGGCGGCCGCGCCGGTGTCGCCGGAGGTCGCCGCAATAACGGTCAGCTTTTCGCCGCGCCGTTCGAGAACATCGTCGAACAATCGTCCGAGCAATTGCATGGCGAAATCTTTAAACGCCAGCGTCGGCCCGTGATAAAGCTCAAGGATCCAGTCTTCGTCGCCAACTTGCGTTAGGGGCGCCACAGCGGCGTGATCGAAATGCTCATAGGCCGCGCGCGTCATCTCCCCGAGCTGCGCCGGCGCAAAGGCGTCGCCGGTGAAATACGCCAGGACCTCGGCCGCCGCGGCGGCGTAACCGTCCACCGTCGGCTGCGAGGCCGCTGGAAACCCTTCCGGCACATAAAGCCCGCCATCGGGGGCAAGCCCCGCAGTCAGAACGGTTTCAAAGTCGGCTTGCGGCGCCGCGCCCCGTGTCGATACGTATTTCATCGCCGCCCGTTTGGCCTAAAACGCGCCCTCGGGCAAATCGCAGAGCAGAAATTTCTGCTCAAAAATCGCGCCGATCATTAAAGCATCGCCCAGGCGCGCCGCCGTCGACGAGGCGGAGAGTTCCTTCCCGTCGTCAAGATAGACGGTTGATGCACCGGTTTCAGTGATGCGCATGACCGAGGACGGCGTCGTCCGTTTTGCGTCCGCCGCATGCAACGGCAGACCGAGTGGTTTCGGCTGGCCCGCCGCCCAAAGGGCCCCATCCGCATCAATCGCGAGATTATCCGGCGCCACCGGCGTTGATATGCTTCGCAACAAGGTGAGACTTCCAGACTCAGGCGTCCGGGCGTAGGTTTTGACCGTCTTGCCGGCGCTCTCGGCCACATGAATTTCGCGCCCGTCTTTTGAGACCGCTATGCCGTTTGCAAATCGCAGCCCCGCAGCCGCAACGCTCCACGCGACGCCGTTGAAGTAAAGCACGTCGCCATTTGCCGCGCGGGTGAGAAAATCGATCTTTCCGAGAAGCGTTTCTCGTCCGGCTTTGACGTCATTGGTCACATAAAACTGCATCGGCCCGACAGCGACGATATTGTTGGGACTGGTCAGCCGCCGTTCCGTCATCGTGTCACGATGGGTCAGTGCGCCGTCTTCAGCCACGTCAAAGATTTCGACTGCTTTATTGAACTCGTTAACAACGAACAGCCGACGCACCCCGTCGCCCTCAAAATAGCTAAGACCGAGCGGCTTAAACGACGCCGGCTCCCCGCTGGTGATATCGCGCCAGCCGCCTGCGGCGAGCGGATCGGTCGGGTCGAACAGATGAACAGCGCCGCGAGCCTCGGCGCTGCGACGGTCGAGAGAGGATATGAAGACGCGGCCGCGGGCGTGATCGACCGCCATGTCTTCCGGCCCGGCGATTCCCGATACGGGCGCGCAGGCCCCGGCGAATTGATGATCGATTCGGGCGAAATGGTTAAAGCCGTGGAGGGTCAGCAAACCCCCCGCTCCTGCGGCCCCCAAAAGCAACAAGACAATAACGACAAAACGCATGAGACAGGCGAGGCTTCATACCAAACGACAGCGGGTCCTTACCACCACGCCCCAGCCCCGGCCAGTCACGATTTATCCGGCCGAAAGGGGTTGAAACCGGCCCTGCCAGGGCGTATAGCCCGCCGCTTGCAATTCCCGATCGGCGCGATCCGCGCGCCGGCCGCCCGAAGGACATAAGAGCGATGAAAAAAGAGATTCATCCCGAATATCACACCATCAAGGTCGTCATGACCGACGGCTCGACATTTGAAACCCGCTCGACCTATGGCGAAGCGGGCGCGACGCTCAATCTCGATATCGATCCGACCAGCCATCCGGCCTGGACCGGCGGTCCGCAGCGTCTTTCAGACAAAGGTCGGGTTTCGAAGTTCAACCAGAAATTCGGTCAATTCGGCCTTAAAAAATAGGCTGCAGCGCAGAGACAGCGCGACAAAAAAAGGGCGCCCCGAGAGGGCGCCTTTTTTGTCTCTAGCTTACTTTTTTGCTTCACCCGCGACCGAATGCGTCTAGCAGAGCCTGCTGCTGAAACGCCGCATCGCCGCTTTCGTGTTCTTCTTCCTTGGGCGAAAAGATATCGCTGTCGAGGCGTGCGATTCGGCCGTAAAGCTGGCGTGCGTTGTCGATCAGCAAGAGCAGTCGATTTGGCAGGCCGGCCACTTCGTAATCATGTTCGGCCAACGACAGCGGTTCCAGCCGGTATTTGGACTCCGCCGCCTCCGAAAGATCCATTTCGTTTTCCCGCACAGCGCGCAGGACGAGCAACCAAGAGGCGATCTGCATTAACTGTGTGGTTAAGCGCATGGACGCCCCAGCATAGGACATCGCCGCATCGCGGCTCAGCTCCTTTGAAGCTGCGCGTCCCTCGCCGTCCAGATAGGACGCCGTTTCTTCAACAAGCGCCATGCCCTCGCGAAACGTGCGCGCGAAGAGGGCCGACTGTACAAACGCCGCAGCACTTGTCTCGATTTCGTCATTTACTGTCACTTCCGCCCCTTGGCCCATATTGCGGCGCCACTCCCCGTTTTCCACAGCTTGCCGCGCCCTGCGCGATCTGACAAGCGGTTAATTAAAACAACATATTAGCCCGATGTGTCCCACGGGCCATTGCTGCGTTGAGGAGCAAGTCTTGCGCCAACAACCAGAGGGCGAAACGAGAAGATTAAGTCGCGTGATCAGCGTTTTATGAGCCGGTTTTGAGACGCCGGTAGATTACGCCCTGGGCGCCGAACTGAATGGCGTAGGCGAATACCTGGTAGGCGACCGTGGCGATAAAACTGATAGCGCCGGCGATATAGCCGATCAGAGCGAATAGGCCGCTCGAGGGCAGTGCGGAAAGCGCATCGAGAATGCCGATAATGATCTGGAACGCGAATACAATCACCATCATCACGATGAACAAAAGCAAATAGAAGCCAAAAAGCCCCCAGAAATTGCCCCCCGTCAGCCGGAACGATCCAAGCAGCAACAACCTGTTTTCCGCCGCTGATCCGGAAAGGAACGGCGCAAGGCGGATGTTGATGTAAATCATCGGCAGCACCGCATAAACGAAGGCTATGAAGAACAGACCGACCGGCGCAATGGAGTCGCCAAATGCAGACTCATCGACCTGCCCGCCGGCTTGCGCTGCCTCCGATACGATCCGCAGGAATTCTCCGATGGCGGCAAAAGCCTCGCCAGGCGAAAATCCGGTTGTGGCCGATGCAATCAGAAACGCTACGGCGTAGATCCCGAAATTAATCAGGGACAGGATCAAATTGGCGATGAAAACCCGCTGCGCCGGACCGTCAAATCGCAAGTGGATAAATCCAGGCCGTTCCTCGCCGAGAGCGACAAGACGATAGACCGACGCCATGAAACCGGCGAGAATAAAACTCATCGCCACCGAGCCGACGCCTATCAGCACAATCGCCGTCGCCCATGATGTCTTGAGCCATTTCTCGGTTTCGACCAAAATCTCCGGATTGTCTTCCGCCGCTTCGAGAGCGTTGATATCGACAATCATCCAGACGAGACCGAAGGAAAGCGCAATCACAAGTGCAATCGGCGCCCAGCCAAAGCGCAACACTGAACCCCAGCGATGAATGGCGAACTGAAATGTTTCATTGAGCGCTTCGCCGACAGCAAATTTTTCGGCCATAGTGCGTCCCTGTATCGACTTCCCTAGGGACTGCTTACACTGATTGCTCGCTCTCGCGATAGAGGCGGCCATAGAGCGCGGCGATGACGCCGTAGCTGAAAAACGCCCAAAGGAAATTGACGGCGATTTTGAAGAAATTCCAAATCCAGACAAATAGCGGCAGTACCCAACCGCCTTTCACGCCGCTGTTGACAAGCCGCGTGGATGTCTCTGTCGCCAGAAACAACACATTCACCGTGGACGCAACCATGGGCAATACAATGACGTTGATGACGATCACCGCCGTAAACAGGAAACCGGCGATTACCGCCACAATCAAAGGCAATCGAATTAGGTTCCAGCCGCGCGTCACCTGAAGGGTTTGCCCAAGCGCAAGCGATCGCCGGCATACAGCAACGCCCGGCCACGGCAACAAACGGAGATTGAAATACGCAACGAGAATGAGCGTCAGCGCGCCGAAAATCAGCAGCGCGTTTACCGGCGTGCCGGTGAAACTTTCGACGCTCGCCGTTTTGGTCGCTTGCGTCATGGATTGCATCGCCGCGCCGCGCAGAAACAGATAGACCGATCCCACAAGACCGGCGGCGATGATCAGCACGACAGACGCGCGCAATAAGATATTGCCGCCCTCGCCTGCATTGGGACGGTTCTTCGGGTGGAAGTGCAAAATCGCAATAATCCAGACAATCACCGCGAACGGCGCAGCGGCGGCAAGCGGAATCGCGAGATCATAAATCCAGGCGGCGCCGCTATCGGCAATCGTCTTGCCGGCGGTGACAATTTCAATCGTGTGCAAGCTTTCCGGATCGGGAAACGACACCATAGTCTGCGACATGGCGTCGACAATGTATTTTGTGACATAAAAACCTGCGCCCGCCGCCGGCAGAATCGCAATCGCGAATACGAACAGGGCGCTGGCGAGGCCCGCGACGATAAACCTGACCTGATCGACGCCAAAGGGGAGCCGAAAAATCCCGGGGCCGGGCCGCTCGCCGAGACCCGCATACCGGATCAGGGGCGCCATGAATGAAGAAAGCAGAATGACATTCAAGACCACATTGGCCGCAGCAATGGTCGCCATCTTGTCCGGCGCCGTTGTCCAGCCCCGTTCAGCATATTTTGCAAAATACTGCTTTGCCTGCAGCAGGGATTGAACATCGGCGAAAGTGATTGTCTTTCCGGCGATGACAGACAGGTAGGCGAAAGTGGTCGCCATATCGACGATGAGCAGAAGGAGGACCGGCAGCCAGGCGACGCGCGCGATCAACTCCAGCCGGCGGCCGCCAAAATTGAGGGACTCGCCGATGATTGAAAACGTCCGCAACGTCATACCCGATACGCCCCTCAACACCCCGCGCGATCAACGCTACAGGGTTCAACCCCGGGCCGCAACGCGCTAAAAGCCAACCGAGATGACAAAAACTCCTGAAATTCATGTGATTGGGGCTGGTCTTGCGGGGTCGGAAGCGGCCTGGCAGGCGGCGGAAGCGGGCGCGCTGGTCACAGTCCACGAAATGCGCCCCAAGCGCGGCACGGACGCTCATCAGACCGACAAGTGTGCGGAGCTTGTCTGTTCCAACTCCTTTCGCTCCGACGACGCATTGGGCAACGCGGTCGGCCTGTTGCACGAGGAGATGCGCCGCTGCGGCTCGGTGATCATGCGCGCCGCAGACGCAAACCAGGTGCCGGCGGGCGGCGCCCTCGCGGTTGACCGCGACGGTTTTTCTGACGCTGTGACGGCTGCGCTCAATGATCATCCGAATATTGAAATCAGACGCGAGGCGATCGATGCGCTGCCGCCGACAGAGTGGACCAATGTTATTGTTGCGACGGGCCCGTTGACGGCGCCGGGCCTTGCTGACGCTATCCGCGAACTGACCGACGAAGCCTCCCTCGCCTTTTTCGATGCGATTGCGCCGATCGTTTACAAGGACTCGATCGACTTCGACATCGCCTGGTTTCAATCGCGCTACGACAAAAAAGGCCCGGGCGGAGACGGCGCGGACTACATCAACTGTCCGCTGAACGAAGAAGAATACGCAGCCTTTATCGACGCGCTGCTTTCGGGCGAAAAAACCGAATTTAAAGACTGGGAAAAGTCGACCCCCTATTTTGAAGGCTGCCTGCCCATCGAAGTCATGGCCGAGCGCGGTCCCGACACCTTGCGGTTCGGTCCCATGAAGCCTGTCGGGCTCACCGATCCGCGCACTGGCGAACGCCCTCACGCTGTCGTGCAACTGAGGCAAGACAATAAACTGGGCACGCTTTACAATTTGGTCGGATTTCAAACCAAGCTGAAATACGGCGCACAAAGCGAGGTCTTCCGCATGATCCCCGGGCTTGGCGCTGCAAACTTTGCCCGCCTTGGCGGCATTCATCGCAACACGTTTTTGAATTCGCCGGCGCTGCTCGACGAAACGCTTCGTTTGAAAGCGCGCCCGGCGCTACGCTTCGCCGGACAGATCACGGGCGTTGAGGGTTATCTTGAAAGCGCCGCCGTCGGATTGATCGCCGGACGCTTCGCCGCCGATGAAGCCGCTGGCGTATTGACGTCGCCCCCGCCATCGACGACCGCTCTCGGCGCGCTCATTGCGCATATCACGGGCGGGCACATCGCGGGCGCGAAAACTTTTCAGCCGATGAACATAAACTTCGGTCTGTTCCCGGACATTGAAACACCGCGTACGGATGAAACGGGGCGGCGCCTTAAAGGCAAGGAAAAGGGGCGCGCCAGAAAAGCCGCCCTGGCGCGCCGCGCCCTCGCCGATCTCGAGGACTGGCGCGCGCCGGCGCCGGCCGCAGCCGAGTAATTTGCCTTCTAAAAATGGGTGGGCCGCAGCAAGTCACCTTGCTGCGGCCCGCCCGACGTGCAGCAGGGGGAGATCACCGCGACGCCGGGATTCGGATCGATCCGTTCCACTACGTGACTAGAAAATTCGTTGAATTAGAGCAAGTTGCGTCATGTAGCCGAAAAATATGGTTGGATAATTAGGACGAGTGCCCTAAACTGACCGCCGGCTTAGGCGGTTGTGTAAAAGCCGTCAACTAACCTGGGGAAATTTTTCGTGAGCGGGCTAAATGGGGGCGCGCGCCAGGACCAGCGGCTGGCCGGCGCGATTGCAGAATTAAAGAACATAGCTGCTGCACGGCCGAGTGTTTCGCTCGCCGAAGGGAAGTCCGCGAAGACCGGCGAGACCCTGCGCGGCATTATTGTCGCGGCGCAAGCGGTGTTCATTCGCGAGGGGCATGCGGGCCTCTCCTTACGCATGGTGGCGGACGAGGCAGGCGTCGCTGTCGGCAATTTGACATACCATTTCACCGCCAAGAGCGACCTTCTGAAAGCGGCGCTCGCCGAACGGCTGGCCGAATATATCGACGAGCATCTGGCCGAGATTGAAGCCGGACGCGCCGATCCAACGGAAATGCTCATGAATGTGGTGGCGTTTTACGTTCGCAATGCGCGTCACTCCCATCGCTTCTTCTATCAAATTTGGGGTTACGCCGGGTCCGGAGACGAGGCGCGGGACTATGTCCGCGATCTTTATCGCCCGATCGGTCGGCTCATCCTTTGTCTTGTTCGAGCCGCCAATCCGGATCTGGAATACAACGCCGCCCGTCGCGCCGTCTTGCAGGTTTTCAGTCTCGAAGAAGGCTACAAGCTGTTTGTCGGTCTCGGCCCGGAGGACGATATTGCGCTCGCTGCAGCGGAAACCGACATTCGTCAGTTGACTCACAGCATCGTCTTCGGCGGAAATTGAGAGAACTTCAGGAGCGCGCCTTGAGCAGCATCGACATTGTCATTGAACCGCGCAAGCGCGATCTCGGCGGGTTTTCCGTTGGCCGCGTCTTGCCCTTCGCAAAACGTCGCACAGTCGGACCATTTATTTTTTTCGATGAAATGGGACCTGCGGAATTCAAGCCGGGAACCGGCATCGATGTTCGCCCACACCCGCATATCGGTTTGGCAACAGTCACCTATCTATTTAATGGCGAAATCCGTCACCGCGACAGCCTTGGGTACGACCAGGTGATCAGGCCCGGCGACGTCAATTGGATGACCGCGGGCAGAGGCATCGTCCATTCGGAACGTACAGATGCAGGGCCCCGCGAGGCCGGCCAAAAGATGCACGGCATTCAAAGCTGGATCGCCCTCCCCAACGCCGACGAAGACTGCGCGCCGTCCTTTCACCATCACCCGAAAGCAACCCTGCCGATGATCGAGCGCGAGGGCGCATCGATGCGTCTGATTGCAGGCGAGGCCTTTGGCGAAACGGCGCCGGTAAAAACCTACTCGCCAATCTTTTATCTCGGCGTTGAGGCGTCAGCGGGCGCCCACATTCCCCTGCCCGACTATGAGGAACGCGCCGTTTATGTCGTATCCGGCGCCGTTGAAATTGACGGCGAAACCTATGATGGCGGCAAGATGGTCGTATTCACGTCGGGCGCGTCGGCGACAATCAAGACGGCGCAATCTTCCCGACTGATGCTGCTCGGCGGCGCGCCCATCGGCAAGCGAGTGATCTGGTGGAACCTCGTCTCTTCATCGAATGAGCGCATCGATCAGGCAAAGGTCGACTGGAACGATTCAGCCGAAGCCGGCTTTAGGAACTCCGTTTTCTCATTGCCGCCAAGCGAAACAGAATTTATTCCGCTGCCGGAAAAATAAGCCGCGCTGATAACATTAGCAGACGGAAGCGGACATTGCGGCGCAATCTCTGTTTGAAAGCCTCGCCGCTGGAGCAAGAGAACATGCTAAAACCGACCGAGTGCGCTCACGACGTGAATTATTTGAGATCTAACCCGTGACTAAGCGCAAACAGTCAGCGCTTTTTCACTACATAGAGCGCTTACAAGGCGAACGCCCCTGGGGCGCAATGCTCGATGCGGGAACGGGCATAAATTCCATTCGCTGGGTCTCAGGGCTCGCCACGACGCGCTGGACTGCGGTCACGTGTTCACAAGGCGAAGCGGAGCGTACGCGCAATTCCATAAGCGATGCGCAACGCCCGCAAGACCGTATCGTTTTGGGCAATTGGGCCGACGCCGAGCTCTTGAAAGGCGAAGTCTACGACACTGTGTTGGCGGGTTATTTGCTCGGCGCAATTGAAGGCTTTTCGCCCTATTTCCAATCCTATCTGTTCGCGCGCTTGCGCCCGGTTACCGGCGGCGCGCTTTATGTGACGGGCCTTGAGCCGTATGTTCCCACCGCTCGTCCGGAATCCAAAGCGGGCCGCGTAGTCTGGGAGATTGGCCGGTTTCGCGACGCCTGCATGTTGCTCGCTGGTAAAATGCCGTACCGTGAATATCCTGCGCAATGGGTCATTGACCATGTGCAACGCGCAGGGTTTGCAGTGCGCAACGTCAAACACTTCGCCATCGGATACAAGGAAGGCTACGTCAACGCACAAATCGATATGTGCGCGCCCGGGCTGGAAACGCTGGCCGATCGCTCGCTTGCCGAGGCGCTGAAAGGGCGCGGCGAAGCCTTACGCGCCGAAGCCCTGGACGTGATCAATGACGAAGGCGCGCTGCGCGCATGTCGCAACTATGTAGTCGCCGCCGAACCGGTTTGATTCCTTCTTGCCGAAGTAGCGACAACGCAACGCGCAAACGAGAATGGCGCGTTCGCTGATCGCGACCCGATTAGATGTGATAGTATAACCATCCGCCCTCCGATTGTATTGATCTTTCGGAAATTCGAATGGTGCGAATGCGCGCGATCCTGATCGTCGTGCGTAGCCGCCTTCAGCGCCGGCGGCGGCGCCACAAGCCGCAACAACGGAACGTTGAGGAAGGCCATGTTGACAAGACGCGAAAGTCTTATGGGAACTGCCGCGGTGGCGCTTGTCGCAAACGCGGTGTCTATCGCTTCTGCAGCGGCGCAGAGCATTCGCGGACGGAGCGTTGAGGACGTGGCCCGGGACGAAGCATTCTGGATGTCCGTCGCGCGCGCGTACCGACTTGATGGTCAGTGGATTATTCTCAATGGCGGCGGCAACAATCCGCATCCGACTTCGGTTGTCGAAGCCCTCGCCCGATACGACGCGCTGACATCAAGCGCGCCTCGGCCGCACAACTACACTCTTTGGGCGCGTATCAACAATCACCGGGAACGCCTGGCGTCCTTGATGAATTGCGCGCCGGAAGAAGTCGCTATTACACGAAATACTACGGAGGGATTGAATATTGTCGGGTGGGGCTTGTCGCTCAATGACGGCGACGAGGTTCTCATGAGCGACGCCGAAGATCAGTATGCTGGCAAGATTTTCGAACAACGGGCCAGGCGACACGGCGTCGTTGTGCGCCGTGTTGAATTGCCGGTGGCGCCGACGGCAAGGCAGACCGAAAAGCTGTTCGAAGAGGCGATGACCCCAAAAACAAAGCTCCTAGTGGCGAGCCATGTTGCCGACGGATGGGGTTACGTATTGCCCATTCGAGAATTATCGGACCTTGCCCATGACCGCGGCGCCCAACTCCTTGTCGACGGCGCCCTGAGCTTTGGACAAGTACCCGTCAGCATGCGCGAGCTCGGATGCGATTACTTCGCAACCTCCTTGCACAAATGGCTGAACGCGCCCCTCGGGACGGGTGCGCTATATGTGCGTCGCGATCGACTTGAAGCGCTTTGGCCGCTTTACGGCACTCGCCGTGAAGCAACTGACATTCGCAAATTCGAAGATATCGGGACGCGAAGCGGTCCGACCATTGCAGCAATCGGCCAGGCGTTGGATTTTTTTGAGCAGCTTGGACCGCAGCGCAAAGGCGCGCGCCTTCGTTACCTGCTGTCTCTTGTAATAGACAGCCTCGATCGTGTCGACCGCGTAAAGGTGATCACTGAGCCGGACCCCAGAAAGAGGACCGGGCTTGCACGCATTGTGGTTGACGGTGTTTCCGGCGCAGATCTCACTAAAACGCTTCGCGAAGAGTTTGACATTTACACATGGGGCAATTGGCCCGGGCCGAATGATGGCGTCTACATTTCGCCCAATGTCTTTAATTCCAACGATCATATGATGGCGTTTTCAAACGCGATCAAAAAAATCGCTGCGCGGCCAACCTGACCCCGGGCGCCGCGCAAGTTTTGTGCTTGCATTCTCCGAAAGCAAAGCAGGACTTTAGCGATTGGCGTAAATCGGGTTGCACAGATTTGCTCAAAGTGAACTCAGCAATCCGAGAACGCGACATATCGTGACGGGAATGTCCGTATTTAGTAAGCCAGAGAAAACTGCGATGCTGAGTCAATGCAGCGACGTGAGAGGGCGGCTCTATGGATAGAAATACTGGCGGCGCGAAATCGTTGCGACGGGTCATATCCACGCCGCTCTTGGTGCTCTACGGGCTGGGAACCATGCTCGGCGCAGGCATCTATGCATTGATCGGCGAAGTCGCGGGCGCTGCTGGTCTTTTCGCACCTGCTGCATTCATCCTTGCTTCAGTAATCGCGGGGCTGACAGCAGCTAGTTTTGCGGAGCTGTCAGCGCGTCTGCCAAAATCCGCCGGTCCGGCGGCCTATGTTCTGGAAGGATTTAAAAATCCGCAGCTCTCATTTTTCGTGGGCATTTTGATCATCGCGTCCGGGGTTGTTTCCTCAGGCGTCATGTTTCGAGGGTTTGTCGGCTATGCCGGCGACTTCCTGGATTTTCCCGCCTGGGCGGGTTTTGTGGCGCTGTCGATAGTTGTCGGCGGCGTTGCCGCGTGGGGGATCGCGGAATCGCTCGCAGCGGTCGCCGTCATAACCGTGCTGGAGGCGGGCGCGCTTTTTCTGGTGATTGGTTTGGGGCTCGCTGCGGAACCCGTTTCTGCAGTGGACAACCATGCATCTGGGATCGCGATTGTTCCCGGCGTCATTTCCGGCGCCGTGCTCGCATTCTATGCGTTCATTGGATTTGAGGACATGGTGAACGTCGCCGAGGAAGTCAAAAGGCCCAGGCGCTCCATGCCGCGGGCAATCTTTATTGCCTTGATCGTCACGACCCTGATTTACGTTTTGGTGTCGTGGACGGCTGTGCGCACAACACCGATAGATTTGCTTCAGCAAAGCGCCTCCCCCATGACGCTCATTTATTCACGCCTTACAGATCTTCCGGCGGAGCTCATGAGCCTCATCGCCATGATTGCCGTCATCAACGGCGCTCTGGTGCAAGTGATTATGGCCTCGCGCATGCTTTATGGGATGGCGTCGCAAAACACCGTACCGGAATGGTTCGGACGTATTGCAACGTCCACGCGCACGCCGGTCAATGCAACGGTCTTTGTTGTCGCCCTTGTCCTGCTGGCGGCGCTCGCATTGCCTTTGGCGACATTGGCGCAAGCGACTTCATTCTTGCTGCTCACTGTCTTCGCCATCGTCAATGTAGCGCTGATCCGCATCAAGAAATCAGGCGCGGAAAAAAGCGGTTTTGAAGTTCCAATTTTGGTTCCATATTTCGGCGCAGCATCCGCAGGGCTCTTCGCGTTCGCGAGCCTTGCGGAAATTATCCGGTGAGCTATCGCCTCAAGGCCCTAAAAAGGGACATTGACTGACGCAGCAGACGGTCGGCGTTCTTTTCAGTGGTCGCTAAAGCTCAATCGCACCGCATCAACTTTTGAACAGCTTTTCTGCTTCGCTGAGAGATGAGCCGCGATCTTTGAGCGCCGCTTCGCAGCGCGTGATCTCGGCTTGCAGCGCCTCTATGCGTTCTTCCAGATCGCCGACCGAAAGCGCGTACAGGTCCTGCTTTTTTAGATAGCCGAGCGTGAGGTCGGGCTTTTCATTAAGCGGTTCGTCATCCATGTGTGCGCTCCGGGGTGGCGGTTGATGCAGTTTGCGAAATCCGCCGCGCCGGTTCAAGAATAGACAACCCATCATGAGAGAAAGATCATGAACGAAACGCCGAAAGACATGCGCGTAATCGAAATCGAAAAGCCCGGCGGGCCCGAGGTTTTGCGCGAGACGCGCCGACCGGTTCCGAGCCCGGCCGACAACGAAGTCCTGGTTCGGATCCACGCAGCAGGCGTGAACCGGCCGGAAGTGCTGCAGCGCAGGGGCCTTTACCCGCCTCCGCCGGGCGCAACCGATATTCCAGGTCTTGAATGTGCGGGAGAAATCGCTGCGGTCGGCGCCGCGGTTGCGACTTGGGAAGCCGGCGACAGAGTATGCGCCCTCCTGCCCGGCGGCGGCTACGGCGATTATGCCGTCGTCGATGCGGGCTCTTGCCTACCCATCCCTGCCGGGCTCTCAATGGAAGAAGCGGCGGCCTTACCGGAAACGACCTTCACGGTCTGGGCCAATGTCTTTGACGACGCCGAACTCAAACTCGGCGAAGCCCTGCTCGTTCATGGCGGCACCAGCGGCATCGGCACGACCGCCATCGCCTTTGCCAAGGCGTGGGGCGCCAAGGTCTTCGCCACCGCCGGAACTGACGAAAAAAGCAAAGCGTGCCTGCGCCTCGGGGCCGACGCCGCCTACAACTACAAAACCGACAAATGGGAAGAAGAAATCGTCAAAGCCGGCGGCGCAGACGTCGTTCTCGACATGGCCGGCGGCGATTTCGTGCCCCGCAATCTCGCCGCCCTCAATCCCGGCGGCCGTCATGTTTCGATTGCCTTCCTGCGTGGGCCGGAAGCCGCCATCAACATTTTTGACATTATGCGCCGGCGCTTGCGCCTTTCCGGGTCCACCATGAAAGCGCGGCCGCCGGAGGAGAAGGCTCGCCTCGCCGGCGCCATCGGCGAGCACGTCTGGCCCCTTATCGAGGCGGGAAAAATCAAACCCCTCATCGATCGGATCTATCCCCTCGCGGAGGCCGGAAAAGCCCATGAACGCATGGAATCCGGCGATCATATTGGCAAAATCGTCCTGAAAGTCGCCTGAGCGGCCTTGGCGAGGCCCCCGCAACGGTCTATATGCCGCCCGTCGCGTTCATTCACGCGATAACGCTTTCCCCGAAAATCCGGCGGTTAGCGCGGCGGGCAAAGGCAAAGCCCGCCGGCGAGCGAAGTCTATTTGGAGGAATCATTCATGGCCGACCGTCCGTTGATGCCAATCGCCACCGCCGTCTGGTTGATCGACAACACGTCCCTCACCTTCGATCAGATTGCGGATTTCTGCAGCCTCCATCCTTTGCAGGTTAAAGGCATCGCTGACGGCGATGTGGGCGCCGGCGTACGCGGTATTGACCCGATCACGACACATCAGTTGACGCGCGACGAAATCGAAAAGGCGCAGGACGATGAAAACTATCGGCTGAAGCTTTCAAAGCCAAAAACCATCGTTGCCGACAAGCCCCGCAAGGGCCCGCGCTATACGCCGGTTTCCAAACGCCAAAACCGGCCCGACGCCATTGCCTGGATGGTGCGCAATCATCCGGAGGTCTCTGACGCGCAGATCGCCAAGCTGCTCGGCACAACGAAGACGACGATTCAGTCCGTGCGCGACCGCACCCACTGGAATTCAACGAACATTCAGCCGCAGGATCCGGTTGGATTGGGCCTGTGCACCCAGATCGATCTTGATGGGGTCGTGCGCAAAGCGGCCGCCAAACGCGCGCGGATGCAGCCCGCCCCGGCGCCTGAAGGCGAAGCGTTGAAACCTGTCGAAGAAACGACGGCGCCGGCGCCAACCGAGGCTGAACCGGCTGAAGACAAGAGCGATGAAATCGATTTGTCGAAGGTTTTCGCCAATCTCTCAGGCGGCGACGACTCCTAAGGCGCAAGAACGCCTATTCGCCCGCCTCGTCCTCAGAGGGCGGGTCAAGCTGAGCGAGGCGGCCGCCGTCGACATAGATCGATTGGCCGGTCACGTAGGACGCCGCGTCGCTCGCAAGAAAGAAAATCACTGACGCGATTTCCTCTGGATCCCCGATGCGCTTCAAGGGCGTGATACTGCGCATTCGCTTCGGTTTCGCGTCCGCATCCATTTCGCCTTTTACGGCGCCAACGCCGACCGCATTGACGCGCACGCCATGGGGCGACAAAGCCAGCGCCACCGCCTTGGTAAGCTGATGCAACCCCCCTTGCGACGTTGCAAACGCAACATGGTCTGCAGCAGCCGTCACCGCCTCGACCGAGCCGACATTGACGATCACGCCCCCGGCATTCGCATCGGTTCCGGCCTGCCTTACGAATTGCTTTGCAGCCGCCTGGTTGATGAGAAAGGCGCCGCGAATATTGCGTTCAATTACGCGGTCAAAATCATCTTCCGCTGTCTCGAGAAATGGCGCCGAAAATCGTTCCATCACCGTATGGGCGAGAACGTCGATGCGACCATTAACATCAAGCGCCTCGGCGACAATGTTATGGACATGGAGCCGGCGCGAGGTGTCTGCGTGGACAAACGCGGCGGTAGCGCCCGACGCCTTTCCAGTAAGAGCGACTGCGTCGGCCACTGTTTTTCCTGCGGCTTCATCTGCGTCAGCGATAATGAGCCGGTCGCCGGCCTCGGCGAAACGACGCGCGCAGGCTGCGCCAACAGGAGACGCCGCGCCGGTGATAATGACCGAACGACCCGTCATCAGAAAATTCTTTCTTTACGAGGAGGAGCGGCCGCAGCATCAGCGCATTCCTTGCGGCGCGAAGACCAACGGCCGATTTTCATAAGCACATTCAGAATGAACAGATTTTCTCTGCGCTACGCGTCGCCTGAATATCGGCCAGACGCAACCAGCACAGCAATGCTGTTTTCAGTTTGTATGCGTCGTATCTTACGACGCAAGATTGCTCAGTTCACTGATGGCGGGTCGGCAATGCCTTCCATCATGTCTTTGATCTTAAGCTTTTGTCGTTTGAGTTCTATAACCCGGAGTTCGTCAAAGGCGGGATGTTTCATCTCAGCAGCGATCGCCGCTTCCAGCTCTTGGTGTCGCTTTGTCAGCGTATCCAGTTGAGCGTTTGACGCCATAGTCAGCCTCCTTTTTGTGAATAACTGGATTAAAGCATATTTTGCCCTGTTCCGCCACGTGCCGGAGGGGGAAATCAGTGCGATTGGCGCCTTCATTTCTTATTAACCCTGCGCCTGCGGGATTACGCTTAGCTATTTGACTTTGCATCTATTATTAGGCTTACGTAACCTTGGTGACGAGGAAATCTGACGATCAAAAACCCGCCTCGCCGGCGATGACTTTCTGGGCCTGGGCAAACGACATTTACGCCCGCCCGGGTGTCTCCGAATCGTTGATTTCAGCCCAGGACAACGCCGGGCTGAACGTCAATATCGTGCTGTGGGCCTGTTGGAGCGCGACCGCGTTCGACGATATTCCGGAGCCCGCCATGCAATCCGCCATGAAAGCCGTCGCCGACTGGCACAACAATGTTACGACGCCGTTGCGCGCAGCGCGGCGCGGGGCGAAACCTTTTGAAGAACAACCGGGCTTTCAACACGCAGCGTCGCTGCGCAATGCGGTCAAAAAAGCGGAGCTTGACGCGGAGCGCGTTGAAATCGAAATCCTCGAAGACTGCGCAGCGCGTCAGTTAAATCCCTTTTCGGGAAGCGATGTACGGCGCCGCGCGAACCGAAACCTCGCTCAATATGCAGCGATTGCGGGCGCCCATGAGGGCGACAGGTTTTCCGCAGCATTGCTTCAAGATGTGATCGACAATATCTTTCCGCCGCCTGAGAGCGAGCGCAATCTACAGGAGCGCAATGGGTCGTGACTGACAAAGATCCCCCGTCAGACCACACGGAAAAAACGTTTCGAAGCCCGATCGATGACCGTCGCTTTTCAGCGCGAGATCAGGATTTCAGCGGCGCCAATGATGAAGCGCTGGCGATCCGTCTCGCAACGCTGGAAGAAGAACATCGCGATCTCGATGCGGCAATCCGTGCTCTGGAGGCGACTGCGCCATACGAGCGCCTTTCGATCGCCCGGTTGAAGAAGAAAAAGCTGAATCTGAAAGACGACATTCAGGCGCTCAAAGACGCGATGCTGCCGGACATTATCGCCTGATCATTTCATTTTCTTCGCTGCATACATCGCCTCATCCGCAAGGGTCATGGCTTCCTGAGCAGAAACGCCCTTGTGGATTTCAACAGCCCCCCAGGACACTGAAGCCGTGAACGGCGCCCCCTCCCACTCAACCGGCTTGGCGGCCACAATTCCGGCGATCGCCTGCGCTTTAGCGGCGGCGACCCCTTCATCGGCCTGAATCAAGAGCAGCGCGAATTCGTCGCCGCCGAGACGCGCTACAACATCGGTCTGACGCACATTGGCTGTCAGCGTTCCGGCCACATGCGCGAGCGCCGCATCGCCAGCGGCGTGCCCCATTTGGTCATTGATCTTTTTCAGGTCGTTTAGATCGATAAACACCAGGCTCGCGCGGAGCTGGTAGCGGTCAATCATGCCAAGCGCGCGATCCATTTCCCGCGCGAAAGCCCGGCGATTGTATATATCAAGCATGGGATCGCGATCGGCGAGGGTTTCCAATTCGCCAATGCGGTCTTTCGCTTGCTTCAATTCCTCGCGAAGCACGCGAATGTCTTCGGCAAGTGAGATAAGCGCCGCGCGCACCTTGGGCGTTAGCTCCGCCGCAGGCACGCCCATCACCGAGATAGCGTCAGCAGTTGCGCTCGCCGGCGCCGACGATGCCCCGGCGGTCGACTTTGCTGTCCCTGCACGGCGGATGTTTCGAACACCCCCCGCACGGGTCGGATCGTTAATTTTCATTGTTCGTCACCGCTTCACCCACCTCCTATGTACCAGCGACTCGGCGCTATGCGCCATTGCCATCGGCGCCGCCGAGACACACAGGATTTGACCAAAGAATTAGCAGAAATTTGCGTGACTTGCGCACCGTCACATTTCGGCGCGAGGCCGGCTCGCTTCACCGCTTGGCGGTTGTGACCAACGTCGCAACGCCCCATGTTTGCTTCCGCGGACGGTCGTGCATCGAGTCCCCTTCGGCATGGCCGGCTCCCGCGTCCGGTGTGAGGAGGCGTCGGCCATCGCGCCCCCGTCTGTACGGTCGGCGTCTCCTTCTCCCCGTCATTTGCTGTTTCGGGACCCCACGCCTTGCATTCGCACGGCGCGATAGGGTATGCCCCCGCCTTTTCCGTTGGGAGGCGCAAGAAAGCCATGACGGACAAAGGCGCTGCAACGCGCGTAGGCGTAATCATGGGATCGCGTTCGGACTGGCCGGTGATGGCTGGCGCGGCGGAAATGCTGGACGCGCTGGGCGTTTCTTACGAAACCCAGATCGTGTCGGCGCATCGGACGCCGGACCGGCTTTACGACTACGCCAAAAACGCTGCCGGCCGCGGCCTCAAAGTGATCATCGCTGGCGCCGGCGGGGCGGCGCACCTGCCCGGCATGGCGGCCTCCATGACGCGCCTGCCCGTGATCGGCGTTCCGGTTCCATCAAAAGCGCTCAAAGGTCTCGACAGTCTCCTTTCGATTGTCCAGATGCCGGCGGGCGTTCCCGTTGCAACAGTCGCCATTGGCGAAGCCGGCGCCAAGAACGCCGGACTTCTGGCGGCGGAAATCCTCGCAACGTCGGACGAAGCGCTCGCGTCACGGATAGAGGCGTGGCGAGACAAACAAACCGCGTCTGTCGCTGAAACGGTCGAGGATTGATGTCGGCGGAGACAAAATGAAACCGCTTCAGCCCAACGACACGATCGGCATTCTTGGCGGCGGTCAGCTTGGCCGCATGTTGTCGCTGGCCGCAGCGTCCCTTGGTCTCAAGACCCACATTTACTGCCCCGACGATGACTGCCCTGCGTCGCAGGCTTCCTCAGAATTTACAAAAGCAACGTATGCCGATGAAGATGCGCTTGCCGCTTTCGCAAAGGCGGTCGACGTCGTCACCTATGAATTCGAAAACGTGCCAGTGGAGGCGGTTGCCATTTTAGAGGCGGCGGGCGCGACTGTGCGGCCCGGCGCCCGCGCATTGGAAAAAGCGCAGGACCGTCTGATCGAAAAGGAATTTATTCGAGGCCTCGGCGTCGCCACCGCCGACTTTCACGCGGTCGACAGTTTGGCTGATTTGGAAGCCGGCCTTGAACAAGTAGGCCGGCCGGCGATCCTCAAGACGCGCCGGCTTGGTTACGACGGTAAAGGCCAGACGCGTCTCACAGACAAGGATATCGACCTCCACGCATCATTTGAGAAAGCTGTGGCGTTCGCCTGGTCCGAGGTCGGCGCCGCGCCATCGATCCTCGAAGCGTTTGTACCGTTCAAAAAAGAGATTTCGATCATCGGCGCCCGCGGCGTTGACGGGACTGTCCGCCTTTACGAACCGATCGAGAATGTCCATGCGAATGGCATTCTGAAGACTTCGACCGCGCCGGCGCAGGTCACCGACGAGACGGCGCGGCAAGCGCAAGATGCGACGATGAAAATCCTCGATGCGCTCGAATATATCGGCGTCATTGGCGTTGAATTCTTCGTTCTGCCCGGCGGCGGGATTATCGCCAACGAGATGGCGCCGAGAGTGCACAATTCCGGACACTTGACCGCGGACGCGTTCGCCGTCTCGCAATTCGAACAACAAATGCGCGCAGTCGCCGGCTGGCCTTTAGGAGACCCGCTCCGCCACTCGGCCGCGGTTATGGAAAACCTTATCGGCGACGAGGCCGGCCAATGGTCCGATATCGTCCGTGAGGCGAACGCCTGTCTGCATCTCTACGGCAAGAGCGAAGCGCGACCGGGGCGCAAAATGGGACATGTGACGCGGCTGCGCGGCAAAAGCTAAACAGGCCAGAATGGCTGTCCCGAGAGAGCTTGCATAAACAGACCCAAAGCAAGACCTGATTGTAGCAAGGCGGCGATCCAGACTATCGTTACAGACGGGCCCCCAAGCTTGTCCACAAGCCATCCGGTCAACGGAAGCGTCTGCATCATATGCAGCGTAACAAAGTGCGCCGGGCGCAAATCGCCAACTTCTCGCGACCAACCAAAGAACGGAACAATGGCGCCGCCGGCGGGGTGGTCGCCAATCCAGCGCGAGCCATTGATCGACGACATGTAACCGGCCAATCCGAGGGTGAGCAGCGCGCCCACAACCAGACCAAGCACGGCGCCGGTTCTCAGCCCGCGCGAAACGCCTTGCCCTTTCCGCCAAAACTGTATTCCCAGCACAATCGCGACGAAAACAAGCAGCAACGCGCCAAGCCCCATCATCGCATAAAGCAGGGACTCAATCTGCGTGTCGAAATTAAAATGCGACCGCCGACCTCGCGCCGCCTGAATGACGATGTATCCAGCTTCCAACACGAGGGCGCCCATTGCGAGATAAGTCGCTGTCAAAAGCGACGGGCCGGTTCGAATGGTCCGGGCGAGAAATTGGGCGAGGATCGCCAGAGTCAGAAAATGCAACGCCAGTGAAACGGCAAACTTCTGCGGCTTTGTCCACGGGTTGACGCCTTCCACCAGCCGCCCGTCGACGACCCAGGGCCCGATAAGGACGACGAATAGCGCAACCATGCTGAAGGCGCAGGCAAGCAGCGCACGCGTGACCACATCATCATCAAAACCGGCGAGCGCTGGCTTATGCGTACGGCGGGCGTCGAGGAAAATCATGACATGTCTCCGCTGGCGCGGCGGTGAAAAACACGGACGCCCAAAAACAGTGCAAGGCCCATTGGCCCAAACATCAATGTGGCAAGTAGAATCGGCGCCTGGATGATTCGCGACAACCCGATTTCATCTGCACGCCGAGCAATCCACGCACCGATGAACAGGTCGAATGCGAGATAATGGATCCAGCCCGCGAGCAGCGCCGCATCATTGCTCAACAGCGTCTTCACCTCAGCAAGCGATCCAAATCCGCCGCCCTCGACCGTATAAACGCTCGGCAAAATCAATGCCGCATAGAGAAGCGCCAATCCGAAGGGAATAACGAATTGCGGAATTGCGAACAGCAGATCAAAACGCCGCGGCAAGAATAACAGGATAAACCAGCCCAGCATCGCGGCGCTGCCGGCAAAAGAGAACGCGTCCTCAAAAGAGACGCCGCCCAAACTCTCCATCTCACGCCCCCGCATCGATTGAATGGCCGATGGTGCATTAGCCTCATCGATCACACAAGCCGGACTGTCAGCGCCCCGCGGGGTAGCGCAGTTTCGCCAGCCAGCCGATGGGCGCAGCGGGATCAAATCCGAGCTTTTTCGCCTGCGCCTTCGCCTTTTCGATCTGCATCACATTGTCGATGCGGGCGGCGAGAAACGCGTCCGTCGCGGCTTCATCCTCGCTGCTGTCGGCGAGCCAGCGCGCCATCGTCGAGGTCAGCACGCCGGATAGGATCGCCCGCTTGGTGTAGAAGTTAAAATCGGTGGATTTGTCGTCCAGACCGCGCCAGATCGCGTCCGCGCTAGCCCAAACGAGCCTTGATGCAAGGGCGGCCATGTGCGGGACCGCCATCAGCGCGACTGACCGCCGGAATGCTTCCTTGTCCTCGCGCAGGATATCGATCCGCACCTTGACGGCGCCGGCGACCTTTTCGCGGATGCGCTGATCAGCGAATCCAGGCGCCGCCATGGCCTCGACCATTTGCTCATCGATCCGGGCGGACCAGTATCGCAGCGCATCCCTAACGCCCCCGGGAAAGGCCGCTTTCGCCTCAGCCGCGTCTATTCCCGCCGCCGCAGCGGCGTCCGCCAGCATGCGCGACGTCCAGCCGTCGAACGGCGCAAGCGCAAGGGCGTGTTCGAGGATCGCCGACCGCGCGGTCTCGAACCCGTCTGCGTTAGAGATTTGTTTAGCATTTTCCATAGTTTGTCCGGTCTCTCCCCATCTCTGATCGGGCGCTTTTACTATATAGACTTGGGGCAAGGCCTCTGGTATAGGCCGCATCGTCTCACGTCGCTTGAATAAAACAGGCGGCGGCGAGCTGGTTTATGGTCAATGCGTCGCGGCTCCAGACACCGTGACGTTTTTGTTTCTAAAGGAGGCGGAAAAACCTTGGTCCAGATTTTTGTACGCGACAACAATGTCGAGCAAGCCCTTAAAGCGCTTAAGAAAAAGATGCAGCGCGAGGGTACGTTCCGGGAAATGAAGCGCCGGAAATTTTACGAAAAACCGTCCGAAAAACGCGCCCGCCAGAAAGCGGAAGCCGTTCGCCGCGCACGCAAGCTGATCCGCAAGCGCCAGCAGCGCGAAGGCCTTATTTAAATTCCCGCAATTATTTCGCGCCGCCTCTTCCCCTCCTGCGCGGCGCGACGCATGATGGCCCGTCACGAGTTAGTGCCGGGGATGTTCATGAAAAAACTCACACTTTTTCTAGCCTTCTGCCTGTTTCTCGCCTCCTGCGAGACAGTGAAGGGCGTCGGCCGCGATATTGAGAGCATCGCTGAAACGGTCGACGAGGAAACCTGATTCTCAGAGATTCCATGAGGGTTGAAGCGGCGTCAGCGCCATGTATGGCGAAATTGCCCTTCAATCCGGCGAATCGTAAGATATCTTTTGATTTGTTAGTTTGAAGTAGGCGCATAGGGTGTGCGTCGAGGCAAGATTTTGACGACACCGGCTCTTTTGCTGTTTGAAACGGGAAAGCGGGAACGGGGAGACATGGTGGGTATGCAGTTTGGGCTTTCAACTTCCCCTCTACTGGCGTCAGCCCTTTTGGGGCCAGTATTGGCGCTTGGCTGCGCCTTCACGGCCGCGGCCCAGCAAAACATTGATGAGCCTCGGCTCAGCCCGATGCTGTTTGGCGAAACCGAAGAAGAACGTCAGGAAAAGATCGACAAAGAACGCGAACAACAGCGTGAAGCGCTCGAAATCTCGCAAGAGCAAGCCCGCGACGAGCAATATCTCGATGAGCCTCGGCTCGACCCGTTGTTGTTCGGTCCCGAATATGAAGATCCCGAAGCAGACGTCACCGGCACGCGCATCGTTGCGCCCGATGATGAGGCGCAGCAGGGGTTTTTCAGCGCCTTGAACTTTCTGGTCCCTGACGAAACCAATCTCAGCCTTGGCGTCGGCCCGGTTTATAAGCCGGACTATTTTGGGTCTAACGACTACGAGTTCGACGCCGATCCTCAAGTTTACATCAAAGTCCGGAATTTCCTGTTTCTTGATGATGACGGCGCCGACATCGCGCTGTTCGGATTTTCCCGCTTTCGCATTGGGCCGTCGATCAAGATTCGCGGCCGGCGCGACCAGGACGATAATCCTGCGCTCAGAGGACTTGGCGACGTCGGCACGACTTTCGAGTTCGGCGGCTTCGTCTCTACAACTTTTCTCGACCGCTTTGCCGCAAAGGCGCGTGTTCGCCACGGACTGAAGACCGGGCACCGCGGCACGGTTATCGACGGCACGCTGACAACGCTTATTTTCCGCACCGATGCATTCTCGCTCGCCACCGCAGGCCAGGCGCGATGGGTTGGAGAGAAATACGCCGACGCCTATTTCTCGGTAACACCGGAACAGTCGGCCGCCTCCATGGGCGTGTTGCCGGTCTATGACGCCAACGCAGGCTTTGAAAGCTTCGGCGGTTCGGTGACCGCCTATATCAATATTGCCGATCGCTGGTCGCTCAACCCCTATGCCGAATACCGTTACATCTTCAACGATTTTGCCGACACGCCAATCATCGACCAGTTTGGCGACCGCAACCAGGTTCGCATAGGTTTTCACCTGATGCGCGAGTTTTCCTTCCGGAAATAAAGCTGGGCGAGACAACAAAGAAAAGGCCGGGCGAGACGCCCGGCCTTTGTCGTTTTCGGCTATCTTAGAGTGTTGTTACGCCGGTTTCCGGAACAAGAGCGTCATGCGATCGGATTCGCCGATCGCTTCATATTGCGCCCTCAGCGTTTCGTCTTCACGGCTCGTCGCCAGGGTCGGCGGCAGACGCCAGACAAAGTCCTCTTCCGTCGGCTGGTCCTTGGGATTTGCGTTGATTTCGCTCGATCCGGCGAGCTCAAATCCCGCTGCTTCAAACGCCGCAATCACAGATGATTGCTTGACGTAGCCATTGTCGCCGGTCGCCCATTCATCCGGCGCATCCTCCGGAGCGCGGTGCAGAACGACGCCCACATGACCGCCCGGCTTTAAGAGGGTCATCATGTCCGCCAGGGATTCGGTCATGAACTGGCCTTCGTCTTCGAGACGGTGGAAGTGGTGGAACGAGCGGATTTGCAGGACGACATCCACTGTCCCGGCCATTTCCGCCGGCACATTGCCGAACTGTACGGCGCCGACGGCCGCATCGGTGTCTGCATCGCGCCAACCCTCGGCCGTTTCCGTCCATTCTGCAGTCCAGCCATCCTTCGAACCCGGTTCCGGCGAAAAGTCACCGAAGTGCGTCCACATTTCCGGCGAGTAGTCAGCGCCGACGACCATGCCGTCAGGTCCCAGGTAGTCCATCAGAATGCCTGCGTACCAGGGATTGCCGGGCAGCGTATCAACCACCGTCATGCCAGGTTCGACGCCGAAAAAGGTCAGCGTTTCGACCGGGTTGCGGTATTGGACGCGGGCCTGCGCCTCTTCAGGAAGCGCCTCAACAACGCCGGCTAACGTATCCTCGTAATCGTTTGTTTCTTCAACGGCTTCTTCGGAAGCGGTTTCGTCGGTGGCCTCCTCAACCGCCGCCTCTTCTTCAGCCGGCGCTTCGGTTGCGGTTGGCTCGCCTCCGCAGGCGGCAAGCGCCAGCGCGGAAGCGCTCAATAGAAATACTCTCATCTTCATGTCCCTTTCCCACATTGGATTAGCTGCGCCCAAATACCCGTCCGGCGGACTTATAGCGCCTTGACGATCTCTTCGCACATTTTCTTGGCGTCGCCGAAGAGCATCATGGTGTTGTCCCGGAAAAACAGCTCATTCTGGACCCCGGCGTAGCCGGACGCCATGGAGCGCTTGACGAAAAGCACCGTGCCGGCGTTTTCGACGTCTAGAACCGGCATGCCGTAAATCGGCGACTGTTTGTCGGTCTTGGCCGCTGGATTGGTGACGTCATTTGCGCCGATGACATAGGCGACGTCGGCGGTGCGGAATTCAGAATTGATATCTTCAAGCTCGAAAACCTCGTCATAAGGCACCTGAGCCTCGGCGAGGAGCACGTTCATATGCCCCGGCATACGCCCAGCAACGGGGTGGATGGCGTATTTGATTTCGACGCCCTCGGCTTTCAGCTTGTCGCACATTTCTTTCAGGGCGTGCTGGGCCTGCGCCACCGCCATGCCGTAGCCCGGGACGATGATCACCTTGTTCGCATTCTTCATGACGAAAGCGGCGTCATCAGCTGAGCCCTTTTTGACCGGACGATCTTCCTCGTCGCCGGCGGGGCCTGCGTCCTCGCCCCCAAATCCACCGAGAATGACCGAGACGAACGAGCGGTTCATGCCTTTGCACATGATGTAGGAAAGGATCGCACCTGAGGAGCCGACCAGCGCGCCGGTGATGATCAGCGCCATGTTCTCAAGCGTGAAGCCGATGCCGGCCGCGGCCCATCCGGAATAGGAATTGAGCATCGAAACAACGACGGGCATATCCGCGCCGCCGATCGGGATGATGATCAAAAAGCCGAGCGCAAAGGCGAGAATGGTCAATAACAGAAACGTCGTCGTCGACTGCTCGAAGGTCATCAACATGCCCATCAGCAAGAGGATGGCCAGTCCGATCGAGAGATTGATGATATGACGGGCGGGAAGCAGGATCGGCTTGCCGGACATATTGCCGTTGAGCTTGGCAAAGGCGATGACCGAGCCGGAAAAGGTAATCGCGCCAATGGCGGCGCCCAATGACATCTCCAAGACCGACATCGTGTGAATTTCACCGGGAGCGCCGATGCCAAAAGCGCGCGGCGCCAGGAACGCCGCCCAGGCGATGAACACCGCCGCAAGGCCGACCAGGGAGTGAAAGGCCGCGACAAGCTGCGGCATCGCCGTCATCGGTATCCGTTGGGCGATGTATACGCCGGGCGCCGCGCCGGCGGCGACGGCGAGCCCAATCAGCGCCCAGGTGGAGAAGCCTTTGTTTTCGAGAACAAAAAACGTCGTCAGCACGGCGATGACCATGCCGATCGTGCCGAAACGATTGCCCTGTCGGGATGTTTCCGGCGACGACAATCCGCGCAAGGCAAGAATGAAAAGGATGCCCGAAACGACGTAGAGGATGGCGGGAAGATTGTGACCCATTGTTCCGGCCTACCGTTCTTTTTTCTTGTACATGGCGAGCATGCGCTGGGTGACGAGGAAACCGCCGAATATGTTGACGCTGGCGAGCGCCACAGCGGCAAAGCCCAGGAGCTTTGACGTGCCGCCGGCTGCGGACGCGGCCAGGTCCGCACCGAGCGCAATCAACGCGCCGACAATAACAACCGATGAAATAGCGTTGGTCACCGACATCAACGGCGTATGCAGCGCCGGGGTCACCGACCAGACGACGTAATAGCCGACGAAGATCGCCAGAACGAAAATCGTCGCCAGGAACACAAACTCCGAGGGGCCGGCTGAGGCGACTTCAGCGAGTTGCGAAACGAGACCCGACGCCTGCTCAGAGGCTTCAGCGAGTTGCTGCGCGGATTCCTGCGCACTTTCGGCGGCCTCTTTCAACTCTTCCGCTGTGCGTTCGACCTCTTCTGCGGTCTGTCGGGCGGATTCTTCTTTGTTGTCGGCCATTATGATTGGCTCCCTGACGATGGCGCATCATCGTCTTCGTTGTCTGACCCGTCATCGCCGGCCGCCGCAGGGGCGCTTTCCGCCGGCGCACGTTCCGATGCTGCTCCTTGAAAACTCGGGTGCACGGCATTGCCTTCGCGGGTGAGCGCTATCCCTTGGAAAATCTCATCGTCCCAGTCGACGATGAAATCGTGGCGTTCCTTGTCCCAGAAAGCCGAGACGAAATTGAATATGTTGCGGGCCAAAAGGCTCGATGCGTCGGCCGCAAGCCGTCCGGCTACATTGTTAAATCCAAGAATGGTGACGCCGCCGATTTCAATCGGTTCGCCGGGCCGGGTCAGTTCCACATTGCCGCCTTGCTCGGCCGCAAGGTCGACAATGACCGAGCCGGCTTTCATCGCCTGCGCCATGTCGGCAGTGACCAATTTCGGCGCGGGCCGGCCAGGAATAAGGGCCGTAGTAATGACGATATCCTGTTTCTTGATGTGTTCGGCGACGAATTCGCGTTGCCGGCGCTGAAAGTCTTCCGACATTTCCTTGGCGTAGCCGCCTTCGGTTTCGGCGTCTTTCATCGCCTCTTCATCGACGGTGACAAACGTCGCCCCGAGGCTTTCCACCTGTTCTTTGGCGGCAAAGCGAACGTCGGTCGCGGAAACGACAGCGCCAAGGCGGCGCGCGGTCGCGATCGCCTGAAGGCCGGCGACGCCTGCCCCCATGATAAATACTTTTGCCGGAGCAATGGTGCCGGCGGCCGTCATCATCAGCGGCAGGGCGCGACCAAAATACGCGCTCGCATCGATGACCGCTTTGTAGCCGGCAAGATTTGACTGCGAAGAAAGAACGTCCATCGACTGGGCGCGGGTAATGCGCGGCATCAGATCGAGAGCAAATGCATCGACGCCCAAGCGAGCATAGGCGCCTATGGAATCCGGGTCATTGTACGGAGCCAAGATTGCGGCCAGTCGCACGCCTTTCGGGAAGCTGCGCAACTCGTCCGATGTGGGGCGTTGCACCTTTATGATGAGATCTGCGCCCTGCGCCGCATCCGCCGCAGACGGGCTGATTTCGGCGCCCGCATCCTTGTAGTCGCTATCTGAGAATTGAGCGCCAGCGCCGGCTCCGGTCTGTACGGCGACGGTTGCGCCAAGGCCCGTAAATTTTTTTACACTCTCAGGAGAAGCCGCCACGCGTGGCTCGCCCGCGCGCGTCTCCTTCAGCACCGCAATCTTCATGTCAGCTCCCGGCCGTCAATCGTTCTTGATTAGTGCGAAAAGAAAGTCTTCACGACGAAATAAACAAATACATAGACCGCAACGCCGGCGAACAGGGAAAGCCAAATGCCGTTAGCGAGGACGAGATTGGTGAAGAACATCGTCAGCGCCAGAGCGAACGGCACGCCAATCTCTGCGGACGCTTTCATAATGGCTTGGTAGGATTTGCGGTGCTCTTCAGCGTCTTGCGCGCGTTGGATCGCTTCGTCTGTCATCGTCGCCCTCTATCCAAATGTCCGGAGTATTTGCCGGATTTCAATGGATTGGGCAAGACTGTTGGCTGTTTCCACGATGAGATTCTTTGCAATTCTACTAGAACAGTTGATAGTCGTTACAAGTCATTAGAACGCCTTGCGTTCTTCCCGATCGTATATCAAACAACCCTGAGGTGGGGCGATCGCGCCCGCAAGCTGTGTGGAAAACTGGGCGGTCGGGTGTAATGGATCTGGCTTCATTCCGGAACGAGATCGCGCGCGTCGCGGCAGCGGTTCAACCCGCACGGCCGACCCCGATGCACCATGAGATTTGGCTTCGGGCGTGCGCGGAGGCGATCCGTCCCGAAGATGATTTTGAGGTCGTTGTCGCAGGCGATCACCGGCGCCCCTCAGCCGCCGCCCCGTTCCGACAGCGAAAATCGCATCTGATCCCACGCCTTTTCCTTCTTGGCGCAGAGGATGTCTGGCTCCACTCAGACGTCCTTTACGAAGACGATAGCGCCGCCCGGGATCTTGCCGAGGCCGTCCTGCGTCGGGGCATGCCGGCGCGTTTCGGACATTTTCCCGGGGAATCTCGATTCGCCGGCGCGCTGAAAAACGCCGCCCGCGGGAAAGGCGTCCTCGTGGCCGCCCCCGTCGACGGGTCGCCATTTCTGAAGCTGGACGAGACCTGGCTCGATCCTGAGCAAAAACTGAAAGCAAAGCGACGATCGGATCTGAGGCGGCGACGGAAAAAAGCCAAGAATATGTTCGGCGAGATTACGGTCGACAACGTTACGCCCGACCCGCCGGTCATGGAGGCCCTCTTTAATGAAACGCTGGAGATCGAGGCTAGCGGCTGGAAAGGACGCGCAGGAACAGCGCTTAAATTCGATCAAGACAAATGCGCTTTTTTTCGAAGGTATCTCGAATTGGCGAGCGAGGCTGGTCTTATTCGCGTCTTTCTTCTGCGCATTGCCGGCAAGACGGCGGCATTCAGTATAGGCGCCGTCTCCGACGGATCGTTTTGGGGATTCCGGACAGGATATGATGATGCCTACAAAGAAGCGTCTCCAGGCGTCTTGTTGCTCATCGAACAATTCCGCTACGCCGCTGAGGCCGGACTTTCGACTGTTGAATTCCTCGGCCAGACTGAACCCTGGACTAAAGAATGGACGACGGATGAACGTCCAAAGCTGCGCCTGCGTTATTACCCGTACAATTTTGTCGGCGCCTGCGCCTTCATTGAAGACGGACTTCGCGCGACGGCGAAACGAGCAAAGAGTTGGGCGCAAACGCGCACGATCAAATCCTCCCCTGATGGGCAGGCTCTCAATTGCGTAAACGAAAAAGAAAATCGAAAGCAATTCGACGAAAACGGTGAAGAAAACGGGCGAAAAGATGGACGCTGATTCATTTCAGCATGAAATAGCGCGGCTCACCGCGGCCATCACGCCTCTGCGCCCCTCGCCTATGTTGCACGATATCTGGTTTCGCGCTTGCGCGTTGGGTTTGAATGCGGGCGGCAATTTTGAAATCATTTCCGCCGATCGCGAAGCCAAACCGATCGCCGCAGCGGCGTTCGTCATTCAGGGACGCATCATTCCGCGGCTCACGCTCCTTGGCGCCGAAGAGTTATGGGAGCCGTCCGATGTCCTTTATGAAGACGAAATTGCTGCGACGGCTCTTGCAAAAATGATTGTAGGCCGAGGCCTGCCTGCCCGATTTGGTCACTTCTTCGGGGACTCCCTGTTTGTCGAAGCGTTACGAAAAGCAGCCAAAGACAAAGGCTTCGTAATGGCGGACCCGGTCGGCGGCGCTCCCTTTATCCGCCTCGACGACACCTGGCGCGAGCCGGAGAAAAAATTCTCGAAGCGAAAGCAGGCGGATTTGAAGCGGCGACGAAAAAAAGCAAATGCCCGCGGCGTTATGGAGACGGAGATCATCACGCCGCAATCCGACACCCTGGAGGAATTGCTCAACGAAGCGATCAGGGTCGAAGGAAGCGGCTGGAAAGGCCGGTCCGGAACCGCTCTGAAGTCTAACAAAAAGCAGGAGTCGTTTTTTCGGCACTACGCCCGTCTCGCCAGCGAGGCCGGTATCTTGCGCCTCGTCTTTTTGCGGATTGGCGGCCAGACTGCCGCGGTCCGTATCGGCGTTGAATGTGAGAACAAGTTTTGGGGCTTCAAAACCGGCTATGACGAAGCCTTCAAAGAGTTTTCGCCGGGCATGTTTTTGTTTGTCGACAATGTGCGGCACGCCGCCAACGCAGGCTTGTCGACACATGAATTTCTCGGCAACGCGGCGCCCTGGACCCGCGAATGGACGTCAGATGAACATCCGCTGATCAGGCTTCGCTATTACCCATACAATGTCGCCGGGGCCGCAGCGTTCTGTCGGGATGGAATAACGGCGGCGGCCAAGCGGGTGAAAGCACGCTTCTCAAAGGGCGAAACCTAATGCGACAGCTCCAGGCGCCGACGCGCTCTCTTCGGTCAAAGCGCCTCACCAATAACGCGCGCCCAATGCCTGGCGTTGCTTGCGAACCGGGATATGCTGACGTCAAATGAGCGCCCGGAAAGCGTTGGACATAACATCCTTCCAAAAGGAATTGGCGGGTCTCGTCGGCGCAATTCCCCTCGCCCGACGCTCGCCCATGCTGCACGAAATCTGGCAGCGCGCCAGCGCGCTCAGTCTTGGGGCCGAAACAGAATTCGAAATCGTTTCCGCGCTTAGTGGCGATCAGCCGACCGCCGCGGCGGTTTTCTCGCGCACCGGAAAAATTGCGCCGCGCCTCCATCTTCTGGGCGCCGAAGAGCTCTTATATCCTACTGATGTACTTTACGAGAATGCATCAGCAGCGGAGGCGCTCGCAAATGCTGTCGTAACCCGAAAGCTCCCGGCCCGTTTCGGTCATTTCAGGGCGGACTCTGCTTTTGTTGGAGCCTTGATAAAGGCGAGCCGCGGCGCGGCGCTTGTCCTTGCCACGGAAATGAATGGCGCGCCTTACATTCGGTTTGATGAAACATGGCGGGAGCCAGAGACAAAACTCAAGTCCCGCCGACGGTCGGATTTGCGCCGACGCCTCAAGAAAGCGGAAGCCCATGGCGCCATTGCATTCGAGATGCTTGCGCCAAAACCACATGAAGTTGACGCGCTCATCGAAGAAGCGATCGCGGTGGAGGCAAACAGCTGGAAAGGCCGGTCCGGCACGGCGCTCGCTCACGACCGGACCCAGCAGGCTTTTTTCCGAAACTATGCGCGGCTGGCAAGCGAGGCCGGCATCTTGCGGCTGGCATTCATGCGCGTAGACGGCAAAGCGGCGGCGATGCAGATCGCCGCTCTTTGCGACAATGCATTCTGGGGCTTCAAGAGCGGTTACGATGAGACCTACAGAGAGTTTTCGCCGGGAATGATTTTGTTCCTTGAAGTCGTTCGCTATGCGGCCAACGCCGGCGTCGCAACACACGAATTTCTCGGAAAGCCTGCACCATGGACGCAAGAATGGACGACAGATCATCGTCCGGTCGTCCGGTTGCGGTTCTATCCTTTTAACCCGGCCGGCGCCGCGGCCTTCATTCCTGATGGCATTTCTGCGTTAACCGATCGGGCGAAGACCTGGCTGCGCGCGAAAGCCAATCGACGCGCCTTGTCATGATGCAGTTCGTTGCGCCAGTATTCGCACCAACGCGGCGCTGAACGCCATGGGGGTATCGGAGGGGAAATTGTTGGACGCGAACACGGATACCGGCGATCCGTCATTTTTGCGCGAACTCGCACGCATCACCGCCTCCATAACGCCTTTTCGACCGACGCCGACCATGCACGAAATCTGGCTCCGCACGTGCGCCCAAGCTTTCGATCCACACGACGCGTTCGAAATCATCGCGGCCGGTGATCCGGAAACCTCTGCGGCGTCTTTCTTCCGGCGACGACGGTCCGGGCTGACGCCCCGGCTATTTCTTTGTGGAAGTGAGGACGCCGGTCTGCTCACCGATGCGTATTACGAAGACAAATCAGGTGCGGAGGCGCTGGCGCGTGCCGTGGTAACGCGCGGACTGCCGATACGGTTCGGACCGTTTCCGGCGGATTCTCTGTTCGTTGATGCGCTTCAGGCGGCAGCGGCCGGCAAGGCGTATGTGCTCGTACAGCCCTTGCCGGGTCTTTCATTCATTCAATTGGACGAAACCTGGCTCGAACCTGAGCAAAATTTCAATACGGGCAGAAAAGCCGAACTGCGGCGACGACGCAAAAAGGCGCAGTCGCGCGGTGATATTGCAGTAGAGATTATCAGCCCGGACCCGCAGAACGTCGACGCGCTGCTTGAAGAGGTTATTGCGGTCGAGGGAAGCGGCTGGAAAGGGGAAACCGGAACGTCGATCGCGAGCAACAAAAACGCGCTGGCCTTCTTTCAAATTTACGCCCGCCTCGCCAGCGAAGCCGGCATCTTTCGCCTTTGCTTTTATCGCATCGACGGCAAGGCGGCGGCTGTAACAATTGGCGTCGAATGCGACGGCGCGTTTTGGCAATACAAAGTGGGATATGACGAAGCCTATAAGAACTGCTCTCCCGGCACCCTGCTGCTGGTCGAAACAGTGCGGCACGCGGCGAATGCCGGCTTATCCCGATATGAGTTTCTTGGACATGCGTCGTGGATGAAAGAATGGACCACAGACGAACATCCGCTCGTCCGGTTTAACTATTATCCGTTTAATCCGGCCGGCGCAGCGGCTCTGGCTTCGGACGGTCTCAATGCAGCAGGCCGAAAAGTGAAAAGCCGGCTGGGTCGGAAAAGTCGCTGAGACTGGAAGAGATTTCTCACCCGCCTACGCGCACCGGCCAACAAGAAAAAAGCGTGCGCAGAGTGGCGATGAACGCGGTCGGCTGATCCATCATGAGGTGGTGATGAGCTTCCGGCATCATCACAAACGGCGAGCGACCGTGCGCCTGTTCGCGCAAATGCTCGATAGCATCGCCGTTCGCGAAAGCCGATTGTTGCCCGTAAATGAATGCGAGCGGACATCTCGACGCGCGCAATAGCTCGCGCTCGAAATGAATTTCGAAATTGCCGCGCTTGAACGGGTCGAATTTCCAACGCCACCCCTCGCCGTCCGGGCCCTTGTCCTGACAGAGCCCTTCCCGTGCAATGTAGTCGAGAAGATAAAGATGCTCCGCCGGCTGGTCGGGAAGAAATCGAAAGCGGGTAATTGGCTCTTCGAGTGTTGGATAGATCCGCGGACCCCGTTCAGAACCGCCGGGCGCGCCGCCGCGATTGACCACATAACCTTCATTCGGATCGGGAACGCCAAGGGGCGAATCAACCACCACGGCGCCGCCGAGACGGTCGCCCGCCCGTTCTACAGCGCCGAGCGTCACCCAGCCGCCAAAGCTGTGGCCGACTACGATCGGCCGGTGCGCCCGGTCGAGCCCTGCGGCCTCGATCACGGCAAAGACTTCGTCCACAAGCAAACCGAGGGAATATTCTTCGCGCCAGTCAGAATCGCCCATGCCAGACAGATCAAGAGCGGCGACGCGCCGGCAGTCGGCAAGATAGGGCGCAAATGGCCGCCACCAATTGCGATGGGCGCGCCCGCCATGGACGAAAAGAAGGCCGGGCTCGCCAATCTCGCCCCAGGCGGAATAGCGTATCTTTGCCCCCGCCACCGTCACATCGCCCTCCTCCGATGGCGCGTTGATGGCGCGCTCAAACCAGTCCGGCGCCGGCGGGCGAGCGCCGGCAAGGTGTTGCAACGGGCGGGTGTATTGGGGTTTTGCGGCCGTGTTCATCTTGAAAACCTGTTCGCTTGGAGAGCGAAATACCTTTCCTTTGCCGTGGTCGCAACGGCGATCTACAGCGACCGTTTAACTCAGTTAATCGCGGGTTAATTCGTAAACGAAGTATAAACCGGAAATCACATGCGCAAAATGCGTTCCGATTTGACACGGATTTAAACCGATCTTTACCCGCCGCGCCCATAGTCCTGCGTTGAATGGCAAACCCTAAAGGGATTTTGGGAACATGGCGAAGACGGTTTTACTCGTCGATGACGATCCGACACAACGACGGTTGATGCGCGCAGTTTGCGAAAAGGCCGGTTATCCGGTCTTGCAGGCCGACAATGGCGAAGCGGCGCTGTCGCTGTTGCGCAGTCCGCAAGGCGGCGACGTTGGCTTAATGATGCTGGACTTGCGCATGCCCGGCCTTGGGGGAATGGAAACCCTGCGTCGTTCGAAATCTTTCCGCGAAGACTTGCCCGTCATCGTGCTGACCGCGCAAGGCGGCATCGACACAGTCGTCGAAGCCATGCAGCTTGGCGCCGCAGACTTTTTCGTAAAGCCTGCCTCGCCCGAACGGGTCGTGGTTTCGATCAAGAACGCGCTTTCCATGACAACGCTGCAAGGCGAAGTCTCGCGCCTCAAGCGCAAACGCGACGGCGCCATGGCGTTTAAGGACCTGGTCGGCGAAAGCGATGCGCTCCGTCATGTCATGAAGCTCGGCGAACGCGCCGCGGCGTCGAACATTCCGATCCTTATCACTGGCGAATCCGGCACCGGCAAAGAAGTCATCGCCCGCGCCATTCAGGGATCGTCAGATCGCGGCGGGCGTCCGTTCATCACCGTCAATTGCGGAGCCATTCCGGAAAACCTCGTTGAAAGCATTCTCTTCGGCCACGAAAAAGGCTCTTTCACCGGCGCCTCGGCCAAACATATCGGCAAGTTTCAGGAAGCCGATGGCGGCACGATCTTTCTCGACGAAGTAGGGGAACTGCCTGCCGACATGCAGGTCAAACTCCTGCGCGTCCTGCAGGAAGCGGAAGTCGATCCGATCGGCGCCAAGCGCCCGGTCAAGGTAGACGTTCGCGTAATCTCAGCCACCAATCGCGATCTCGCCGAAGAAGTGAAATCCGGCGGCTTCCGCGAAGACCTTTTCTACCGGCTCAACGTATTCCCGATCGAGGTCCCGCCCCTGCGCGATCGGATCGAGGACATTCCGGCGCTGATCAGCCATTTCATCGAACGCTACAATGCGGAGGAAAGCCGCGATGTGCGCGGCGTACAGCATGAAGTGCTTGAAGTACTCTCCGCCCAGCCCTGGCCGGGCAACGTGCGCCAGTTGGAAAATACGATCTTCCGCGGCGTGGTGCTGGCCGAAAGCGCTTACCTGACGGCCGACGATTTCCCGCTTCTGGCGAAGGAGTTTGAAGCAGCGGGTATTGTCTCTGGACCGCCCATGGTGGCCGATACAAGCGACGACGATGCGCCGACCGTGGATGGCGAGGTTCGCGCCGCTCCTGTGGTCAGCGAAGCTGTAGCGATTTTCGATCGCGGCGGTCATCTGCGCTCGCTGCAGGAAATTGAAAAAGACCTCATCGCTCTCGCCATCGAAACCTATGACGGCAAGATGTCGGAAGTCGCCCGGCGCCTCGGCATGGGCCGCTCAACGCTCTATCGCAAGCTCCGCGAGCATGACCTCGAGGTCAAACGGGCGAGCTGATTTTTTGGGATTAGGGACTAGGTTTTAGGAATTAGGGTTCGCGAACCGAATCCAACCTTACGGCATTATTGCCTTCAGTTGCATCCGACCAGCAACGCTCAGAACTTTGTGAAAATTAGAGACAACGCGGCGCACTCCCCATCCCCCCTTGAAGGGGGGATCGACATCTATGATGTCGAGGGGGGTGATAGCGAACGGCACACAACTTCCCCCTCCCGAAAACGCTTCGCGTTTTCGACCTCCCCTCAAGGGGGAGGTGTTCTCAGTGTATCACTGATATTGATCAGCACGCCTTCTAGGTTGTTCAAAACATCCATGTTCCAAATGCGCAGAACCGAGTAGCCCCGGCTTTCAAACCAGGCGTCTCGCTTTTCGTCGCGCGACTTCTGCGCGCCGTCCGCATGGTGGCCGCCATCTACTTCGATTACCAATTTTCGTTCCAGGCAGACAAAATCGGCAATGTAACCGCCAATCGGATGTTGGCGGCGGAACTTCCAACCATCAAGTCGTTTTGATCTGACAGCGTTCCAAAGAATTCGCTCCGCTTCGGTTTGATTTTTCCGTAGAGTTTTCGCCCGATCGACACTCATTGCCGAGAGCTATCACTCCCCAATCGCATCCAGATACAATTCCAGGAGCGCTTCGGCCTCTTGCCGATCGGCGCGGTCCATCTTCCGGATGCGGACGACCTGGCGCATGGTCTTGACGTCATAGCCCTCGCCCTTGGCCTCGGCGTAGACTTCTTTGACATCGTTCATGATGGCGGCTTTTTCCTCTTCCAACCGCTCGACACGCTCAATAAAAGAACGCAGCCGATCCGCTGCAATCGTCGTTGCACCTTCTACGCTCGCCGATCCGTCCGCCATCTACGCCAACTCCTTTAGATACTCCGCTTACGGAGGAAATAACGGGAAAGAGCGTCAGACTAAAGGCCCGGCCGGGCGTAAAGACAAGGCGCAACTGCCAATTTGTGGAAAATTAAATCTCTTGACCGTCAAGCTCGCGGCGCAATGCACGGGCGCGGCGGCGGACCTGATCGTCGTGCGGATTCCATTCCAGCACTTTCTGGAACATATCGTAAGCGTCGCGTTTTTCCCCGGCGGCCAGGAGAATGTTGGCGAGCGCCGTGCGCACCTCGAACTGGCGCGGCTCCAGTTCCAGCACTTTGGAGAAATCCTCAATGGCGCCGGCGCGGTCCTCATGGGTCAGCCGCACGGCGCCGCGCAGCGCATAGCCCTGTGCAAAATTCGGCGCGAGGCCGACCACGTGATCGAGCAACGCGATCGCCAGATCCTTGTTGTTGGCGCTAAGCGCTGTTTCCGCGCGTTCATAGAGAATATCGACGGTGTCGGAAGATGAATCGGCCCAGATCTCGAGAATCCTCGCGACATTCTCTTCGGACTTGGTCGCCTCGCCCGTTCGCAGCTCCTCAAACAGGAGATCGAGCCGCGGATCGGTCTGATCCGCCATTGCCGGCGCGGCGAACAGCGATGCTGCGAGAATCAAAAAAGGCCTTCGCATGCGCGAAAGCCTACAATTCAAACCCTTAAATTCCAAGGAATTTGCCGTGAACGCCCGTTAACCCTGGCGTGCTTTGAAGCGACGCTGGGTCTTGTTGATCACATAGACGCGGCCCTTGCGGCGAATGACGCGGCAATCTTTATGGCGCTTTTTCAACGACTTAAGCGAAGAACGGACTTTCATGGGTCGGGTCTCTCAGAAAGAGGTCAATAAACAGTGAGCGCGGGGAAATAAGGGCCGCGCGGGGATAAGTCAACAGGCCCGGAATGGCCGATTCTGGGCCTCCGAGCCGCCGCGGCTCCCGTCAGGCCTCAGAACTTGAAATTGAGGCCCAACTCCCCGGCGTGAAAGCCCACCGCCACGTCGTCCGTGGCGCCAAGATACCGATAGCCCGCCTCGATGCCGAAGCTGGGAGTAATCGCGAATTCGAGGCCGGTGCGCCCGGTATATCCGAAGACGACGTCGGTATTCTTTGTTTCAAATCCGACCCCGTTGATCGTTCTTTCGAAACTGAAAAGCGTGATGGCAGGGCCCAAGCCGGCGGACGCATATGGGGAGACGCGACCGTCAAAATTGTATTGCCAGCGGAGCGCTGCATTCGGCAGAAGGCCCCAACCTACCGCCTGAAAAAAAGCGCTGCCAAACGCGCCGGTCAGCTCGCGCTTTTCTTCTTCGCGAACCGCAAGAAACTCACCCTCCAGCGAAATCATGGATTCGCCGGCGCGCTTCAGTTTCTGCCGAACTCCGATGGAGGAATAAAAGGCGCTCGTATTGACCAATTCGTCCGAAGGATTGCCGGATACCATTACGCCCAGGGGCGCCAATTCAGCGTTTAAGTCGGCGATTGTGAATTCTTCAGTGCTGTCAAATGCATACCCGGCGCGGAGGAAGAACGCATTGCCGTTGCTCTCATAAGCGGAATCCCTGTCGAGCTCTTTGGATTGATAGTACTCCTGAGCTGGCGCGACTGACAGAGAACAGGCAAAGGCGGCGCTTCCAGCCAATGTATACTTCAAAAACAAAGTCATATTTCATTCTCCATTGATGAAGAGCGAAATAAAACTTAATAATGAAAATTGGCTTAACTTAGTTTTATTTAAGCAGAGCGCCGGCTTCGCGACCCAAGATCCGGAGCGAGGTTCGCGCCATTCACCGGATAAACGCCGTCACGGCCCATGACCCAGGCGGTCGGATCCGGGAGGACGTTGGCAAAGGCTTCGTCGAGGACGTTCAGGCCGCCGGTAAAGGCGCCCATGGCAGGCATGACGAGACGCGCGCCGTCGCCGCCGAAGCAGCGCCGTCGCAGAACCCTGCCCTCCGTGATCACACGGGCGCAGGGGTGAAGATGTCCGGCGATTTCTCCGGGCGCGGGGCCTTCCGCCGGCTCGTGGCGAAAGATAAGCGCCCCGACGGACGCTTCCTGCTCGGCCGCGCCGGCAAAGCGCGCCGGTGGTTCCGGATCGTGATTGCCGAGAACCCACAGCCAGTCCGCGGCGCGGGTTAGTGCTTCAAGCCGCGCTGCGTCGTCCTCATCAAATCGCGCCTCGGCCTCGTCGTCATGAAATGCGTCGCCGAGGGAGATGACGCGCTTAGGCTTATAACGGCGCAACAAGGCCTCCAGACGCATGAGCGTCGTGCGCGTATCGTAAGGCGGTAACAACGCGCCGCGCGCGGCAAAGCCCGAGCCTTTTTCAAAATGCAGATCGGAAACGATCAGCGTTTCTTCACGCGCCCAATAGGCCCCGCCCAGGGGATCAGGCGTCAGCATTTCACCGTTGAGAGGGATGGCAGGCAAGGGAGACACGCGTCCATAATACCGCGTTCACTCGTTAGGAGAAGCGAAGAATACCGGCGCCGATGAGGCCGTCTTTTGTCAAAATCGAAGATTTCCAATAAGCGGCGGACTTTGAATACCCGAACCATTCTTAGTACAGTCTCACAATTCTCCAGGGATGAGCCCGCCTGCGATTGCTAGTTTTGGTCCATTAGACGGAGGGTCAATCGTGAACGGAAAACTGTTGTTTTTCGCTGGTGGGGCGATTTTGACCGCCCTCATTGCGTTCATCGCATACATGTACATTTCCGACCCCGGCAGACTAACGACAAAGCCGTCCTTTTCCGGCTTATCGAGAACAGCTTCAGGAAATACGCTTCACTCCTCCGCGGATCCGACCGTGGAAATGACTTTTGACGAGACGTTTCAATATATTGGCGGTCAGAAATTCGAATTATACGGTACCGCGAATGTCGAACAACATTTCTTTGTTGAAGAGACTTCTGATGGAGATTTGCAGAGTTTTTTCTGGATTCAGTTTGAATCGTTCCTGCCGGATAATAGCTACACGTATAACTATTCAGCTTCGCCGTTGCGCCTGAATCTTGATGGGTTTGAGTTTTACACCGATACAGCTCCCGGAAGGTCAAGCCGATTTTTCCGACTTGGTCAGCCTGGCACAGACGGCTACCTGGCGCGCAAATTTGCGGCCGACAAAGGGTATCACACGCCCGATGACTACGCCTATGCCCGGCTCGTTAATATTCCGGACGACTTAAGCCGGAAAGAGCTGCTCATCATCTTTATCGACGACTTAAAGCCAACTGGTTATACGGGAAAACAACTGCAGCCAGGGGGAGAACACGAGGACCGGTGGGCGGAAGTTGAAAGCGAGCATTTGGCGAAAATAAAACGCGTAATGTCGCTTGCTTCCGCACAGTAAGGCGTTGGCGCATCGTTGCAGATCAGTCGTCCTTCCCTACATCCGCCGTCAGCCCATCGCCGTTTCGATAATCTCCTCCGACACGGCCTTGAGCGCCTCTTCGCTGGCCGACCGCGCAACGGTTTCGCGGCCGATTTCGAGCATCACAGGCACGGCAAGCGGCGAGACGCGGGTCAGAGAAGAGTGCTCAATGCGGCCTTGAACCCGCGACAATAATCCTTGCAAACGAGCAAGATCGAGAAAACCGCCCGCCGCATCGTCCCACGCCGCACGCAACAACAGATGATCGGGCTGGTGCTCTTTCAACACGTCGTAAATAAGGTCTGCGGAGAATGCGACCTGCCGGCCGGATTTCTCCGCACCCGGATGTTTGCGCTCAATGAGCCCTGCGATCACCGCACAATTGCGGAATGTGCGCTTCATTAAGATCGACTCCGCCAGCCAGTTTTCGAGATCGTCGCCAAGCATGTCTTCGTGAAACAAAGCCGCCATATCGACGTCGCTCATATCCTGGCGCGCCCATATAGAAAGCGCATATTCCGTTGGCACATAGCCAATCGGTTGTTTGCCAAGACGTTCAAGACGCTTCGTTAATAGAATGCCCAGGGTCTGATGCGCCGGCCAGCCGTCAAAAGGATAACAAACGAGGAAGTTCCGGTTGGCGTACGGAAAGGTTTCAACCAGCAACGCATCTGGCGCAGGGATCGTCGCAACCTCCTCCTGTTTCGCCAGCCAGTCGCGCACTTGATCCGGATAGCCGGCCCATGCCGCGCGATCGAACAGCATCTTGCGCACGCGACCCGCGAGATAAGTCGACCAGGGAAACTTCGCCCCGCCCCATGTGGGAATGCGCGGGGATTCGTGAAACGTGCGCGTACAAATTGCGTCGGTTCCCGTCACCCGTTCAAGGCGCAAGATTTCGCCGGCAAAGTAAAATGCGTCGCCGATTTCGAGGCTTTCGAAAAACCATTCCTCCATCTCGCCGAGTTTGCGGCCCGGCCCGCGTTTTCGTTTGGCTGAGACGAGCCGCACATTTAACGCCGGCGCCTCGACGATTGTACCGACATTCATGCGATAGGCCTGCGCCGCGCGCTTGTCGCGGATCCGGTATAGGCCGTCGGCGGTTTTGACGATGCGTCGATAGCGTTCATAGCGTTTGAGCGCGTAACCGCCGGTCGCGGCGAAATCGAGAGCATCGTCGAATGCCTTGCGCGGCAGATCCGCATAGGGACCCGCTGAGCGGACTTCCCCATAGAGATCGTCCGCATCAAATTCCGCCGAACAGGCAACGCCGACAATGTGCTGCGCCAAAACGTCGAGCGTTCCCTTTCGCGGCGCGTCACCGTCGAGAACGCCCTCCTCGATCGCCGCCTTGGCCGCGATGCATTCAAGCACTTCCATGCGGTTCGCCGGCGCCATCAGCGCACGGGAGGGCTCGGTCATGCGGTGATTGGCGCGGCCGATGCGCTGTGTGAGCCGCGACACCCCCTTGGGCGCACCCATCTGGATGACAAGGTCAACGTCGCCCCAGTCGATGCCGAGATCGAGGGTCGAGGTGCAAACGACGGCGCGCAACTTGCCGCTGGCCATCGCCGCCTCAACCTTGCGCCGCTGTGCAACCTCAAGGCTGCCGTGATGAAGCGCGATGGGGAGATTGTCGTCGTTCAAACGCCACAGCGCTGAAAACGTCGCCTCGGCCTGGCTGCGCGTGTTGACAAAAACGAGGCAGAGATTGTTGTCCTTGATCTGGCGATAGACCTCTTCGAAGGAATGGCGCCCGGAATGGCCGGACCAGGGTATGCGTTCGTCCGAATAAAGAACATCAACCCGCGGTTTCGCCCCCGACATGCCGCGGATGAGTTTCGCAGATTTGGCGCCGGCGACATGCTGCGGCGTCAAATAGTCAATCAAAGGCCGCGCGTCGGCGACCGTGGCCGACAGGCCCGCAAGGCGAAGCTTCGGCGCCAGAGTGCGCAAGCGCGCAATCGCCAGGGACAAAAGATGACCGCGCTTGTTTGGAATCAATGCGTGGAGTTCATCAAGGATGAGACGCTCAAGCCCGGCGAAGTATTTGTCGGCGCCTTCCTGCGCGATGAGCAGCGACAGGCTCTCCGGCGTTGTTAAAAGCATGTCCGGCGGCAAATATTTCTGTCGCTGGCGCCGCGCCGGCGGCGTATCGCCGGTGCGGGTCTCCACCGCAATGTTGAGCCCCATTTCGTCGATCGGCGATTTCAAATTGCGCGCGATATCAACCGCCAACGCCTTCAGCGGCGAGATATAAAGCGTGTGTAAGCGCCCTTCTTTCGGCGGTTTGCGCTCGCTCAATTCAACAAGGCTAGGCAGGAAACCGGCGAGCGTCTTGCCGCCGCCTGTGGGCGCAATCAGGAGATGGGAATGGCCGGCGCGGTCGGCGTCGAGACATTCAAGCTGGTGCGGCCGTGGCCGCCAGCCTCGCGCTGCGAACCAGTCCACGAATGCGGGCGGCAATTGCGCGCTCGGTACTAGGTCGCCGTCAGCCATGACGGCGAGGATAGCTGGCAATACTATCGACGCAATCCCGGCATGGCGGCGCTATGTCGATAATCGTTTATTCATCGCCGCCTATGTGGCGACTGATAAACTGATCAAGGGCGCGCAGCGTCTGGAGCCGCGTTTTCGATTGCGACAACCAGTGATCGCCGCCCTTGAGGCGGACAAATTCCACGTCTTTTCCGGCCCGTTTCAACGCGCGTTCCATGATTTTGCTTTGGCGGATGGGCACAACCGTATCGTCGTCGCCATGTATCAACAGGACAGGCGCCTCGAATTGATCAGCGAAATTTGACGGTGAGATATTCTTCAGCCGGTCGCGTTCCTTTCGCAAATCGCCGATTCGCGAGCTCCAATAAGAGTAAACCCAGCTGTTTTTGCCGCGATCCTGTTTTTCTTCGATCAGCATCGCCGGCAGATTGGACACCGGCGCGATGGCCGCAACGCACTTATATAATTCAGGGGTGAAGGCGCCGCCAGCGAGCGCCGAATACCCCCCATAACTGGAGCCGACGATACACACGCGCTCCGGATCGGAAATGCCCGTGGCGATCAATCCACTGATAGCGTCAGTAACATCATGCTGCATGACGCCGCGGCCCCATTCCCCATGACCGGCGTCGCGGTAATCATACCCAAAGCCTTCTGACCCGCGAAAGTTTGGCTGAATGACGGCGTAGCCGCGGCTCGCGAAATACTGCGCCTTCCAGTCGAACCCGACCTGGTCATAACTTTCCGGTCCGCCATGAGGCATCACGATGGTCGGGTGTTTTTCGTACAGTTCAGACCCGGGCGGGATTGTGAGTATGGACGGAACCTTGACGCCGTCGCGCGCCTTAACATCGATTGTATATACCGCCCCGATATCGCTTTCGCCGATTCCGTCATACTGTTTTGACAGAACGGCTAATTTCTTATTCCGCGTATCAAGGCGAAAATACGCCGGGGGCAGAATACCGCCAGCTATGAACAGCACCAGGTCATTGAAATCATCAGACCAACTCGAGAGCGTAACGGAAGCGTTCGGGTAAAGATCTCCAACGCCGTCTAACAACGACGTCAGTTTCGGATCGAAAAAATCATAACTTGGTTTTAAGCCGGAATACTCAACACCGTAGACAATTCTGTTTGTATCAATAATAACTCGCTCGATTTCTGCGTCGTCGCGTTTAAAAATCGGCTCGGACAATTCTCCGTCGAATGACATAATCGCCAACGCGTTTCGATCCGATCCCTTTTCTACAATTGAGACGACAAGCCCGGACAGATCCGCCTTGACGCCGACAAGCGAAACCGTCGTTAAACGGGTTTCCGATTTCTCTTCGTAAATTTTTACAGCTTTGCGATTATTGTAGTGATAGATTCGATATTTATTTGAATCGTCGTCGTAGTCTTCACGAGCGATTGCCTCGCCGTCGTCAGTTACAAACCAATCTATCGTTTCCTGCCGCCCGCGTTTGACGATACGCCCTCTTCCCGTCTTAAGGTCAACCTTGAACAGACCATACGCCGGCTCGCTGCGAGGACCGCCGATGTATGCCGGCATGAATACGAAGTTTTCTCCCTTTAGTCGCCCGACAATCTTGCCCAGTCCTGATTGGGCTGGAAACAGATCTTCATTGTTCTTAAGCAGCTGGCGGATTTTGCGAGATTGCAGATTCCAGGAAAAAGAGGCGGAGTACTCAAACTCGCCGCGAAAACCGTATATCCGGGTTGTTTCCGACGCGCTCAAGATGGCGTAGTCATCGGTTATAAAATAGGCGCGACGCGACTTAACTTTATCTGTTCGAACCCCATCGATGATCTTTCCCTCAGCAAGGTCAAACGCGCCGGCGTATTCATTCTGACCATCGTTCCTGAGATAGAGCGCGCGCGATCCACTCGGCGAAATCGCCACAGACCGGAAACCAGGCAACTGCCCGTAGACTTCAAGCGGCGGCTGCGCTGCGCTGAGGCTCGACAATACTGCTAGCGCGGCGACCATGCCCGCCAATAATCTTAATTTCATGTATTGTTCGCAAATCGACGCTACTATTTACTTTTATTTGTATTATTTTGTTTTTACAATACTGGGCACAATTATGGGCGCCGAAAATACAAATAACGAATTGAAAATAAATCGATTTTTGCAAAACGCCGCAGCGCTGCGGCGCTACAGCGCTTCCGGCCCGGTTTCGCCGGTGCGGATGCGCATGGCCTCGCCAAGGTCAAAGACGAAGACCTTGCCGTCGCCGATACGCCCGGTAGCGGCGGTATCGCGGATGGCCGCAACAGTGGCCTCCGCCTTGTCGTCGTCGACGGCGATTTCAATTTTCACTTTGGGCATGAACTGCACGTCGTATTCGACGCCGCGATAGACCTCCACATGGCCGCGCTGACGGCCATAGCCGCGCACTTCGGTCACGGTCATGCCGTCAACGGAGATTTTTGCCAAAGCTTCGCGCACGACTTCCAGTCGCTGCGGTTTGATGATGGCGATTATGTATTTCACAGGTCTCTTCGCCCTTCCCTGCGGGCCGCCGCCGCGGAAACACAGAGTATGCATGGTTTTGCCGCCGAACACGATAGCGAAACTGACGCGGGCCCGCCAACCTCAATGACAGAGCCGACCCGGGCGAATTATCGGCGCCAACCCCTGTCAAAGGACAGGGACAAGAGGCCGCAAATCCAGTAAAAACGCCGCTCCGAAAGATCAGGGAAGACGCCATGCCAACAATGTCTGCAGCGCCCGCGGCCGCGAGATGGTCATCGCAATTCGCCTTTCTGATGGCCGCAATCGGCGCCGCCGTCGGTCTCGGCAATCTCTGGCGATTTCCCTTTCAGACCGGCCAGAATGGCGGATCGGCGTTTGTCATCATCTATCTCGTCTGCGTCGTCTTTATCGCGGCGCCGATCCTGATGGCGGAATTCGCCATTGGCCGGCGCAAGGGACTGTCCGCAGTCGGCTCGCCTGCGGCGCTGGCGCGGGAAGTCGGGTCGACGCCGTTATGGGGTGTAATCGGCCTTGTGGGCATTCTGGCGAGCTTTCTGGTGCTGACCACCTATTCGGTCATCGCCGGTCAGATCATGTCGTTCTCGCTGATGTCCTTCATGGGCGTCTTTGCCGACCACGCGCCGGGCGCCACATTGCCCCTTTTCGATGGTCCGCGCTGGACGATCTTTTGGTTCTCGCTCTTTCTCATCATGAACGTCGTCGCCGTTGCGGGCGGTTTGCGCGCAGGAGTTGAGCGGATCGTTACGATTTTGATGCCGATATTTTTTGTACTGCTCGCGGGGCTCGCAATCTACGCCTTGTCGGCTGGCGCCGCCGGCCGCACGATCGAGTATCTGTTTTCGCCGCGCTTTGACGAAGTCACGCCGGACATCATCCTCGCCGCCATGGGGCAGGCGTTCTATTCGATCGCCGTCGGCACAGCGGCCATGATTACCTATGGCGCTTTTCTCGACCGCAAGGAAAATATCGCCGCCAACGCCGGTCTAATCGCCGGCGCCGACACCGTCGTGGCGCTGGTCGCCGGTCTCATGATCTTTCCGATTGTCTTTGCCTTTAGCCTCGACCCAGCGGCGGGCATGGGGTTGATCTTCGACGCGCTGCCCAATGTCTTCGCCGGCATGCCGGGGGGCGGCGTCATCGGGGGATTGTTCTTCTTCCTCGCCTTCATCGCCGCGCTCACATCATCGATCAGTATGCTGCTGGTCACCGTGGCGCTGTTCGAAGAATGGCTCGGCTGGAGCAAACCCATGGGCAGCGTCATCATCGGGGCCGCCGCTTGGGTCATAGGCGTCGCCGGCGTTTTCACTCACGGCATGGCGGAAACCATCGACTTTCTCGCCGGCAGCGTGTTTTTGCCGGTAAGCGCTCTATTGGGGGCGATTTTCGTCGGCTGGGTCGTGCCGCGCGAGATCATGCGCGATGAGTTTCACAATGCATCGGCGCGCACGTTCGGCTTGTGGCGGGCCCTTATTCGCTGGGTCTGCCCATTTGCCGTCGGGGCCATTCTGTTTTTTGGACTGATGGCCAAATTCGCGGGATAGACGTCATTCCGGGCGGGCCAGGCGCCAGACCCGGAATGACAAAAAAAAGGCTAGATCAACTCCAGCGCGACGCTGGTCGCTTCGCCGCCGCCGATGCAGAGCGACGCAACGCCCTTCTTGCCGCCGGTCTGCTCGAGCGCATTAATCAGAGTGCAGATAATACGCGCGCCAGAAGCGCCGATCGGGTGGCCAAGGGCGATCGCGCCGCCATGGATGTTGACCTTTTCCGGATCGAGCTTGTGCTCGCGCATAGCCGCCAGGGGCACTACGGAAAACGCCTCGTTGATCTCCCAGAGATCGACGTCGGACGCAGCCCAGCCGGCGCGTTCGAGCACTTTGGTAATGGAATCGACCGGCGCGGTGGTGAACCATTCCGGCGCCTGGGCGTGGGTCGACATGGCGACAATGCGGGCGAGCGCTTTGGCGCCCTTCTTTTCCGCCATTGACTCACGCATGGCGACCAGAGCCGCAGCGCCGTCGGAAATCGCCGACGCATTGCCCGCCGTCACGGTGCCGTCTTTTTCGAACGCCGCGCGCAGGTTCGGAATTTTCGCCGGATCAACGAGGCCCGGTTTTTCGTCGTCCTCGACAGTCACCGCGCCTTTGCGGGTTTTGACTTCGACGCCAGTGATTTCGTTTTTAAACTTGCCGTCCTTCACCGCGGCTTGCGCACGGGTCACCGAGCGCATGGAGTATTCATCCTGTTCTTCGCGGGAGAACTGCCATTCGCGGGCGCATTTCTCTGCGAAAACGCCCATCGCCTTGCCCGGCTCATAGGCGTCTTCAAGGCCGTCTATGGCCATGTGGTCATAGATTTTGCCGTGACCATACTTAATACCGCCGCGGCCCGTGGGCAGGATGTGCGGCGCGTTGGTCATGGACTCCATGCCGCCGGCAACGACAACGTCATTCGTACCGGCAAGGATCGACTCAGCGCCCTGCATCAGGGCTTTCATGCCCGAGCCGCACATTTTGTTAATGGTGACGCAACCGGTCGATTGTTGCAGGCCGGCGCCGAGTGACGCCTGGCGCGCCGGCGCCTGGCCTAATCCCGCGGGCAGGCAGCAACCCATGATCACTTCGCTAACGTCGTCTTTCTTGACGCCGCCTCGTTCGAGCGCGGCTTCAATGGCGCGGGCGCCAAGCGTCGGCGTCGGAACGCCGGCAAAAGCGCCGAGAAAGTTGCCGATAGGCGTGCGCGCCATGCCGGCGATTACAACTGGATCAGTCTGCGTCATGGAAAATCTCCGTTCCGGTCGGGAAACTATGGGGTTGGCTTACGCCGCCTTCCTGCCCCGCGCAATCACTTCAAGGGCCAGCTCATCGGCGACAGCACCGGTCGGCCGACCGTCCTGTTCGGCGCGTTTGAAAATCTCGGTCAGCGTTTCACCGATCTTGTCGATGCGCGTTGTCATCTCCTCGTTGGTCCATTGTCCGAGGATTTCGAGACCCACGCTGATCACGCCAGCGGCGTTAATGACATAGTCGGGCGCGTACAATACGCCCCGCTCGCTCAGCGCCGCGTCCATATCCGGCGTGCGCAACTGGTTGTTCGCCGCCCCGGCGACGATTTTCGCTTTGAGCTGGTCAATCGTGTTCTCGTTGATCGATCCTCCGAGAGCGCAGGGGCTGAAGATGTCAGCGTCGACGCCAACGATTTCTTCGGGCGCAACGATTTCCGCACCATACTCTGCTTTCGCTTTTTCAAGCGCCGGCGCAAAAACGTCGGCGACGACAAGTTCACCGCCCTCCTCGCGCACCAGCCTGGCGAGCTCCATGCCGACAGCGCCGACGCCAAGAATGGCGACGCGCAATCCTTCCAGCGACGCAGCGCCGTAGTGATGACGGGCGGCGGCCTGAACGCCGCGCCACACCCCGCGCGCCGTAAATGGCGACGGGTTGCCGCCAACGCCATCCTTGCCGATGCCGGCGGCGTATTTCGTGACGGTTTGCATAACGGCAATGTCGTGTTCCGTGACGCCGGAATCTTCCGCCGTGTAGTAAAGCCCGTCCAGATGATCGACAGCGCTGGCGAAAGCGCGGATCAAATCGTCGGTCTTGTCCTTCTTGGGATCGGCGAAGATCACCGCCTTGCCGCCGCCAAAGGGAATGCCGCCGAGAGAATTCTTAAACGTCATTCCGCGGGAAAGGCGTTTGACGTCTTCAAGACCCGTTTCAAAATCGGGATAAGGGTAAATGCGGCAGCCGCCGCAGCCGGGGCCAAGCGTCGCATCGTGAACTGCTATAATCGCGTTAAGGCCGACTTCGTCATCTTCGAAATGCACGACCTTTTCCCAGCCGCTAACGGCGAGTTCGCGATGGTTCAGCATGTTCTTTCCTCCAGCCTGAACGGTGGATCGTCCGAATATCAATGGCGCCGCGTATACCCGAAAACGTGAAGCGCTTTCGGCCAAAAGAGCACCGCAGACTCTTGACGCTTAGCAGAAAATGCTAAATAGTTGGACTATTCTTGGAAAGTCACTCATGAAGCTAGACCATATCGACCATAAGATCCTTCGCCATCTGCAGGAAAATGCGCGCATCACCAATGCCGAGTTGGCCGACCGCGTTGGCCTGTCGCCAACGCCATGCCTTCGGCGGTTGCGCCGGCTTGAATCCGACGGCGTTATAAAAGGTTACCACACGGAGATTGATCGCGAGGCGCTGGGCGTCAACGTCACGGTGATTATTCTCGTCAAACTCGAACGGGAAGACGACAAGACCCTTCGCGAATTTGAAAAGGCGATCAAGGACCGCACCGAAGTGATGGAGTGCTATCTCGTCACCGGCAAATTCGATTACTTCATTCGCGTCGTTGTGCCGTCTCTCGCCGCATACGAAACGTTTCTTTCAGAAACAATGCTCCGCATGCCGAATATTGCGACTGTTGAGTCGAGCTTCACCTTGCGCGAGGTTGAGCGCAAGGTCGTCATGCCAATTCCGGAAACTGCTGGGCGATAAGTTCAGAACCGATGTCGTTAAATGGCATAACGGAAATCAGCATCGAACATCCCGTCGCAAAGGCTTATGTTGAATCACTATTTTGGAAAAACGAATTCTCCAAAGTGCTTTTGGGCGACTTCTCAAGCTTTAAATTTACAGCAATCGTCCCTATGAACTTTGATTTGATCAAGCCAATTGATCTAAATGGGCCATTGCACGGCATTCGCGACGATTCTGACTGGGTTGCCGAGGTAATTCGAAGCAAGTTGGCTGCTTTCCAAAGGCCGGTTCTTATTGTCGAAGATCGCCAAGCAAGAGAATCCGATTTCGCCGAGTTATTTGGAAAAATTTTTCATTCAGAATGGCGCCTAAACTCGGCCATTTATCAAGCGAGCTTGGAAGGCGATTTAAGCCGGACCATAGAACACTTGTGCAACATATGTTTATCGTTCGAGCCTATTATCATTGTTATCGAAGACAGCAAATTTCTGGCGCCTTCGCCCATCCAGTCTGACGAAGCCGCATTCGTTATTGTTCCGGTATTTGACGAGGATAGCTTTCTGATTGGAAGATCAGGTAAGCTACTTTAAAAAAAGCATCCGTTCGCGCTCGCGGCGCTCAACGAGATGCGGAACCGGCCCGTCGCGGCCAGTGTGGGTGCGGAAATCATCCGCGGCGCCTTGAATATCGCCGGCGTTAAATTTCTTCAGGACATCGGTGTCGCGAAATCCATAGAGCCCTTTGTTATAGGCGAGCGACACCATAGCGGAGAACTGGTTCTCGCTCGCTGGCCGCGTCAGCGATTCCCGCACGCCGTTTTCAAAAAAGGCGAGATCGTCGCGAAGCAGCGCTTCGGCCTCAGCTTCGGAAATTGAGGAGAACGATTCTCCGTCCTGGATCTGATGGCCATAGCCGATATAGGAGAAACCGCCGGCGGAATAAGGCTCCAATCGCAACCCTTCTGAGTCCTTGATGATCTGAAGCCCGGCGGCGTTGATCGTCAGACCACTATTTTCCGGGATCCCGCCTGCTACCGGTTCGGAGGACGCTTCGGCGCTTGCCTCTTCGTCCCCATAGGATTCGGCGTCTTCATCGTCTGACGCCTCATCCTCATCATCCCCGGAAGGGATGGACTCGTTCACTCGGTCAAACAAACCGCCGATCGTTCCGCCTGCGGTGTTTTCCACAGCGGTAAACCCTCTGTCGGCCAACGCTGCGAGCCATCCAGGCGCGCCATAGCGGTCGCCCGCCGTCCAACCGACGGTGAATACAATCACCCAAGGCAACAAATGAAAGACAATTCCACGCATACCGTACACCCCTGCACAAACCCCAAAGCGGGAGGATATTATCACATAGAAGTTTCCACAAGGCGCCGAGGCGGATTATCCAAAATACGCCAGGTTTTATGCGCTATGCCGCCGCCCCGGACTTTTCCACAGCATCAATTGCGCGATCGATCTCAAGCAATAGCGCCTTAGCGGAGACGGGTTTGACGATATATCCGTCAAAACCGGCGGCGTTGTAGGCAGCGATGTCTGTTTTCAACGCATGGGCCGAAAGAGCGATAATTGGTGAGTTACAGTTTCTCTTGCGCAACTCAATCATGGCTTCAAATCCATCCATGATCGGCATGGAAATATCCATCAATACGACGTCGAAGGGACGAGCCTCATCATATTGTTGCAGCGCATCACGACCATTCTCGGCGAACACGGTCTTATGCCCGGCCTTTTCGAGAAAAGCGCTCGCGACCTTGCGGTTCACCGCGTTGTCGTCAACGATCAGAATTTTTAACGAGCGGCTCATCGTCGGCGATCCAAAGTCTCCTGCCGGCGAGTTTGCGCCCAATTCGGATTGAACGGATTTTTCCAGACGGATCGTCGCAACAAACTCCGAACCATTCGGCGACGTCGTTGTCAGCGCAACATCGCCGCCCATGGCATGCGCCAGGTTTTTTACAATCGTCAGGCCAAGACCAGTTCCGCCATATTCCCGCGTGGTTGACGCGTCGGCTTGCGCGAACGGCCTGAACAGTCGGTCCACCTTATCCGGCGGCACGCCAATGCCGGTATCGCGTACCGCGATAGTGATATCGCCCTCCTGACCACGAGGCGGCGCCGAAATCGTCACCACAACTTCGCCGTCATGGGTGAACTTTATTGCATTGCCCACAAGGTTGTGGGCGATTTGCCCGACGCGATGCACATCGCCAAAAAATTGCGCATTGCAATCGCCGCGGCAATCGACTTTCAAATCGACGCCCTTCGCAGCGGCGCGCTGTTCGTGCAGCCGCCGAACGCGGCCGGCCAAATCACTCAATCGGAACGGCGCTCTTTCGAGGGTCAATTCATTGGCTTCAATCTTCGACAGATCAAGTACGTCGTTGAGAAGCGCCATCAACAGGTCGCCGGACTCACGAATAACCTCCAGCTTGCTCCGCTGCGCGTCATCAAGGTCCGTGGCGGCCAGCGCCTCCGCCATGCCCAGCACGCCGTTCATGGGCGTGCGAATTTCGTGACTGATATTCGCCAGGAACTGGGACTTGGCGTGGTTCGCTTTTTCCGCGATCGTTTTTTCGCAAACCGCCTGGCGGCGCGATTCTCGCATGCTTTCACTCAGTGCGCTGAATTCACGAAAGGCCACAACCAGGTGCGACGAATACAGTATAGTCCCAAGAAGCAGGATCCCCGCTTCCAAGCGGTTGATTGCCCCGTGTCCGAAAAAGCTGGAAATGGGAATCAGCAACAAAAAAACGGTGTGCGGGATGATTGCAGTAAGGAACGTTGTACGCTCGTGATGCATGTGCAAGGTAACGTGCAACATGGAGCCGCAAATCCATAATACGCCAAAAATCTTTGCGCCGATATAACCGCTGCCCCATAGCATGAGTCCGCAACCGCCATAGACAATGGTGGCGCTCAACGATGACGCGCACAATGTTAACATTTGCGCACGGTCCGGAGGCGCTACATTTTCCGGATTGCGGTAATTTCTCCAAAGATAAAGATCGGCCAGCTGGGTCGCCAACATGGCGGCGAACCACGCCGAAGCTGTAAAGGCGTCGGTTGACAACCAGAGCATAACAGCGCCGAGGACGCCGATCACAAGCCGCGTATATCGTTGGTTCAGCCGCGTGCGGCCTGTCACCGCCAATGCGGACGCACGCGCGACGCCCGCCGGATCTGTTTGTGAAATTGAGTCTCGCAAAAACATACTAGTCCCACGTCCTGCATAAAACACGCCGTAAGAAATGGCATGTATTATCGTTGACAAGTAAAGACGTGTATTAGCATAGACAAGTTAAGCCGACCCTACTTCGCAATTTAGATACAATTTTAACTTTCAGGAGCGCTGAAAGTCATAAAACGCGCCCATATCAAGCACTTGCGTCAACGCATCCATTGCCGCGAAGCTCTCCGCCGCCAACGCCGGGTCGCGCAAATCGTCAGGCGCTACCCGGTCGCGATAATGCGCGCGCACCCAGTCTTCGAGCGCTGTAATTTTGTCCGCATCGAGAATGAAATGCCGATTAGCCGCTGCGGCTTCGACGTCTGAAAGAACGACGCGCAGGCGCAGACAAGCGGGCCCGCCGCCGTTTCTCATGGACTCGCGGACGTTCTTATAGATGACGCGGTTGATCGGATTGTTCTTTGACAATGTGTCGTCAACGAAGGCTTTGACGCGCGGGTTTTCTTCCGCCTCCGTGGGCAAAAGCAGCGCCATCTCGCCGCCCGGCAGCGTCAGCAATTGCGAATTAAATAGATAAGACTTGATGCAGTCTTCGAGCGAGACCTTGTCGGCGGGCGCCTCGATAATCTCAACGAAAGGCGCTTTGTTGCGAATATCGGCATAGGCCGTTTTGGGGTCAGCAAAGCTGTGCTCGTGCAGGAACAGAACGGTTCCATTGGCGACGCCGACAACATCATTGTGAAACGCGCCAGCGTCGAGCGCGGTTTTCGACTGTTCAACAAAAACCATCTTTTCTGCGTCGAGGCGATGATTGCGCGCGACCGCTTCGCTGGCGCGGCGTTTCTGGCGAGCGGGAAAGCGGTCGCCATCGACGCCAAAGACAAAAAGATGGACGCCCGCGTCGCCATGGTCTTCGCACAACCGGCCATGATTGGCTGCGCCCTCGTCGCCAAAATGCATGGCGCCCGGCAGCGGCGAGTGGTGGCTGAAGTACTTGTCGTCAGAAAAAATGTGCTGAAGGACCCGCGCCGTTGTGTCGGCTTCAATTGCACGGTGAAAGTTCGCAGCGAGATTGGCGGCGGTGAAGTGTACTTTGCCATCCGCCGTATCGGGCGACGGCGCCACTGTGCCGGCGTTTGCAGTCCACATCGAAGACGCTGCGTAGCAATTGGCGAGCAATTGCGGTTCGGTCTTCGCGGCCTTTTCGATGATCTCTGCGTCCGTCCCGCCAAATCCAAGCGCGCGCAGCGTTTTGAGGTGCGGGCGATCCTGCGGCGGCAGGAAACCCTGTTTAAGACCCAGTTCCATGGCCGCGCGCATCTTGGCGAGACCCTGAAGCGCGGCTTCTTTCGGATTAGACGCCGCGCCCTTGTTGGTCGCCGATGCAATATTGCCGAAGCTCAGCCCCGCATAATTATGCGTGGGACCAATGAGGCCGTCGAAATTGTATTCATGGTGTGTGGCCAATCGTATGCTCCTTCGTCTTCCCAATCGGAAAAAGATAGAAACCCTAGATCTCAAACGAGGAGGAAGAAATGTCGAACTTTCTCACAAAAGGCAACACACCTTCCCCCTCACTCTAACCCTCTCCCCGATGGGGAGAGGGAATGGACCGCTTGATCGGCAATGGCGGTTCCCTCAAAGCAAGCGAGATCGTTTCAAGAACGCCGTCGATGTTTTCGCGGACTTCAATATTCCAGAACCGGAGCACTCGATAACCGCTCTCTTTCAAATAACGGGTCCGAACGGCATCGCGTTTTGCATTGTCGCCAAAGGCGTGCTGGTCCCCATCGAGTTCAATAACTAGCTGAGCTTCTGAACAACAGAAATCGACAATAAATCTTCCTTTGGGAACCTGGCGATTGAACTTAAACCCATCAACCTGTCGATTGCGCAACCGCGACCATAATTTTCTCTCGACGTCTGTCTGTTCTCGTCGCAGCTTTCTTGCTTGTTCAGTCTTCATGATCGCACCTCACCTCTCCCCCTCGGGGAGAGGTCGAAATCGCGAAAGCGATTTCGGGTGAGGGGGAAGAAGACTCATTTTACTGCGCGCGATCGCACTCCAACCTGGTCGTTAGCCAAAGGAAGAAGCGCGTCCCCTTGCATGGACGCCACCGGATAGGCGCAATAGTCGGCGGCGTAATAGGCCGCGGGACGGTGGTTTCCGCTGGCGCCAATACCGCCGAACGGGGCCGAACCCGCAGCGCCCGTGGTTTGCCGGTTCCAGTTTACGATGCCCGCGCGGGAAAGCGCGATGAACTGCTCCCATTTCGCCTTGTCGTCGGTGAGTATGCCCGCCGATAGACCAAATTTCGTGGCGTTTGCCCGCTCAATCGCAGCGTCGAAATCCGCGACGCGCCAGACTTTGAGAAGCGGCCCAAAATGCTCTTCATCGGGCACTGCATTCGAACGCGTTACGTCGACAATGCCAGGCGTCACAAAGGCCGATCCTTCCTCGCGCACGGAAAGATTGCGGATCGCCTCGCCGTCGTCTTCGGTCAGCATGTCGAATGCGCGCTCAAGCCCATCCGCCACCTTTGGCGAAATCACCGGACCCATAAAGGGCTGGGGATCGGCGAAGGGCTGGTCGATGATCAACCGGTCGGTGAGTTTGACGAGCGCGTCGATTGCTGCATCGCCTTTGGGTCCTTCCGGGATGATCAGTCGCCGGGCGCAGGTGCAGCGCTGACCGCTGGTTAGAAACGCCGACTGCACTACCGCGAACGCCGCCGCATCGAGATCATCCGTATCCCACCAGATCAGCGGATTATTGCCGCCGAGTTCAAGGGCAAGAATGACATCAAGGCGGTCAGCAAACATCTTGTGAATGGCGAGCCCGGTTTTGGCGCCGCCAGTGAAAAGAACGCCGTCAACGTCAGCATGGGTCAGCGCTTCGCCGGTCTCGCGCGCGCCCTGCACCATGTTGATGACGCCGGCGGGGACGCCCGCCTTGACCATGCGCTCGATGATGAAAGCGCCCGGCCCCGGCGTCATTTCCGACGGCTTGAAGACAACTGTGTTGCCGGCGATCAGTGCGGGAACCATGTGGCCGTTGGCGAGATGCGCCGGAAAATTATAAGGCCCCAGCACCGCCATCACGCCGTGCGGCTTGTGGCGCAGGACCGCGGTGGTAGCGCCCGGCGTTTCCTTGACGCCAGTCCGTTCATGATAGGCCTTGATCGAAATATCGACCTTGCCGGCGACGGCGGCTGCTTCGGTTTTGGTTTCCCAATAGGGCTTGCCGGTCTCGCGGCTGATCAGTGTTGCGAGTTCATCGGCGTCGCGCTTGATGAGATCGCGATAGCGCTCCATCACGGCAATGCGTTCATTAAGCGGCGTGAGCGCCCATTTGGAAAAGGCCGCCCTTGCAGCCGCAACCGCATCCTCGACGTCAGCCTTCGTCGCCGCGGCGCCGTTCCAGATTGTTTCACCGGTTGAAGGATCGAAAGAAGAAAATTCGGCGCCGGCGCCGGTGCGCCATTCACCGTTGATGAGAATTTTTTCGGTCATTCGCTTACCACTCCACCGCTCGGATCTTGTCGCCTTCTTGAACGCCGAGCGCTTTGGCTGCTTCTTTGCCAAATGTAATTTTGTCGCCGTCGATTTTCGCCGGAGCCCGCGTCACACGGTACGATTGCAGCCGCCCAGCCGACATCAGCATCAGCGGCGCCTCGCCAACGTCTTTGACCGCTTCGACCGAAAGCCTGCGGCTTTCATGCACCGTCTTGATGTCGTCAATGTGTGCATCGACCAGAGGTCCGCCGTCAAAAACGTCGATATATCCGCGGAACGCAAAACCTTCCTTCAACAGCATGTTAAACGCCGGCGCCGCCCCGTCATGAGGCCGGCCCAGGCATTCGCGCGCGGCTTCCGGCAGCAGCGCCACATAGATGGGATGGCGCGGCATCATGTCGGCGATGAACTGGTTGCCGAGAGCGGAATTTGCGAGATCCGCGTCTTCAAATTCCATGTCGAAAAAATACTTGCCCAGGGCTTCCCAGAAAGGTTGTTCGCCATCTGGGCCGCGCCAGCCGCGCAGTTCGGCGCAAACAGGGTCGGCGACCAGGTCTCTGTGCTCGGCGATGAACAAATATCGCGCCTTGGCGAGAAACTTGCCAAAGCCGCCGCCGCGCGCATCCGGCGACAGGAAGAGCGAGCCGACTTCGGCGCACCCTGTAAAATCATGCGTGGGCACGAGCAAACGCCGCTCGATGCGTTTCTTTAACTGCGTTGAAGCATGTACGGTTTTGTTGATCCGATAATTCACAAAACCATGGTCGAGCCCGACGGCGGAGAACACCGCCGACGTGCCAACCACTTCGCCATCCTGTTCGAGCACCAGCATAAAGACTTCGCCGGTTGGCTCTGTCGGGTTCGACGTAATGCTTTGAACCGCGAAGTCGATGCGCGCTTTTAGAGCGTCGCGATCGCCCGGCAGGTTGGTCATGCCGCCGCCCGACTGTTTGGCGAGTTTCAGAATGTCTTCAAAATCGCCGGGTTCAACCGGTCGCATGAATGGCAGGGACATCAGTTGGCCTCGTCCAGTAATCCGGGATTGGGTAGATCGCCATTGGCGATTTTTAAAAGGAGCAGCGCAGACAACTTTGCCCGCTCAACAAGACTGTCGAGCTTTGCGTATTCTTGCGCAGAATGAATATGCGCGCCGCGCACGCCCAAAGTGTCAATCACCGGGATTCCGGCTGCAGCAATGTTGTTGCCGTCGCAGCAGCCGCCGGTTGCAACCCATGCAATGCCGATGCCCAGCTCGTCGCCGGTGGCTTTCAGCGCTTCGAAAAACGCCTGAAGCTTTGGCGTCATGGGCTTGGGCGGCCGGGTAAAGCCGCCGGCAAGTTCCGCCTCGTAACCTTCGCGGCCGTTAATCTCAGCAATCACATGATCGACGGCGCTTTTGAAAAACTCCGCATCGTCTGGCTGCTCGAGACGAACATTGAAACGCACCACAGCGCGATCGGGCACGACGTTTTCCGGCCCGCCTCCATCAACGCGCGCGACGTTGACCGTGAGACCGTCCCGCGCGCCGGTGAGTTTATCGATGGCGCCGACAAAATCGGCGGCGGCGGCGATAGCGTTGCGCCCCAGATGATGCTCGCGACCCGCGTGAGCACTCTTGCCTCGAATGATGGCGGCAAAGTTTCCGGAGCCCTTGCGCGCGCCGGCCAGCGTTCCGTCGGCCAGCGCCGGTTCATAGATGCAGGCGAAATGCGCGCGCTTTGCGGCTTCGGTCATAAACGGCGCCGAGCCTTGCGAGCCAATTTCCTCATCCGCATTGATGATGATTTCATAACCAATCTTTTCAGCAAGCGATGACTGTTCGACGGCCAGCAACGCGTTGAGCATGACCAGCAATCCACCCTTCATGTCGGCGGCGCCTGGCGCGTTCAGTGTGTCGTCATCGAGAAATTTTTCCGACTGGAACGGATGATCGACGCCGAACACCGTGTCCATGTGTCCGGTGAGCAAGACCCGCACTGGGGCCTGCGGCCGTTTCACAAGCCGCAGCATGTCGCCAAGCGGTTGCGCAGTGATTTCGCCATCGCGGGTAACGACCGGGCGCGGCTCTGACGGAACGGTCTCAGCCTCGGCGCCCAATTCGTCAAACCCTTCTTTGAGGGCGTCATGCATGGCTTTGAGGCCGTCGAGATTGGCGCTGCCGGAATTGATGGCGCACCACGCGCGCAGGGTTTCCGTCATGACCGCCCGGCGGTCGTCGAGGAATGCGAGATCTTGGTGAAGTTGGGGATTGAGCGTCATCGCCCAAGCACTAGCGAAGGGGGCCGATGACGGCAAGGCGGCCGCCGGACGCTCTCAAGGGCCCGGTTTCCAAGCCGGCGCGAAGCGATTAGAAATGACACCCTTTCGCCTAGCTACGCCGGATGGTCCGCCTTTCATGCTCAAAATCATAGAAAACGCGCTGATAGTGTGGGCGGAAATTGCGCGGCGGGGCGGCGCCTTGCTGGCGCTGTTGATTCTCGCTGCCGCGGCCGCCGCCGGATGGTATGCGGCCGGGAACCTCAAGGTAAACACCGACACCAGTTCCATGCTGGATTCGGAATTGCCCTTTCAACAACGGTCGATCGCGCTGCGTGAGGCTTTTCCGCAGATCAAAACCGACATAATCGTCCTGGTCCGCGCGGCGAGCCTCGATGAGGCAGACGCCTTCGCCGCCGATTTGAGAGACTCAATCGCCGACGACAAAGTGGCGTTCGATTCCGTTTTTGCGCCGGCCGTAGATGAATTCTTTGCTGAAAACGGCCTCCTCTACCTAAGCGAAAGCGAACTTGAATCCCGCCTCACGCAATTGACCAGGGCGTCGAGCCTTGTCGAGACGCTGATCAAAAGTCCGACGCTTGGAACGCTTTTCACGACGCTCGCTGACAACGACGCATTGGCTGAACAATCCGATCTCGGCCAGGACACCCTCCTCACGCTCTACGGCGAAATCGGCAAGACAATTGAAGCCGCAATTGATGACCAGGACCGGCCGTTTTCCTGGATGGGCGCCCTCGATGAAGAAACGCGCGAAAAGCCGATGCATACGCGTCTTATCTATGCGAGCCCCGTCCTTGATTTCTCGCGGCTGCAACCGGCAAAACCCGGTATCGAAACCCTGCGCGCCCAGATCGCGGCGCTGAACGAAAAATACAGCGGACGCGTTGACGCCTATGTCACCGGCGACCCGGCGCTGCGGGTTGAAGAACTGGAAGCCGTCACCACAGGTATTGGCCTTTCCCTTGGGCTGTCGTTTGTCGTCGTTACATTCCTCTTGCTGATTTGTTATCGCTCGCCGGCCATGGCTGGATTTACGCTCGTCAGTCTCGTGCTGACGCTCGTTTTCACATCGGCATTCGCCGCACGCTTTGTCGGCGAACTCAATCTCGTCTCTGTCGCCTTTACCGTTTTGCTCGTCGGGCTAGGGCTAGACTTTGCGATTCACCTTTTGCTGCACGTTCAGGAACGCCGCGTTGACGGACAGACAAATGCAGAAGCCTTGAAGGGCGCGCTGCATGAAGTCGGGCCAGCGCTGGCGCTCGCGGCGCCGACGACAGCACTTGCCTTTCTTTCCTTCGTACCAACCAGATTCGATGGCATCGCCCAGCTCGGCGTAATCGCCGGCGCCGGCGTGATCATCGCTTTCATCGTTTCTGTGACGTTCTTGCCAGCGGCGCTCAAACGACTGCCCGTAACGAAAACGCGCAAACGCGGAGGCGCCGTTCGCGCCGGCTTCGCAACAATCGAGAAAATCGCAGCGCCGGTTTCTCTCATAACCATCCTCGCGGGGGTCGGTGCGCTATTGTTAATGCCGCAGGTGCGTTTTGACGCCGACCAGATGTCGTTGCGCAATCCCAATGCGCCGTCTGTTACCGGCTTCAATCTGCTGTTCGAGGATGAGGACACGATCCCCTATCGGTTGACGCGCCTCACTTCATCTGAAGCCGACGCCCGGGAAACCGCAGCGCAAGCCGCGGCCCTCGCCACCGTCGCAACCACACGCTCACTTCCGGATTTTGTGCCGGACGACCAGGACGCAAAACTGGAATTGATTGACTTCGCGGCGGGGACGCTGGTTTTCGCATTCGCCGCCGAACCGAACAGCATTGACGGCCCATCCGCCGCGGAGGGCGTCGGCGAACTGAAAACACGGCTTGATGAAGCCTATAGCGACGGACCCGGCGCGGATCTCGCCGCGCTTCTCGCCAGAGTCCAGTCCGCCGACGACACATCGCTCGTCGAGCGTATCGAACAGAACATCTTTCTTTATTGGCCGGCGCTCGCTGAACGGCTCGCCGCGCAATTGAACGCAGATTATGTAGAGGTCGAGACGCTGCCCGAAGCATTGCGGGCCCGCTATCTTTCAGAAGACGGCGAATGGCGGGTCGATATTCTGCCGGAAGCCGATGTGCGCGACTTTGGCGCGCTCAATGAGTTTGTCGACGACGTTTCCGCCGTCATTCCTGATCTTACCGGCGGCGCCTATCAATCGATCAAGGCGGGCGAGACAATATCGGCAGCGATGCTCCAAGCGACCGGCATCGCATTCGCCGTTGTCGCCATAATGCTGATCATTTTCATTCGTCGCCTGCGCCTTGTGGCGTTGGTTCTCTTTCCGTTGGCGCTCGCCGCGGTTTTAACCGCCGCAACCGGCGTTCTTCTCAATATCCCGTTCAACTACGCCAATGTGATCGTTCTGCCGCTGCTGATCGGAATCGGGGTGGACAGCGGCATTCACCTTGTGCTTCGCCACGATCAGGTCGCCGCCGGAGAAGGGGTCTACGGCACATCGACGCCGCGGGCGGTTCTGTTCTCGGCGCTGACAACGGTGGCGAGCTTCGGATCGCTGATGCTGTCGCCCCATCGGGGCACCGCCTCCATGGGCGAGCTATTGTCCATCGCCATCGCCTTCACGCTGATTTGCACCCTGGTGGTCCTGCCCGCCGCCTTCGACTATGCGGAAAAACGCATGCCGGAAGCGGTCAGGCGATCTGATAAGATCACGTTTAAAGACCAATAATTTCATATAAATAGGGGCTGAATTGCAGGGCGCGCCACAGGTGCGGATCTATGCGCCTGTGTCCGATTGGTAACGCCGGGTCACCTTTTCGACTCACTCGCGCTGGATAAAGGGCGTAATCGTTCCATATTGCTGTGACGCACATTCAATCGATCAGGATAGCCGCCATGTTCATGTCCCGCGTTCGGATATTCGCCGCCCTCCTCGCCGCCTCGTCCGTAGCGCCCGCTTACGCGCAGGAGGACGACGTGGACTCCCACGCCGAAGCCGAGGTGAGCCGTATCGACGGCGCCGTTGAATTCGCCAAAGCACTGACAGCGGACGCAACTGTAGCGCTTACAGACGAAGACGCTGACGAGGCGACGCAGCTTTCGAACTTCCAGAAAGTGCTCGCCGACGGCCTCGCCCTTGAGACCATCGGCAAGTTCATGCTCGGCGAATCCCGCACATCCATGACCGAGGCGCAGACAGAGCGCTACAACGCCGTCTTCCCGGACTACATCACCAAACTCTACGCGGAGCAGTTTGACGAAATCGTCGGGAAGCCGCTTGAAGTGATGGACGCCCGCGAACTTGGCCGCCGCGACGTCATCGTGCGCACGCAGTTTGAGCGGCCGGACGATTCGCCCATTCTCGTCGACTGGCGCGTGCGAGAGCTAAAATCCGGCGAACGCAAGGCGATCGATATTATCGTCCAGGGCGTCTCGATCATGCTGGTCAAGCGCGAGGAGTTTTCTTCCTTCATCGCCACGAACGGCATCGATGCGTTGCTCGACCGGCTGGAGCAGGAAGCGGGAGCGTAAACCGCTATCGGCTGTCTTTACTTGGCCGTACCGAATGCTTGCCCATGCTGGAGGCCGGCGTCGCCGATTTCGTCCCACGTCGCTTTTGATTCGACGAATATGTGATGCGCAACTTTGAGGTGCTCGCCGCCTTCTGAAATCAATCCCGCCGGCACGTACATCCGGGCGTCATCATTGCGCCCGGGCAAGGGCGACCCGCAAATTCTGCAGAACCATCCCTCCCAGTCGGCGTCCGGTTTCTTCCACGCGCTGATCTCATTCTCACCGCGCAGCCACCGGAACGCATCGTTTTCAACGAGCACGACAGCGACGCCGTGAACGCCGGAAAATCGTCGGCAGATTGAGCAGTGACAGACAAAAACGTCTTTTATTTCGCTGGCAATCTCGAACGCCACCGCGCCGCAATTGCACGCTCCCCGGGCCACGTCCCTAGTTCTTCCGCGCAAAGACAAAGTCCGCCGCACCTTTAAGCGGCGCTGCGGCGGCGCCGAAACGGTCGAGGTGAGCCTTGCAGGATTGAACGAGTTCTGCCGCCTTTGACTTGGCCCCGTCCATGCCGAGGAGTTTGATGAACGTGGCTTTGTCCATTTCCGCGTCCTGGCCCGCGGGCTTGCCCAGGGTTTCGGCATCCTGCGTTGCATCCAGAATGTCGTCGACGATCTGAAAGGCCAGCCCCAAATCTTCGGCAAAGGCGCAAAGCGCTGCAACTTCATCCGCGCTCCCCTCCCCGACAAGGCCGCCGCCAACAGCGCCGAAGCGGATCAACGCCCCGGTTTTTAATCGTTGCAACTCTTCGATGCCGGCAAGATCGAAGTCTTTCTGTTCCGCGTAGATATCGATCATCTGGCCGCCGACCATGCCCTCTTTGCCGGCAGCGCGCGCAAGCTCCAGCGCGAGGCGGCAGCGCACAGCCCCGTCCGGGTGGGTCGCCTCGTCAGCCAACACTTCAAAGGCCTGGGTCAACAGCGCATCGCCGGCGAGGATCGCCGTCGCATCGTCAAATTTCTTATGCACCGACGGCCGCCCCCGGCGGAGATCGGAATCATCCATGGCCGGCAGATCGTCATGGATGAGCGAATAGCAGTGGATCATCTCCACCGCGCAGCCTACCCGGATCGAGCGCGCCCGCGGGCAATCGAACATGTCGGCGGCGGCGATCACCAGAAACGGGCGCAACCGCTTGCCGCCATCAAGAGCGCCCCAGCGCATGGCGTCAGCGACGCGGCCGAGCGGTCCTCCTCGGGACGGAATGAATGCGTCGAGGGCCGTTTCGATCAGGCCGGCGGTTTCTTTAATTGTGGACTGGAATTCGGACATCGATCATACACCCGCTTACCCCGCGAAGGCGGGAACGAGCGGGGGTTAAATTCTTCGACGGAAAAAATCCACCCTCAAAGCCGCCCCTCGACGAACCCGTCTCCATCACACGCCTCGCAGGTCCGTGCGATGAACCCCCGTCTGCCGCGGCCGCCGCAGTTGTCGCACAGGACCCGGTTCGCTTTTCGGGCGCCGAGAAAGGTCGAAAGCATGTCGATGTTGCTTCGCCCGCCTTCGGACGGGGCCCGGTTCACAGCATATTCTCGAGCGGCTTCCAGTTTCGCAGCAGGGAAAATGTCAGCCATGGTGGCGCTTTCACCGCTGACCCCATGCACGCAGAGCGCAAGATCGCGCCGCCAGGCTTCGATGATCAGGTTGAATTGGGTTTCGTCGAACGCACCCATGACCTGCAGACCGGCCATCAGGAACAGGTCGTTGTTCTCGATCGACGCGACGGAGATATGGAGATTGCGGTTGATATTTTCGACAGTTTGAGCGGTGACCGGAAAGCCCACGAAACGAGCAAGGAAGCCCAGCTCGGCCACCTGGTCGGACCCGGGCGCGGTCTGCATCAGCGCCACCACAAAATTCACGCCATTGTCCTCAACGCCGTAAACTTTGAGAGGGCCGTCCTCGCCAAGCTTGTCGACGCCGCCAAAGCGCTTTTTCAACGCCGCCAGGACGTCGGCCGCCGGCCAGGACGTTTGTTCGTCCGCGCCGCCCGAAAACAAATTGAACATGAAAATCACCCCAAACCAGTAACCCCGAACCGGCGACGCTATAGGATCGGGGGCCGTTCGCCAACATGTGGCCAAATATGACAAGCCGGAAAGGATTGATCTTGGCGCTCGGAGCATTATTTTGCGTTGCAACAAATCAGGCGATATAACCGCAACCGATTGTGAGCGCTGACCTGTTGCGAGCGTTTCGCACCCATGGAATAACGCTGTTAAACGCTGTAACGAGTGAATGAGGGGACTGTCGATGGCGGGCGCCAAAGGCGAAATCAAAGTAGTATTGGCGCAGCCCCGGGGCTTTTGCGCCGGCGTTGAGCGCGCCATCGATATTGTCGAGCGGGCGCTCGAGAAATATGGCGCGCCGGTTTATGTGCGCCACGAGATCGTCCACAACAAATTCGTGGTTGAGACCCTGCGCGAGCGCGGCGCGATTTTCGTCGAAGAAGTCGACGAAATCCCCACCGGCGCAGTGACGGTCTTCTCCGCCCATGGGGTTTCAAAAAAGGTTGAGGACGGCGCGCTGGTGCGCGAACTCGATGTTATCGACGCAACCTGTCCCCTCGTCACCAAGGTGCACAAGGAAGGCCGACGATACGCCGCAAAAGGCTACGACATTGTCCTCATCGGCCATATCGGCCATCCGGAAGTGGAAGGAACCCTGGGACAAATTCCGGGTACGGTGCATGTCTTGTCCGAAGTTGAGGAAGTCGAAAAGCTTGACGTCGCTGATCCCGACCGCGTCGCCTTCGTAACCCAGACGACACTTTCGGTGAACGACACCAAGGACGTCATCGCGGCGCTGAAAGAGCGCTTTCCCAATATCATCGGCCCCGACACTCGCGACATCTGCTACGCTACGCAAAACCGTCAAACAGCCGTAATCGCCATGGCGAAGCAGGTAGATCTCTTGCTGGTCGTCGGCGCGCATAACTCATCGAATTCAAATCGTCTTCGGGAAATCGGCGAAAATTTCGGAATACCGTCCTACCTCATCGAAGACGCCTCCATGTTCGATCCGGCCTGGCTGACCGAAACTGTCAAAACCGTCGGCGTCACCGCCGGCGCGTCAGCGCCTGAAAAACTCGTTCAGGAGACAATCGAGCGCCTCAAGAACTACCGCGAGGTATCGGTGGAGACTCTCGACGGCGTTGAAGAAAACATTCACTTCAAATTGCCGCGGGAACTTTCAGACGTTCCGCGCTCTGAAGACGCCATGAAAGCTTGGGCTGTCGGCGCTGTCTGACAAAATTACGAACAAGGGATGAGATAATGTCAGTATCATTGCATCAGCAAATTCGCGTCGGCGCCTATGTGGCGAAGCAGACGCTGCTCGGGCGCGAGAAATATCCGCTGGTGCTCTTTTTAGAGCCGCTATTCCGCTGCAACCTCGCCTGCCCTGGTTGCGGTAAAATCGATTATCCCGCGCCGATCCTCAACAAGCGTCTTTCCGTTCAGGAATGCCTTGATGCGGTCGATGAATGCGGTGCGCCGGTGGTGGCAGTGCCGGGCGGGGAGCCCCTCATCCATAAAGAGATTGGCGAGATCGTCGAAGGCATCGTCAAGCGCAAGAAATTCGTATCGCTTTGCACCAACGCGCTGCTGCTCGAGAAGAAACTCCACCTCTTCAAGCCGTCGCCGTTCCTCTTTTTCTCTGTTCACCTCGATGGGCTTGAGGAAGAGCACGACCACGCGGTTGACCAAAAGGGCACATTCAAGATTGCCGTCAAGGCGATCAAAGCGGCTCAGGAGGCCGGCTTCCAGGTCAACGTCAATGCGACGATCTTCGACAACATGACGGCCGAACAGGTTGCCGATTATCTCGACTTTGCAACCGACCTCGGCGTCAATATCTCGATCTCGCCGGGCTACGCCTATGAACGCGCCGAAGACAAGGATCATTTCCTGTCGCGCGAGAAAACCAAAAACCTCTTCCGGGACATCTTCCGCATCGGCAAAGAGCGCGGACGCGAATGGAACCTCTCCCACTCATCACTGTTCCTCAATTTCCTCGCCGGCAACGAAGAATATATGTGCACGCCGTGGGGTTCGCCGACGCGCAATGTCTTTGGCTGGCAGAAACCCTGTTACCTTCTTGGCGAAGGCTATGTTTCCTCATTCAGGGAACTGATGGATACCACCGACTGGGACAGCTACGGCACCGGCAAATACGAAAAGTGTTCGAACTGCATGGCCCATTGCGGCTATGAGCCGACGGCGGCAATGGACGCGGTAAAAAATCCGTTCAAAATGTTCCGCATCCCGAACATGTTCAAGATCAAAACCGAAGGCCCGATGGCGCCGGAAATCGATCTTACCAACGCCCGGCCGGCCGAAGACGTGCACGAAAAACTCGTCGCCGCAGAAATGTCAAAGATCGAGCGCGAGAAAGAGGCGGTCAAAGAACGGGCCGAGGTCGCGGCGTAGAGTTTTCAGCGCCTTTTGCGAATCCGAACCCAACTGCAAAAGCGCCGGGATATCTCCCGGCGCTTTCGCCATTTCAAAGAGCGTTGCAAGAACTCTGGTCGATCCGTCCGGCGCCACTGCGTTAAGGGCGGCCTTCGGCAGCGCGCGGTCCACCGGGTCGGCGATGGCGCGAATGGCGATGAACGGGGCGGAAAACTCCGCCGCCGCACGCGCCGCGCCATGGCTCTCCATATCGACGGCGACGGCATTGTGATTGTAGTGGAGCGCCGTTTTGTGATCGGCCGACTGAACGATGGAATCAGAGCCGAATATCGGGCCGATGGAAACGGGCCGGTTTGACACTGACGCCTTGGCGGCGCCCATCAAATATTCATCAGCTTGGTAGTGACTACCCGTTTCATCGGCGATGACTTCATCGCCGATGACAAGATCGCCGGGTTGAAGCGCCGGGTCGAGCCCGCCGGAAACGCCGATTGAAATCACCGCCGCGGCGCCGTCCTGACATGCGGTGCGGGCGAGATCATATGCCCGCGCTGCGCTGGCGCCCGAAACATCGATGCGCAGTTTGTCAGACTTGCCGGCGGCGCGAACGACGGCGGATTCCGATTTCAATCCACAGATGACGGCGATGAAGCTCACGCGCCGGCGGCCTTTAAAACCAGCCCCGCCGCTTTTTCCCCCGACCGGATTGAACCCTCAATCGTCGCCGGTACGGCGGTATCCGTATGGTCGCCGGCGAGGAACAGATTGCGATATTGGGTTTCCGGCTTGAGGCGTTTCCTGACGCCCGCGGGCGACTGATCAGGGGTTGCGCGTTTTTCGCGGATGACGCGCACCCGTTCATATGTTTCGCCGGCAAGGCCAAGGGCGATGCACACCTCCTCCCAGATCTGGGCGACGACTTTATCATTTGGAACATCATCGGCGCCCAGCGCATCGGCCGCCGATGTCGTAACCGAGACGACGTCTTCACGGATGAAAACCCATTGTGCGAGGCTGCCGATGAGGGCGACAAATGCGCTATCGGTTGCGCGGCGGTTTTGATAGGGCTCGCGCAATCGAAAGTGCACATTGAGGATTGAGGCGTCGTCCACAGGCGGATCGACATCGGGCATAATTTGCCTCAATCGCGTCGGCGGAACGGCGAATATCACGGCGTCGCCCTCCTCCAGCGTTACGGTTTCATCGGCGAAGTTGAGGCTTTCAACGACGCCGCCTTCCATCCATGCGCCCTTAAGTCTTGCATTAAGACGAACAACGCCGCCGGCTTTTTCGATAAATTGCACCGCCGGATCGATAAACGCAGGACCGAGTCCTTCGCGCGCCACAAGCGGCGTTGAGGCTGATCCCCCGAGCAGGAATGTTTCGCGAATGACGCTCCACAAGAGCTTCGCCGAGCCGCGCGCCGGTGTTGTGTTGAGGACGGCGAGCGTTAACGGCTCCCAGAAATTTTCATAAAGCGGCGACTTTTCGTCGACGACCTCAGCGACGGTTTTGTCTGATCCCGCAAGCGCGATCGCCGCCGCCTTGGCGTAATCCATCAGCCCCGTATTCGGCACGCGCATATCTTTTTTGAAAACCCATGACGGAAAAATCCCGTCATTGATGCGTACGTCCCAGCGCGCATTCGATCGAACATCAACAAACGGATAGACGGCGCCTTCAGGCCAGATCAGCGGTTTCGGCGAGCCGATCCTGTCGAGATAGGAAAGCGCCGCGTGGTTGCCCGACATGATCAGGTGATTGCCGTTGTCGATGTCGCGCTCCAGGTGCTTATCGTAAAATGAACGACAGCGCCCGCCGGCCTGACCGGCGCCCTCATAGAGCGTGACGGGAACGCCGGCTTCGACAAGACGCACTGCCGCTGACAATCCCGAAAGACCGGCGCCGATGATGTGAACATGCGGCACGCGTCTCAGCCCGCTTTCATCTTCGGCGCAAAAAACCAGCGCACGGCTATGGCTATTTTTTCAGCCTTTGAAATCGTCACGCGCTCCTGCCCGTTGGCCCAGCCGCGAGCGGTCATCTTGTCGAGATAGCGCTCATAGACGCCCATCATCAGGAGCGCGGGACGAAGCACGCGCCAGTCGAGATCAACGAGCGCTCTTCGCGCGCCGCCGAATTTCTCTCTCGCTAACGCCGCCATTTCATCACGCACTTTCGGCAAACCGGGTGCGGCGCCAATCTGGTCCGGCGTTAATGGACATCCGTGCTTTTCAAGAATCTCCCGCGGCAGATAAAGGCGCCCCTCGCCAGCGTCCTGTTCGATGTCGCGCAAGATATTGGTGAGCTGCAACGCATCGCCCAGCGACAGCGCAAAATCGTCGGCGGTTTGGTTTCGCGGCGCGCCAAAGACCGGCATTGACAGCATGCCGACGGCGCCGGCCGCGCGGCGGGTGTAAGCGTAAAGATCTTCAAGGCTCGGCGCGATAACGGGCCCTGCCGCGTCCATCTCCATGCCTTCGATAACGAGAATGAATTCCTGTCGGGGCAAATCAAATCGCCGAACAACTTCTTTCAGCGCATGGCCAGTAGGCGTCTGCGGCGCACCGGCGTAGACCCGTTCAATCTCGCGCCGCCATTCGGCAAGCGCCGCCATTTTTTCGTCCCGCGTTCCGCCCTCATCGGCGATATCGTCGACTTCGCGGCAAAAGGCGTAAATCGCATACATTGCCTCACGCCGTTCCCGCGACAGGATACGCATGCCGGCGCCAAACGACGTTTTTGAGCGCTTGACTGTTTCCGCCGCGTGACGGCGGGCGTCTTCAAGAGAAATCTCAGCGGCGCTCATTCATGCGCCCTTCCCGGCTTGAAAATATCCGGAGACTGCGCCCGCTACGCCGGCGAAGGCGAAATCGAGTTTTGAAAGCGCTACGCGCTTCGCAAGCGGGTCGCCCTTGCGCAAACGCGCAATCAATCGGTCGGCAAGGCGTACGATCACCGCAGATTCCATGGCGAGGCTTTTAGACGTCAGCGCCGCCGGCAATCGCCGCGCGTCTTTCATCAATGAATCGCAGCCGTCGAGCATGCGGTGTTTGACCTTGTCGAGGGCCGGGCTCGATGCGGACCCGTCGAGATCTTCGATCGCGCCGCCTTCTTCTCTAAGCCAGGTTTCGATCACATAAACCCGGTCGAGATCACGCCGGTCGTCGCCGCAGTCCTGCAGGTGATTGATAATCTGCAACACTGTGCAAAGCGCGTCGGAATAACGGTATCCGGACTTGTCTTCGCCGTGGAGATCGAGGAGGTAGCGGCCGACCGGATTGGCCGACAATTCGCAATAGCCAAGCAGCTCGTTCCAATCGACGTAACGCAGTTTCTCCGCATCAAGCACGAATGCGGCAACGAGATCGCTGCCGTGTTTGGTCGTCACGCCGGTATCTGCAAGCGAACGCCGCAGCGCATGAGCCTTTTCGTATTCCCCGCCGTAACCGGGCTCGCCCTGCAGCGCCGCATCAAAGGCCCGCAGCCGCCTGACTTTTTCTTCCGGGGCCAGCGCGTCGTTATCGGCAATGTCATCGATCGCCCGGGCGAACGCATAATACTTCGCCACATGGGGCCGCAGCCGTTTCGGCAGCAGGAATGAACCGACGGGAAAATTCTCATCGCCCGCGCCCTTGCCGGACGGGGTCTCCGGCGTGATCTCTGCGGCGGTTTTTTCGGTTTCAAGAACGGCGTTCATAGTGGCCGCACCATACTGCTTTCGCGGCGTAATCCAAGCTATGACCGCGCCGCCTTCCAAGGGGCGACATCCATCGATATACCGGCTGTCAGCCATGACCATTCTTGCTTTTTTCGCCCTCGCCGCATGGATTTATCTCGCCGTTTCGCATGGCGGGTTCTGGCGCGCGAACCAGCGGCTTGAGGCTGCGCCGGCGCCGGAAGTCTGGCCGGCGGTGACTGCCATTGTCCCGGCCCGCAATGAGGCCGCTTCGGTCGGCGCGGTTGTCGCTGCGCATATGGCGGCTGATTATCAGGGAGATTTTTGCGTCGTCCTGGTCGATGATGGTTCCGACGACGGAACTGCGGATAAAGCCCGTGCGGCGGCCGAAGGCTCCGACAGGCTGACGATTATCGACGGCGCGCCTTTACCCGACGGTTGGACCGGCAAACTCTGGGCCGTGCAACAGGGGATCGAAGAGGCGCGCGGCGCGCAGCCGACTTATTACCTCCTCACCGACGCCGATATCGTCTTTGCTCCTGACACGCTTGCTCGATTGGTAGCGAAAGCGGAAGCCGAAGACTTGTCCCTCGCCTCGCTGATGGCGCGCCTCGACGCGCGCGGGCTTTGGGGCGGGCTTCTAATCCCCGCTTTTGTCTTCTTTTTTCAGAAGCTCTATCCGTTTCCATTATCCAATGACGCAAACGAAAACGTCGCAGCGGCCGCTGGCGGATGCATGCTTGTGCGCGCCGATGACTTTGATGCGGCCGGCGGCGTCGCCGCCATTGGCGACCGGCTAATCGATGACTGCGCGCTGGCGCGAAACATCAAGGATTTAACGCCGGCGACACGAACCTGGATCGGCCTCGCAGATACAGAGGCGACGAGCCTGCGGGACAACCGATCCCTTTCTTCCATTTGGAACATGGTTGCGCGCACCGCATACGCCCAGCTTGGTTTCTCACCGCTTGTGCTTGCGGGCGCCGTATTCGGCATGGGGCTTATCTATCTCATACCTCCGCTCGTCGCGCTGTCCCTCGCAATTCATCAGAATTTGCTTGCGACTTTTTTCGCTCTTTTCGCCTGGGGGATTATGGCGCGGATTTTCTGGCCGACCGTCAAACTTTATCGCGGCGAGCCCTGGCAATCTGCGACATTGCCTGTCGCGGCGGCGCTTTACACCATAATGACCGTTCATTCGGGCCTGCGCCAGGTGCAGGGGCGCGGCGGCCAATGGAAAGGCCGCCATTATGATTTGAGCAGGAATGCTTAATCGTTCCTTACTGTTTTTTCTTCTCTACACAGATCAATAGAAAGCTCGCGTTAACTATAATCGCGTTCACTCGCCGCCGAGTTTTACCTGAGGCGAACCCCATGACCGATGAATTCGAGCCGATCGGCCCCTATTACCTGACGCTTTTTTGCGAAAACGCCGACGCGGCGGAAGTCGTCGACACTGCTTATGTGGACGGCTTTGAAAATGAAGCCGATGCATGGAACGCCTGCAACGGCATCAGCGCAGCCACAACGGACGCCATCGACGAGTTTGGCGAGCAGGTGACAATTTCCGGCGCCGACATTCTGCAGGTGACGATTTCAAAAGCTGTCGGCGCAGACTTCCCGCATAGCTTTGCCGCCTAGCGCCGCTTAAATCGCTTCCGAACAGCGTTTGGTCACGATGAACACGGCGCAGGGCGCGTCGTGCACCAGTCCCCGTGAGGAACTGCCGTGCAACAGCGCGCCCCAGAAGCCGCGCTGATGGGATCCCGTGACAATCAGATCCGCGCCCATTTTTTCTGCATACTGAGTGGTCTCTTCCGCGGCGTCGCCGTCAAGAATGACCACTTCAGCTTCAGGCGCCGTCGCCGCAATCAGGGCGTTTAGCCGATCATTGCAGCTTTCCCGGCCAAGGCGATGCTGTTCAAGAACCGCCTGCGAGGCTGCGGCCGCGCCTGCGCCGGCGTCGCCGCCAACACCGAGGGGCGACGCGCTGACTCTCGGCCAGACGCTGACAACCGCCAATGCGGCGCCGTCTCGCAAAGCAAGACTATGCGCAGCGGCCAGTACTTTTTCCGCAAGATCGTCCTCTGGATCGATTGCAGCGATAATGCGTTTGAATTGCATGTTCCGATGCCTCCATGTCTTCCTACTGACATTGGCGCGTCGCCATGTAGTTTCAATCGGTCGCTACGAATTGTCCCGGATTTCAAGTTTCCGATCCGGGTGCCGACCGTCCACATAGCCCATAAATGGCGGATGGATCGAATACCCGATGAGCTCACGCGCCCGTTTCGGCAGCGCGCGGGCAATAACAGGCGGAACCGCAATCGCCATGTTTTCAAGTTGCCGGGTCCAGCCTGGGCAGTATTGCGGCGTAATGATCAGCCGCGATGCACCTGATCGATTGGCGCCGCCGCGATGCCACAAAGTTCCTTTTGCAAGCATCAACGACCCCGCGGGCATGACTGCTTTTTTTATGTCGGCCCGGGCTCCGATATCGGTCTCGCGCGCCTTGTCGCGCATGAAATCGTCAAGGCCGACGGCGCCGTCAATGATGTCTTCCGGCCACAAATGGCTACCGGGCAGGATTTCTGTGGCGCCGTTGTCTTCGGTCGTATCGTCTATCGCCCAAAACGCGCTGACGCCAAGGGACGGTCGCGGGCGCGGCCATTGATAATGGCTGTCGTCAAAATGCCAGGGCTGGGGCGTTTCACCGGGATGGAGATTGATGGCGAGGCACGCAGACAACAGGCAATCGGCGCCAAGGTCGGCTTCAGCGAACGCCAGCGCAAGGGGATGGGTTGCGAGATCGGCGAATATGGCGCCCTTCGCCAGCAAGGCGTAAACGCGGTTCGTTTCATGGCCCTCAAATTCGTTGCGTCCATGAATATCCTGTCCAAGATACGGTCCGAGTGCGGCGCGAATGTCGCTGAGCAACGCGTCAGACAATACGCGGTCAAACTGAATGTAACCGTCGCGGTCAAATTGCGCGCGCCAATCGTCAAAACTGCGGCCATCAAGCCATTGTTCAATCGCTGTATGCGCAGTCATCAGAGCATTCCTTTTCGCGACAGACCCATCATCGCGTAAACATCTGGGTTACGAAACAGGTTTCAGCAGCAATCCCTGCTCGTCAAACCACCCGATCGCAGTACGCAGCGCCGGACGCCAGTCTGCGGCGCGCCAGCCAAGTTCGCGCGCAGCTTTCTCGCTGGAAAAGGAAACCTGCCGACCGGCGAGGCGCACCCCGGTGAGCGGCGCCTTGGGCGGCTTGCCCGTGATGGCGGAAACCAGCCCCGTGTCGACGGCGCCGGCGGCGAGCGCGACCCAGTACGGCATTCTGGTTTTTGGCGCGGCGACTCCGGTGATTTTTTCTATCTCCGCAAGCAACGTGACCATTGGCGTGTTTTCGCCGCCGAGGAGATATCGCGCGCCCCGGGCGCCCTCTTTTCGGGCCGCGATCAAGCCTTCGGCAATGCTCGCCGCGGGAACGAAGTTCAAAATGCAATCGATATAGGCCGGCGTTGCGCCATTGGCGAAATCGAGAATCATTTTTGTCGGCGGGGTCAGCGCCGCATCGCCCGGTCCGAGCGGTTCGGTTGGCAAGGCGATGATCGCATCAAGCCCGTCCGCTGCAGCCCCTTCGACAATGTGTTCCGCCGCCAGCTTCGAACGCGGATAAGGCCCAAGCATCTCATTAGAAAAAAGCCGCAAGCTCTCGTCTGCGATCGACGGCCCGACGGGCGTATTTTTTCCAATCAGTGTTGTCAGGCTGGAGCAGTGTACGAATTTCGATACGCCAGCTTTTGTCGCCGCCGCAACGACAATTTCCGTGCCGCGCCGGTTCACCTCGTCAAACTGGTTTTCGTCTTTCGACCAGAGCTGTGCGTTGCCGGCAAGATGAAAAACCGATCGGACGCCCTCCATGGCCGCCGCGACCGCTTGCTCGTCGGTGATAGAGCCCTGGACATCGTCGGCGCAAAGCGGCTGCGCGAGATCAAAGGACCGCACCTGTTCGCCTTGTGCGCGCAACAAGCGCACAAGTTCCTTGCCGACAAATCCCGATCCGCCGGTGACCAGTGTTACGCCGCTCACCGGGTTTTCTCGCAAACAAGGAGACCGCTGTCGGTGACGGAGCCTGCGACTAGCCCGCGTTCAGTCACAACGCCGATTGTGGCGGCGCTGAAGACTTCCCCGCTTCGATCGTCAAAGAGGACCGTGGCTTCGCCACTGTCGAGGTCGATGCGCGCGATGCGCGATCCGGACTTTCCCATTCCCCATTTTCGATTGAGCGCAAGGCGAATGAGGTTGGGATGGAGCGCGACGATGATGTCGTTCCCGACTACAGAAAGATTGTCCGGCGCGCCCGGCGCTTTGACAACGAACTGTCGCGCGCCCTCTTCCTTGTTTGCGCGAAAAACATGAACTGCCTTTTCCCGCGTCGCGGCCACGGCGAACCCGTCTTCGAGAACAGCGACGCCGTTTGCGAAGGCGACGCCGTCGATTAACGCGCCGCCGTCATCAAAATAGGCGCCGCTCTTTTTTTGTGCGAAGGCGTTTTCAATCGTGCGCGCGAGACCGCCGCAGGCCAGATGGTCGCGTGTAAACAAATGGCCGTCATCGACGATTGCGACGTCATTCGCCGCACAGTGGGCGACACGCGATGAGATTTCTCCGAAGGCGTCGACGCGCAGCGTCGCGGGGGTCATGCGCCAGCGATTGCCGTCGCGCACATAGCCGCGGTTGATGAACACAATCTCCCCATTTACTGCATCGATCCCATGGGGGCGCAGACCGTTTTTTATTTTTATCGGATCAACGATCCGGGCCGCCTGCAACGCACCGTTTTCATTAAATACGCTTTCAATTGGCACGGCGAATAGCCCGCCCTGGGGCGGCGGTTCGCGGCCTTGCCGCGCCGCTTTTTCCGCTGCGCGCCGGTCATATGCGGAGATGATAAGACGTCCGCCCGCTTTGTCGACAACAACGTCTTCGGCGCCGATGACAGTTGCGCCGGTCGTCGCGTCGATGAGATCGACGCGCCGGCATTCCTCATGGGCGTAGTACGGATCTTCGATCTCGGCAGCGCATGCGCCGAGGGCAGCGACACCGAAAGCGATGAGAGATTTACGCAGCACTGTCTTGCAAATTCGGAACATCGTCGCCGGGCCTGGCGTATCCCCATTTCTCAATAAAATATTGCAGACGCGCCTCGACTTTCGCTGCTGCGTCATCCGAATAGGCGAACTTGTTTTTCTTAAAAGTTTTAACCGAAGCCAGGTACTTTTCAAAGGCGACGCACGACGCCTCATAGCCGGGCAGGTTAAGCTGCGAGTAAATTTTCTCAAGCGCGTCCATAGGCGCGTCGTCGAGCTCCCGGTATGTGAGTTCGCATAATTGTTCCGCCGGCACAGACGCCGCGTCGCGCTCATAGGCGCGCATCATGCGATCGTAGACCGAGAGAATCGTTTCATCGATGTCCACATGCTCGTAGCTTTGAAGCGCAAATTCCTTCAGCAGCTTTTCATAGAAATTCCGCATGGAGAGGAAAACGTCATACGGATTGCGATGAATATGAATAAACTTTGCGCCCGGGAACATTTCCCGCAGCATCGCCAGCCGGCCGGTATAAACCGGGTTTTTGATCAGCAGCGGTTTGTTTCCCTGGTGTAGATAGAGTTTGCGCAGGAAATAGACGAATTGTCGGCGCCATCCGCGAATATCTGCCGCCGACGCGCCGTCGAAAAACAGCCCGCGCTGGACGTTCTCGGCAAAGTTCCGCGGAAAATAGATGCCGTGATAAAACGACGCCTCGGACATGTTCGCGATGGCGATTTCATCTTCCTGCGGGCTTTCCGGGGTTACCGGAATGTTGTCGATATAGCGATGTTCGGGCAAAGCCCGTTCAAGCAGCGGCGCAAACGCTTTGGCAAGACCGAAAAGATCCCAGGGAAGGCCCGTCGCAACAGGCGGCACAAACCCCCACTGCCCGCTTTCGCACATCACATTGTAAAGATGCGTGGTGCCCGACCGCCAATGACCGAGAATGAAGACCGGCGCCGGCATGTCGTCGACCGCGGGCAACCGCGACTCCATGACCAGCTTTTCTCCCGCCGAAAACGGCCATCGGGCGATCGCCGCGAACGCCACGCCGGCGCCGGCCAGCGGTTTCGCCGGCAGTCCGGACCGGCCGACAACTGTCGCCAGAGTTCCAATATTCGCGCCGCTCAAAGGATGGGCCATCAACCGTCCGCCGTTCTCTTTGTTAACGATTTCCTAATTTCCGATTAGCGCACTCCGGCGGGCGAATCCAGAAAGCCGTCCAGGCGGTCTCATCCTAGCGACGGAATCAGCGAATCACCCTCGTTAGGCCATAAAATCAGCGGATTTGAAGCCCATGGTTAACGAAGTTGTGACAAGGTGATCAAAACCTTAACGAGCAAGGCCCGGCATGACCGTATGCTCCGTTGTTCGGTTGGAAAAACCCAGGTTGCGTGCGCGTTGTGACGTTTCCGTCGAAGATAGATATTCGCCGAATTTTCTTCTGCGCCGTAAGTGTATCGCTGGCGTACGCGACGACGGCGCGCGCGGAGGATAATTACCGCGTTGAGATTCGCGGCGTCGGCAACGGGCTGGCGGAAAAACTCAACATCATCTCAGATCTCAAAAAAGATTTGCGCGATTATCCGACGCTGGCGGCCTTACGGCGCGCGGCGCGACGCGATGCCGACGCGTTCGATGAAGCCCTGACCGCCGCCGGATACTATCTTGGCGAGGTCGCCTTCACTGTCGAGCGGTCGGAAACCGACAACACGCCGCTGGTCGTTTTCACGGTGACGACCGGACCAAAATTTCGCGTCGCCGAGTATGAAGTCCTTTATCGCGACGAAGGCGACAACCGCCCTTTGACTGTTGAGGACGCAAACATAAAACCGAACGGCTCAGCTGCCGGCGCTGACATTCGCGACGTCCAGATCAGATTTCTCAACCATCTCTGGGACAGCGGCTATCCATCCGCCGAGATTGTCGGGCGCCGCGCCATCGCCATGCCGGAACGAGCCGAGGCAACCGCGGTCTTTGTATTTCAAAGCGGACCGAAAGCGCGTTTTGGCGACATTGCGATCAATGGCCTCAATAAGACCCAAGAGGATTACGTTGCAAAGCTGCAGACCTGGGATTCCGGCGCGGAATACGAAAGGGCGAAAATCGTATCCTACCGTGACCGCCTCAGCGAGACGGGCCTTTTTTCTTCGATCAGCGTGGCGCCCGGCGCGCCGGACGAAACCGGCGCCGCGCCGATCATCGTCGAACTTGAGGAACGCAAACGCCGCACCATCGGCGCCGGCGTTTCGTGGTCGACGTCCGAAGGCCCCGGCGGGCGGCTGTTTTTTGAAAACCGCAATATCTTCGGTCGCGGCGAAACTTTCGGCATTGAGATGCGCGGATCTCAAATCGAGCAGTCGATCGATTTCACGGCCCGCAAACCGTTTCCTGATCTGCCGGGATTTGCTTTCGCCAATTTCGGCTTTTCAAACGAAACAACCGAGGCGTTTGACGCTCGCTCAATCCGATTGGCGAGCGGGCTCGCCAAGCAATGGCTCGATGATCGCCTTGAAACCCGCGCTGCGATCGCTGTGGAAACCTCAAAGGTCGAAACCAACGGCACGGAGGAACGCACTTATTTCGTTTCGGCGCCGCTGTCGGTCCTTTGGGATTCAGAGAACGATCTTTTGCAACCGACAAAAGGCTTTCGCGCATCGCTAACCGTGACGCCCTACACCGGAACGGAAACTTTCACACAGTTGGAGTATTCCAGCCGCTATCGGATTTTCTTTGGCGCGGAAGACAGGTTCACCCTCGCCGCCCGCGGCAGTCTCGGCGCGACCGTGGGCAACGGACTATTCGACCTGCCCGCCAACAAGCGCTTTTTTGTGGGCGGCGGCGGCACTGTGCGCGGCTTCGGATTTCAGGAAGCAGGACCCCTCGACGCTGACAACGATCCCATTGGCGGGCGTTCCTATGCGGTGGGCGCAACGGAACTGCGCGGCAAGGTGACCGACAAAATCCAACTCGTTGGTTTTGTCGACGCCGGCACGGTCATGGCGTCGCCGCTTCCGGATTTCAATGAACGTTTCTTTGTCGGCTATGGGGCGGGCGTGCGCTATTTCACGCCAATCGGTCCTATCCGGTTTGATGCAGCGTTTCCGCTTAACGGCCGAGACAGCGACCGTGATTTTCAGATCTATATTGCGATCGGGCAGCCGTTCTGATGGCGCGCGCAATCTATAAAGCCCTGATGGCCGTCGCCCTGCTCCTTCTTGTGGGCGTCGTCTTTATTTTTCTGCTTTTGTACACACCGCCAGGTCGCGCGCTTATCCTCGCACAGGCGGAAGCAGAAATCGTAGAGGAACTTGGCGGGGAAGCAAAAATCAGCGCCATGCGCGGACGCCTGCCTGGCCACATTATCCTTGAAGACATCATCTTGTCCGACGCTGGAGAAATCTGGGCGCGGATCGATCATGCTGAATTGCGCTGGCGTCCTTTGCGTCTCTTCATCGGAAAGATCGATATCGTTTCCCTGGCGATTGATGGCGGCGCACTCTTTCACGAACCGCCAGACATGGATGACGACGAACCCTTCTCCATCCCGCTGCCGGAAGAATTACCTTCTCTGCGCATCGCCGAGCTCACGGTCAACAATCTGCAGAGCCATCTCGGCGGCGTCTCCGCGCGTCTTGACGGCGCCGGCGACGCGGACATGGACGGCAAAGAAATCAACGCCCGCCTTAAGCTGACGAGTGCGGAAGATGCCGATACGATCGACATTGTTGTTGATATCGCCCCAGATGCGGACCGCATCTACATCGACGCCACAATTGCTTCGCAGGAAAACGGCGTCGTCGCCTCCCTCGCTGATCTTGGCGGACCTCTCTTTATCAATATTGACGCTGACAGCCCGCCGGACCATGCCGAAATATCCGTGAACGGAGAGATTGGCGCCTATGGCCGCATCGATGCAATGCTGCTCGCGGACCTGACGGCCGTTGTTTCCGTAAATGCAGAGGGCGTCTTCACGGCAGGGGACCGCCTCGCCGATATCGAGGAATTGAGCCGACCGGTTGAATTCGGGTTTTTGCTTGAAGACGCGGACCGGGGCGGCCGCCTTACGGTCAATCGACTGGAAACAGCGGCCGGAACGCTCGCGGGCGACATGAATTGGGCGGGACTGCGCGATGAGAGAGACAACCGCCTTGCAGCGGACCTTCGCATCACACTCGCCGATGGGTACCGCCCGGAGGTTCAGTCCTATTTGGGCAACGACGTCACTGTCGGCGTTTCCATGCAGCGGCGTCCGGATGATTATACATTTGAACTGATTTTGCGCGGCGAAAACCTCGAGGCGGCAATCAGCGACGGCGTCTCCGATCTGAAAAAGATATTTTCCGGCGATCTCATTGCGACGATGGCGGCGCGTGAAGACTTCCCCACGCAGACTGCGATCCTCAAAACCCGCTTCAATGTCGACCTTGACGACAAAGCATCTCTGCGCGCCTTTGTTCTGCGCTTCGGCGAAGGGTTTCACGCCGAAGGCGATGCTGATTTTTCCTTCGCGGATGAACAAATTCGCATCGAAAGCGATGTCGAAGCCGCGCCAGCCTTTGTTACTGGACTGGCGTCTGGCGTCGCGCCACGGGGACCGATCATTGCACGCATTGACGCTGCCGGCGCCGCCGACCTTTTCACGCTGAATGCGCGCATCGATACGCCGGATATCGGTCTCGGCGACAACACCGCGCCCGCATTTATCGCTGATGTGGCGTTGTCCGGCTTGCCGAACCTCCCAACCGGCGACATCAAGGCGACAGCAAAGCAAGGCGCCGGCGCCTTTGAGGCGACGTTGCGGTCCTCGCAATCGGGCCGCATAGCGGCGCCGACCCTTATCTATACCGGCCGCGGCTTTAACCTGCGCGGCGCAGGCGCCTATACCCCGCAAGCGCAACTCGGCGAAATTGATCTTGTTTACAACGGCGACGACAACGCCGAGCCCTGGCCCGGCATCTTTATAACCGGCGCGTTCGAGGCAAAAGGCGGCTTCGCGCGCGATGGCCAACATACAGATTTGTCTGTGACGTCGAGCCGGTTGCGCGTCAATTCCTCCCGTTTCGATAAACTTGCACTGCGCGCCGTCGGACCGCCTGACGCCATTGAAACAACGCTGTCGGCAAGCCGCATCGCCGTCGATGAAACCGTCGCAACTGACATTTCGATTGCCGCGCTTGTTAATCCCAAGAACGAATTGCACATTCGCCTCAAAGAAGCCGGCGCAGCGTTCGAAGATAATACCGCGCAGCTTCTCGAACCCGGTGAAATCACGGTCGCAGACGGCGTTACGCTGGAAAATATTCGCCTCGGCTGGAGTCAGCACGGGCGCATCGCCATTGACGGCGAGTTTTCGAAGTCGCGTTGGCGGGGAGACCTCGACTTCGTCGACGTCAACATCCCGCAAACCGACGGGCGCGCGACGCTGAAATTGACCCTCGACACCGACGCCGCCGCACAGCCCGCCGCCGGCGCCTTCACCCTCAAATCACTTATCTCGAATGAAGAAGCCACGATCAGCGGCGACATCAGTTGGGACGGCGAAGCGCTCCTCCTGACGAGTCTGCCTGACACCGATGCTCTGCATATGCGCCTCGCCCTTCCCGCAAAGCTCATTCGTCAGCCGCAGCTTCGCATTTCGGGCGACGGCGAGCTTGACGGATATATCCGCTATGACGGCGCCATTGAGCCGTTCGCCGCATTCATGCCGCCGGAAATGCAAACCCTTGAAGGCTTTCTCGCCGTCAATTTCGACGTCAGCGGCACAATGGAAAACCCATCCCTCGCCGGCGTCGCGGAAATCACGGACGGCGCCTATACCGAGCTGCGCAGCGGTCTTTCCATTGCCGGCCTCCATACCCGCGCAGAAGCTGACGTTTCCGCAAATGGCAGCCACATCGCCTTTAGCGGGGGCGCCCGCGGCGGCGGTCAGACCGGCGAAGACACTATCGCCATCGGCGGCGCCATGACCCTGGCGGATATTTCTCGCCTAGACCTCAAAATCGATCTCAACAACGCGGCGCTTTCCGCCCATCCGGTCAAAACAGTGCGCGCGGACGGAACAGTGACCATTGCCGGCGCGCTCGACGCCATCGCAGCATCGGGCGACATCTCCCTGCATGAGCTTGACGCCGAAATTGTAACGCCTGAAACGACGGGCCTCGTTCCCATCGAAGTCGTCAATATCGAAGATGCGTCTGCAACCGCCGATTTGACGGAGGCGGCAAAGCCGTCCGCCCTCACTTATGACATCAATATAGACGCAGATGATCGCATCTTCATTCGCGGCCGCGGGGTCGATAGCGAATGGTCAGCAGACATCAACATCGCCAGCGTCAAGGACCAACCGGTGATTATCGGATCGATGAACCTGCGTCGCGGGACGATCGATTTTTCGGGCCGGCGCTTTAACATCGACAGCGGTCGCATCACCTTCGACCGCCTGTCGCCGAACAATCCTCTCCTCAATATCCGCGCGACGTTCGAAACCAGCGACGTCACCGCGACAATTGACATCACAGGCCGCGCCCAAGATCCCAACATCGAACTCAATGCGACGCCCGACCTGCCTGATGAAGACATCTTGGCGCTAATCCTTTTCGGCAAACCAGCCGACGAACTGACTGCGTTTGAGTCCCTGCAGACGGCCCAGGCGCTCGCCTCACTCGGCGGCATCGGCCCGTTTGGCGGCACAGGGGTCACCGGATCGATTCGCCGCGCCACCGGCCTCGACATGATCAATTTCGACATTGATCCGGAAAGCGGCGGCGGATCGCTCACCGTCGGCAAATATGTCGCTGACGGCCTTTTCGTTTCGGCAACCCAGGACGCCCAGGGCAAAGACGGCGCTGTGATCATCGAATATGAAATAACTGACAACATTTCGGTGGAAACCGAGGTCCGCCAGGACGGCGACCAGACCGTCTCGGCGAACTGGAAAAAGGATTTCTAGACTCTAACTTGCGGCCGGGCGCGCTTCCCGGTCATAAGGCGCCATGGGCTCGATTGACATTTCTGATCCGGATCTCTGGGCGCGGCGCGACGCGGCGCCATTACTCGCGCGCCTTCGTGCGGAAGATCCGGTCCATTACTGCGCTGACAGCGCCTACGGGCCTTATTGGTCTGTCACACGGCACGAAGACATTCTCAATGTGGAAACGCGGCACGAAGAGTTTTCATCCGCATCCGAGCATGGCGGGGTCGTCATCCATGACGCCCTGACGCAGAAATGGTCCGGCCATACGCTCGAAGGTTTCATTTCCATGGACCCGCCGCGTCACAGCGAACAGCGGGCCGCCGTTGTCGGCATCGTGTCGCGGCCCAATCTGGCGCATTTTGAACAGGTCATCCGAAAACGCACCGGCGACCTCCTGGAGAATTTGCCCATCGGCGAGCCGTTCGACTGGGTCAGCACAGTCGCCGTTGAATTGACAACGCAAATGCTCGCGACCCTGTTCGATTTTCCGTTTGAGGATCGCGCCAAGCTGACGCGATGGTCGAATGTGGCGACATCGGAGCCGGGTCTTGGGGTGGTTGAGACCGAAGAAGAGCGCATTCGCGAGATCAAGCAATGCATGTTCGCCTTCGCCAAACTGCGACGGGAACGCGCCGGGCAAACGGGCGGTCATGATCTCGTCTCCATGCTGGCGGCTCATTCTGCGACCGCTTCGCTTAACCCCGTGAATTTTCTCGGCAACATTCTCGTATTGATCGTCGGCGGCAATGACACGACCCGGAATTCCATGTCCGGTGCGATCATCGCCTTCGATCGCTTTCCCGAGCAACTTGAACGCCTTCGAGCCGAGCCGGCGCTCATGGAAAATGCGGTGTCGGAAATTATCCGATGGCAGACGCCAATCGCCCATATGCGGCGCACGGCGCTGGTCGATGCAGAAATCGGCGGCAAACAAATCAAAAAAGGCGACAAGGTCGTTATGTGGTATGCGTCGGGCAATCGCGACGAAGACGTGTTTGCCGACGCTGACGCCTTCGATATTGCACGCGAAAACGCGCGCCGAAACGTTTCTTTCGGTTTCGGCATTCACCGCTGCATGGGCAAACGCCTGGCTGAGTTGCAATTACGTATTCTGCTGGAAGAATTGACTGCGCGATGGCAAAGGATCGAGGTCGTCGGCGAACCAAAAACCGTTCGATCAAACTTTGTGCACGGGTTTGATGCGCTGCCGGTGAGAATTGTTGGCTGATTAGCTCGTTCGTTCGGCGAGATTTCGAAATCGTGCAATCGCCGCCGGCAAGCCTGAGCGCCTTTTGTCATCAATGGCTATCCGCATCTTGGAGATTCGTTTTTGAGGATCATCCGACGCAAGATCTTCCGGCTCGAATGACAAAATCAACGCCGATTCATCGCGATCAACTGAATTGAGGCGCTGCCAGACGATCAAATCGCCGTCCTCGCCCTTCAAATTCTTGAAGTGAATACCGTCGCGATCGACAACGATAAGTGGGAACTCGTCCGCGCCATAACCAATCAAGGCCGCATGCGCACTCCATAAAAGTGCCAAGGAACCGGCAAATATCCCTCCCATGAAGAAATACGACCATGGGGGAGAAACACTGGCAAAATTCAAAACGGTGAGCGAAATGATGCTCAACAAACAAAATCCGGCAACAATCATGCTGCGTCGGCGCTGCACAGGGATGTAGGGATCGACGAAAATGGATCGTTCGCCATCGTCGCCTGGACCACCGATAGGCATATTCACCGCCGATCCACCGGGAAACACTCCGCCCGCACAGGATTGCCGACGACCTGTTGCGACTTCCATGCATTGCCGGCCGCTTCGCATTCAGCGCGTGTTGAAAAATTTCCGATGAAGTCGCCTTCGGCGGTGGGATTGGGCGTCAAATACCCGTAGGCGTCAAAGCCGGCCGGATCCGAATGGGTTGCGCACGCGGCCGCCGTGCACGCGATAGCCGCAACCACTGCCAACCGATTTCTCGCATTCGATGTTTTCAACATAGCGAACTCCCGCTTTCGCTCGCCCACTTCCATGTAATCCCATCAGAATAAGTAAAGCCCCAGCGCACCGTTTTCAATTTGGCGCACCGGGGCTTTAGAATGAGTCCGCTTTTTGAACTCTGCTATCGCCGAAAACTACATTCTCGGCCTTGTAACGGAGATTTCCCCGCAAACCACGTCGGCAAAACACTGTTTCCGACGCCGGAAGCCCCTCTCTTGCGCGATTTGGCGCTTCAAAACACCGGCCGCGCGAGGCGCAAACGCTAAAATGCGTGTTCAGGCGGCGTCACGCGCGCCTGAACTGGCAATTCTAACGTCTCTTGCGCTTGGCCGTCTTGCGTTTCGCCGTCTTACGCTTGGCGGTTTTACGCTTTGCGGTCTTCCGTTTGGCCGTTTTACGCTTGGCGGTCTTGCGCTTAGTCGTTTTGCGCTTGGCCGTCTTGCGTTTTGCGGTTTTCCGCTTCGCAGTCTTGCGTTTAGCAGTCTTGCGCTTGGCAGTTTTCCGCTTTGCGGTTTTTCTCTTGGCTGTTTTCCGCTTTGCGGTCTTACGCTTAGCGGTTTTTCTCTTAGCCGTTTTCCGCTTTGCAGTCTTACGCTTAGCGGTTTTTCTCTTAGCCGTTTTACGCTTGGCTGTCTTGCGCTTCGCGGTTTTCCGCTTAGCTGTTTTACGCTTGGTCGTTTTACGTTTAGCGGTTTTTCTCTTCGCCGCTTTTCGCTTGGTCGTTTTTCTTTTGACCGCCATGGTTCACCTCCGAATCATGATTCGAAAGCCGTAACATAACTTAATTTACTAAAAAAGTATTGTTTATGCGCAACGCTGAACGTTCGCATACGCAAATTTTTGCATTTTTTGATTCGTTTTCGCGTTTTTTTGCGAACTAAAACGGAATTTCGTCGTCTAACTCATAACTTTGTCCGCCGGATGATGAACCGCCGTTATCCGACATGCCGTTGTTGCGATCGAAGTTTCCACCGCCGCTGTTTCGCGAGTCGAGCATGGTCAATGTCGAATTGAACCCCTGCAGCACAACTTCGGTCGTATAGCGGTCATTGCCGTTCTGATCCTGCCATTTGCGCGTTTGCAATTGCCCTTCGAGGTAAACTTTTGATCCTTTTTTCAAGTAGTTCTCGACTACGCGCACCAATCCCTCGCTGAAAATGACAACGCGGTGCCATTCGGTTTTTTCGCGCCGTTCGCCGGTATTTCGGTCTTTCCAGCTTTCCGACGTCGCAACTGAGAGGTTTGCAATCGGACGACCGTCTTTTGTCTGGCGAATTTCCGGATCAGCGCCGAGATTGCCGACCAAAATCACTTTATTGACGCTGCCTGCCATTTTTCTTCTCCTGAAGTGTTCGCCTACCCCGCACATCGCGCGGATTCGCGCTTCGCTCAACGATTGGTTATCCCCAGCGTTTGTGCGGCGTTCCGGACAAATGTTCACACCTTGTTCTCGGTGTCAACGGCGATATATAAGGGGCGCTGAAATCCGCGCGCGAAATCGCCCGTATATATAAAGAGAGCCATGAGTTTGAAATCGATACGCGTCGCCGGCGCGCGTGAGCACAATCTGAAGAATGTCACGCTGGAAATTCCCCGCGACAAACTCATTGTCATGACGGGATTGTCCGGTTCGGGAAAATCTTCCCTCGCCTTTGACACCATCTACGCTGAAGGCCAGCGCCGTTATGTTGAATCATTGTCCGCTTATGCGCGTCAGTTCCTGGAATTGATGCAAAAACCGGACGTGGATCAAATTGACGGACTCAGCCCCGCAATTTCCATCGAACAGAAGACCACATCGCGCAATCCGCGCTCAACTGTCGCCACCGTAACGGAAATCTACGACTATATGCGCCTGTTATGGGCGCGTATCGGCGTTCCGTTTTCGCCGGCGACCGGCGAGCCCATCACATCGCAAACGGTAACCGAAATGGTCGACCGATTGATGGGATGCGAAGAAGGATCGCGTTTCTATCTTCTGGCGCCGATTGTGCGCGCGCGAAAAGGCGAATACCGAAAAGAGTTCGCCGAATTGCAGAAACGCGGGTTTCAGCGCGTCAAAGTCGACGGCGAGTACTACGAGATCGCCGATGTCCCCAAACTCAACAAGAAGGTGAAACACGACATTGAAGTCGTGGTCGACCGCATCGTTGTGAAACCGGGGGTTGAATCCCGCCTGGCAGACTCATTCGAAACCGCGCTCGAACTCGCCGACGGCATCGCGATTGCGGAAAGCGCCGACAAGGACGGCGAACGCACCATCTTCTCCGCCAAGTTCGCCTGCCCGGTTTCCGGCTTCACCATCGACGAGATCGAACCGCGGCTTTTCTCATTCAACGCCCCCGCCGGCGCCTGCCCCACTTGCGACGGCCTCGGCACGGAAATGATTTTCGACGAAGATCTTGTCGTGCCCGATGGATCGCTGGCGCTCAACAACGGCGCCATTGCGCCATGGTCGAAAGGCACCTCCCCCTATTACGCCCAGACGCTGCAGGCGCTCGGTCGTCATTATAAATTCAAGGTGACCGTCCCCTGGGACGACCTCGATGAAGAAGCCCAGCACGTCGTGCTCTACGGCACCGATGATGAAGAGATAAAATTCATCTACGCCGACGGCTCGCGCAAATATGAAGTGGTCAAACCCTTCGAAGGCGTCATCCCCAATCTCGAACGGCGCTGGCGCGAAACCGATAGCGCCTGGGTGCGCGAAGAACTCTCGCGCTATCAGTCGGTGATGCCCTGCGAGGCATGCAAAGGGATGCGATTGAAGCCCGAAGCGCTGGCGGTGAAAGTCGGGACGCTGTCAATTTCAGAAGCGGCGCAGTTTTCCATCAAAGAAGCGAACAACTGGTTCAACGCGCTGGAAAAGGTGCTCTCCAAAAAAGAAATGGAGATCGCCGCGCGGATCCTGAAGGAAATCCGCGAACGCCTGCACTTCCTCAACAATGTGGGCCTTGATTATCTCACTCTGTCGCGCTCTTCCGGCACGTTGTCTGGCGGCGAGTCCCAGCGTATTCGTCTCGCGTCGCAGATCGGATCGGGCCTCACCGGCGTCCTCTACGTTCTCGACGAGCCTTCGATTGGTTTGCATCAGCGCGACAACGCCCGCTTACTCGAAACGCTGCAGCGCCTGCGCGATCTCGGCAATTCGGTCATCGTGGTCGAACATGACGAAGAAGCGATCCGCGCCGCCGACCATATTGTCGATATTGGTCCCGGCGCCGGCGTCCATGGGGGCGAAATCGTCGCTCAAGGGACGGTGAAACAGATCGAGGGGTCGAAGAAATCCCTCACCGGAGATTATCTGTCGGGTCGCCGCGACGTGCCCGTGCCGGCCGAACGCCGCCCGGTCAACAAGCGCAAAATGATCAAGGTCAAAGGCGCGCGCGAGAACAACCTCAAAAACGTCACGGCGGAAATTCCCATCGGCCTTCTTACCTGCGTCACCGGCGTATCGGGCGGCGGCAAGTCGACGCTGATTATCGAAACGCTCTACAAGGCCGCCGCGCGCCGGCTTTACAATTCCAAAGACGCCCCTGCCGAGCACAAGGAGATCACCGGCCTTGAACAGTTCGACAAGGTGATCGACATCGACCAGTCGCCCATCGGGCGCACGCCGCGTTCAAACCCCGCCACCTATACCGGCGCCTTCACGCCGATCCGCGACTGGTTCGCCGGCCTCCCCGAAGCGAAAGCCCGCGGCTATAAGCCCGGGCGCTTTTCCTTCAATGTGAAAGGCGGACGCTGCGAGGCCTGTCAGGGCGACGGCGTCATCAAGATCGAGATGCACTTCCTCCCCGACGTCTACGTCACCTGCGACGTCTGCAAGGGCGCGCGCTATAATCGCGAAACCCTGGAGGTGAAATTCAAGGGCAAGTCCATCGCCGACGTTCTCGACATGACGGTCGAGGAAGGCGCGGAGTTCTTCAAGGCCGTCCCGTCTATTCGCGACAAGATGGATACGCTCAACCGCGTTGGCCTCAGCTACATCAAGATCGGCCAGCAGGCGACGACGCTCTCCGGCGGCGAGGCGCAGCGGGTGAAGCTCTCAAAGGAATTGTCGAAGCGCGCAACGGGCCGCACGCTTTACATCCTCGATGAGCCGACCACCGGCCTCCACTTCGAGGACGTCCGCAAACTGATGGAAGTCATTCAGGACCTCACCGCGAGCGGCAACACTGTCGTCGTCATCGAGCATAATCTCGACGTCATCAAACAGGCCGACTGGATTTTGGATCTTGGCCCCGAAGGGGGCGACGGCGGCGGCGAGATCGTCGCGGCCGGCACGCCGGAAGACGTCGCGGCGGTTGCGGAGAGTTATACGGGTCAATTCCTGGCGGGGATGCTCGGGGTGAAACCGGCGGCGAAGGCGAAAGCGAAATCACCCGCCAAGAAGAAAGCGACGAGGAAGAGGAAAGCGGCATAAGGAGACGGGTCCTGTGACAGTTTCTGCACCGAAGGCATGGGCGGCGGCCCTTTTCGCAGCGTTGATCGCGCCAGGCGCTGCATTGGGCGAAGACAATGACATGCGCGCCTATCTCGAAGGGATGCCCAAGGCGGAAATCCATTTGCACCTCGAAGGCTCCGTCAGTCCCGAAGCGATTGTGGCGCTCTCCAAACGAAACGGCCTCGACTATTTCAGAACGGTCGAAGAGATCGAAGAGTCCCTGGCGAGTCGGCCGCCCGGGCTCATGGGCTTTCTCCAGCACCATTTCAAAGTTCAGGACGTCATGAAGACGCGACAGGATTTTCATGACGGGGCCTACGACCTCATTGAGAAGCTGCATGAGAACAATGTGGTCTATGCGGACATTTTCTTTGACCCCCAGGCCCATACGAGCCGCGGCATTTCGTTTGCGGAAATGTTTGAAGGGATCGACGCAGGCCGGCAGGCCGCAATGAAAGACTTCGGCGTTGAGATAAACCTCATCATGTGCATTCAGCGCGAGCGCAGCGTTGAAAGCGCGTTCGAAATGCTTGACCAGGCGCGGCCCTATCGCGATCGCATCATCGGCCTCGGCATGGACTCCGGTCCCGAATATGGGAACCCGCCGCTCAAGTTTCGCGAGGTCTACGCCCGCGCCCGCGAAGAAGGCTACTTCCTCTCCGGTCACCATGACGTCGATGTTCGCGACACGCTGAAACATATCCGCCAGTCCCTCGACATCATCAAAATGGATCGCATCGACCACGGCCTTAATGCGTCTGAGGACCCGGAATTGGTGGAGGATCTCATCGAAGCGGGCATGTGCCTTACGGGCAGTCCCGTGAAACGCCCGACGGACCCCGCGGTTCAGGATGTCGATCACATCACCGCCCTCGATCAGGCGGGCGTTTGCGTTTCCATCAACTCCGATGATCCGCCGCAATTCGAAACCGGCTATCTGTCACAGATGATGGTGATGTTTCAGCGCGACAGCGGATACTCCAAAGCGGATATGACGCGCCTGATGCTCAACGCCTATCGCGCGCTTTATCTGCCGACGGACGAAAAGAACGCCTATATCGACAACCTCAAAGCCTACGCCGTCGCCCATGGGGTGGACTGGGGTGAGGTTGAGAGGTGAAGGGGGTGTGGGAGAGGAAGGCTAAAACGCGCCGTGCGCGACTTGTACCACGAAGCCTGATCCCCGCCTTCGCGGGAGTGAGCGGGTGGAGGGATTAAAACAAATCCCTGCTGTCATTCCGGGGCGAGCCATAGCGAGAACCCGGAATCTATGGCGCGGATTTTCGGCCTTCCCGTCCGTTGCGAGATAGAGTGATGGATCCCGGGTTCGCATCTGGCGATGCGCCCCGGGATGACGTCCGTTTAGTGCGGTAGCCGCCCCCCATTTGACGCGACCCCCCTTCAGGGAAATACTCCCCCGTCATTCAAAAGGGGACACATGATGAAACGACTTACTTTAACCGCCGCCGCGCTTGCGGCTTTGGGCGCAGGCGTTGTTGCGGCGCCCTCGCCCGCCGCGGCGCAAGTCCAGAGCCGCGACTGCAACCCGACCGAGATCGCGGTGTTCAGCAATCGCATTCATGTCCGATGCGCGCCGATCCCGACCAAGGCGTACACCAGCGACATTCCTTATTACGCCATGAAGCTAGGCGGCGGCGACGGACGCCAGGTGCAGTTGACGCTTCAGCTTATGGCGGAAGCCAAGGCGAACGGGCGCAAGCTCCGGATCTGGGCGGACATGTCAGACTATCAAAGCGTGCCCGGTTGCCAGGGCAGCAACTGCCGTCGCCTCACCGGCGTCGCCATGAGGTAACGCGGCTAATCATCGGCCCGCCCCGCGCGTCGCAATCGTCGTCGGGGCGTCGCCTGCAATTTCCGAAACCACTGTTTCCTTTCCGCCGCCTTCAACGCGGACATCGGGAATCATGGAAGGCCTATCACTGTCGACCGGCGCGAGAATTGCGCGCATTGGATCCGGCTTGAGTTGCATATTCGCGCCGGTGCCAGCGTCGACGAGGAATCCGACGCCGCCGCCCAGGAGCGCGTTCCCGGCAACCGCGGTCGCGCCGCCTTTGGCGCCGATACGCGATGCAAGGCGACCGGTTACGGTTTTGTAGCCCTCAAGTTCAAATGTTACTTCGAAATCGCGTTTGCGGCTGAGTTGCAGTTCGCACGGCGCAGTGCAGGTCCACTGCGTCCTCTCTTTTTTTGCCCGCACGACCGTGACACTGGCGCCGGGCGGTTCGCTGTGAAACTTGACGCCTTGTTTCGTGCCCCGCGTCACGGTTCCGCAACCGCCGACCAGCAGCAATATGGATAAAGTCACGATCGTGCGTTTCATTTCTATTGCTCCTTCAATGATATGTATATTATTTCATAATACTATACTATATATAGGTATCAAGTATAGATTGGTTGCAATCGTGTTCTAGCCAAATCGATGATGGCAAGATCCGGGTCTGCGCAGAGTGCAGTTGCGCCCTTTTCTCACGAACTCATCTGTGGATATTGGAAAGGTCTTGCTGGAGTTGACCAGCGTTGCATCCGCGCGCGGTGGAGGTAGCGCCGTGCGAAACCCACATCATCTCCAAGCTTGCCCGGTCCCGCCCCGCCCCGCTATGTTCGCGCCGCGAACCCGGAGAGACCCATGGACATCACCCGCAAATCCCTACCCGAGCAGCATTACCTTTATGTGGACCGCGAGGCGTCGTTTACGGAACCAGGCGCCATCGCCGGCGCCATGCAATCGGGCTTCGGCGAGGTCTTTGGTTTTACGCAAGGCGCGGGCATTCAGCCGCTCACCATGCCGAGCTCCATTTATGTGGAAATGCCGTCGGGCGACAAAATGAGTTTCCGCGCCGCCGTGTTCGTGACGCCGGAAGACGCCGCCAAAGCGGAAGGCAATGTGCTCGCCGGCGTCATTCCCGCTTGCGACGTGTTGGCTGCAACCCACACGGGGGCCTACGCGACGATGCACGAGACTCATAAAGCGATGTGGGATCACGCCGAAAAGGAAGGCCTCGCCAAAACCATGCCGGCCTGGGAAATCTACGTAGACGATCCGACCACCAAGCCGGAGGCGGAGGTCCGCACCGAAATTTTCCACCTGATCGGCTAGGCTGGGCTTACTCGCTCGCCCCGTCGCAGCCTTCCGTCTCCACGGTCCACATGAAGTTGGCGATTTTCCATGCGCCGTTCACCTTCACCGCATCAATGGAATTGACGCCGCAGTGAGAAAACGCGCCGTCGATGGAGAATTCAAATTCGCCCCAGATGACGGCGATCGGTCCGCGGATCATTACGACGGGTTCGCTTGTCCACCACTCGCGATAGTCGTGATTGTTCGGTGCGAGGCCTGCAAGAAACGCTTCGTTTGAGGCAAGCCGCATCTTCTGCGCGCCGGGCGGGTCGTCCGGGTCCTGACGAAAAGAGATCGCGACGCCATCGGCGAGCTGTATCGCCCGCCAGTCGTCGGGGTTCTGTGAGTGGACGGCGTCAAAGGCTTTGTCTGCGAGGGCGAGCAGCGCCGCCTTGTCGTCCTCGTCCTCCGCTGCGGCCGGCGCCATGGCGACAATCGCCGCAGCAGCGCAAGCCGAAATGAATTTTGTTATGGTCACTCGTTCCCACTCCCTTTGCTGGTCCTTTTGTCAGTCGCGATGCGGTTCAGTTCGCCGCCGCATAGATCATCGCCTCAACCGTTTCGCCGTTATCGAGCACAATTGCGACGGCAACCCGTTCGTATTCCCCGCCTTCAAACGCATCGAGACGCGCCCAATGATGAGGCAACTCTTCCGATTCAAAAACATGACAGGCGACCGGTTCGGCGCTTTCATCGAGAATGATCGCCGGATAGCCTTGCGCCGCGCCCCACCCTTCTTCAACAAGCCGGCCGCGCACGACGCCCATCGTCCAGCGCCCGGGCAAATCCGCCAACAGATGATGATTGGCCCGCCCCGGCGCCAGCGTGCCGTAGGTCGCAAGGCGGGTTTTCGCGGAATGAACAAAGTCGGACATGATGGTTTTCCCGGCGGCGCTGCAGGCCCGCAATATAACGCGCAACCGCCCGCGCCGCCATTTGCTCTTGCCTCAGCGGCGGCGTAGGCTCCGCCGTCACCGGATATGGAGGGAGACCATGTTGAAACTGACAGCCGCGGCGCTCGCCGCATCCGCGATTTTCGCCGCGCCGGCCTTTGCCGAAGAATGCGCAGAACCTGCCGAAAAACCGAAACGCGTAGGCGCGGCAGCAGCGGCGTCCGCCTCGGCCGAGATACGCGCCGAAGGCGGCGAAACGGCCATGAAAGAGTCCGGCGAAAAGGGCGGCACGGAAGACATCAATATTGGCGTCGGCGAACTGCAGGAAGGCGATGAAGCCGACGAAAAGCCCAAGCGAATGGCGAAGGCCAAGGAGGGCAAATCGGGCGACTTCGCCGTTGAGCATGAGATGAAAGAATCCGGCGAAAAAGGCGGCACCGAGGACATGAATATCGGCGTCGGCGAATTGCAGGAATGCACGATCTCGAAGTCGACCGATAAGTCATAAAGCGCGCCGGGAGCGCGCTCTTGTCGCGCAGCGGCAGCCCTTGAAAGGGCGCCGCGGACCGTGTTTGGTTGTCCGTTCATGAACACCGGACACGATATCGATATTGCCCGCGAGGAACGCTTCGGCGACGCGCCGATCCTCGTCTTTTGCGACCATGCGTCGAACGTCATGCCCGCATCGCTGGAATGCCTCGGCCTGCCCGGAGACATTCTGGCGACGCATATCGCCTGGGACATCGGCGCCGGCGACCTCGCCGAAGCCATGGCCCGACGACTTGGGGCGACCTATTTCGCCTGCGGGTTCTCCCGGCTCATTGTCGACGTCAATCGCGATCTGACTTCGCATGATCTTATTCCCGCCGTGGCCGATCAAATCCCTGTCCCGGGAAATCAGATGCTGACAGAAGCAATTCGCGCCGATCGCATCCATCACTTCCACGAGCCCTATCACCAGCGCCTCGCCGCGGCGATCGGCGATCTTGAAGCGCGCGCCGGCCGCCATGCGCTCGCCGTTTCGGTTCACAGCTTTACCAATCGCCTTATGGGCGCCGGGGAAGAACGCCCCTGGGGCGCCGGCATGCTATGGCGCGAAGATGAAGCTTCGGCCCGGTTCATGATCGACTGGTTGCGCCGAGAGGCCGACTGGCCGGTCGGCGACAATGAGCCCTACGACGCACGCCTCTTCAATTACTCCGTAGACCGCCATATCGGCCCTCGCCAAATGCGTCATCTGACATTTGAAGCGCGTCAGGACCTCATTGCGGACGAGGCCGGCGTCGCCGCGATGGCCGATCTGCTGGCGCGCGGCGTTGGCGCATTGGCAAAAACCCAATAAGATGGGCGTCCGACCATTGCAAAAACAAAGGGAGGCTGGTCGATGATCCCTGCCCTGACGCTCGGCGTTGAGGAAGAATACCTTCTTGTCGATCCGCAAACGCGCAATCTCGTCGAAGAACCTTCGCCGGACTTCATGAAAGACTGCAAGGACCGTCTCGGCGAACGCGTTACGCCGGAGTTTTTAAAATGCCAGGTCGAGATCGGCACGCCCGTCTGCGCTGACATATCTGAAGCGCGCCATCATCTCACCGCCCTGCGTTCTGTCATTATCAACACCGCCGAGAAACACGGCATGAAGGTGATGGCGGCCTCGACCCACCCGTTTGCGCAATGGGGCACGCAGAAACACACAGCCGCCCCTCGTTATGATCTCCTCGACAAGGACATGGGCGGCGCAATACGCCGTATGCTGATTTGCGGCATGCATGTTCACGCCGGCATTGAGGACGAAGATCTGCGCATCGATATGATGAACCAGATGAGGTATTTCCTGCCGCACTTATTGGCGCTGTCGTCGTCGTCTCCCTTCTGGGGCGGTCACGACATGCAAATGCGCTGTTCGCGTCTCGGCATTTTCGATTCCATGCCGCGCACCGGCATTCCGGACCGCTATGAAAGCTGGTCCGAATATGAGCGCATGATCGAACGGCTGATCAAAGCCGGCGTCATGGAGGACGCGACAAAACTCTGGTGGGACATGCGCCCGTCCGCGCGTTTTCCGACCCTTGAAATGCGCATTACCGATGTTTGTACGCGGCTTGAAGATGCGCTTTGCATCGCCGCGCTTTATCAGTCGCTGTTGCGCATGTTGGCGCGCTTTCGGCAGAAGAATCTGCGGTGGCGGATTTACCCGCGACTGATGCTGGCGGAAAATCGCTGGCGGGCGCAGCGCTATGGATGCACCAATTCCATGATCGATCTTGGCCGCGGCGAATGCCTGCCGTTCGGGTCGCTGATGGAAGAAATCATCGAAATGGTGATGGAAGACGCAACCGCCCTCGGCTGCGCCAAAGAGGTCGCCCATGCGCGCACGATCTTGAAACGCGGCACAAGCGCCTGCCGTCAGCTCGACGCGTTTGAGAGCGCCAAAAAACAGGGCGCTGATGACGCCGCCGCCTTCGTCGCGGTGGTCGATTTGCTCGTCGCCGAGACCGCCGCCGACCTGCCGGAAGCGACATAGGCGATTAATCTGAGCCAAGCCCTTGCGCCGACGCTCGCGCTTCGCTATATCCGCCGCTCGCCTTTTCCCGAGTTCGGAAAACGACGAACAATCAATGCCATAGGGCTTGATTGCATGAAGTTGGCGCGGGGTGGAGCAGTCCGGTAGCTCGTCAGGCTCATAACCTGAAGGTCAGAGGTTCAAATCCTCTCCCCGCACCCAACTCTTTCAAACAAAATCATACGCCGCCGGTTAAAGGTTTTCCCGCGTGTAAACCTCAAAACTCAACGTTACATTTTGGGCGCCGGCGGTCGGACCAGCTTTTTTTGATCTAATCATCGCGCCGATTGTCTCACGCGCTAACGCCTCCAACGGATGCGATATTACGAGCGTAAGATCGCCATCGATCAGGCCGGTGCGAGTTGCATCAAACAGATCATAACCGACGCTCACAAACCGTTCGTTCTTCGGCGAGTTTTCGCGCAACGCCGCAAGGACGCCGGTGACGCCGCCGCCCGAGACATACAATCCGCACATCTCCGGATGCTCGGAAAAGAGCTGCTCCGTCAATTCCCACGCCACGGCGGAAGACTCATATGTGGACCGCGGCTCCAGAAGAGTGAACTTCGAGTTATGCTCACGGAAATACGAACGAAACCCACTCTCGCTGAGTTTCTGGTTCCTATACCGGTGATTGCCGACAAGAATGCCAATCTTGCCAGGCTCCTTACAGATATTGTCGAAGGCCCAGGCGGCGGTCCGGCCGGCCTTCCAATAGTCGAGGCCTACAAATCCGACATTCCGGCGTGCAGTAAGCGCCGCGATCAGGGCGCAAACGCTCACGCCTTTATCAAGCACCGCGTCTATCGCATCAGAGATCAGCGGATGTTGAGGGGCGACCAGAGCAATCGCCTCGCATTTTTCTGACATCCCGATCAAGCGCATCGCCACATTATCAGGCGAAAGATCGTCAAGAAATTCGATTGTCAGTTCGACAGTCTCGTCTGGCAGAGCGTCTGCGGCGCGCTCGAGCGCTTTTCCGAGGTCGCGATAAAAAGAGCGGTTTCCCTGAAGCAACAGGATGCCCAAGCGATGTAACTCCCGATTCTTTTTGATTGAGAATTCGAGAGCGCCAAGGCCGTAAAACCCAATTCTTTCCGCCGCATCAAGGACTCGTTCCCGGGTGGGTTGTCTCACCGCGCACGCGTCATTGATGACCCGGTTCACCGTGGACACAGACACGCCGGCGGCCCTGGCAAGGTCCGGTATAGTTGGTCGCTTCGCCATCTCGAATAAAAATCAATTCTTCTCAAGCTTACCTCTATTTGGTCGATAATGAAACGAAATACACTTGACACGAAAAAAAGTATTGATTGAAACTACACGAATCAGTCAAAGTCATTTCGTCTCAAAGCGCGCCGTCAAAAATCGCCAAAACTGAGGAGACGAACCAAATGGACGACTTTTCCCATGGAAAACGCGACAAACGAGGCGTCTGGTCGCCGCACGCCCCGGCGCGCACGGCTCCACTGTTTGTAAATCCGCCGCGTCCGCTGGAGTTGCTCAAATGGCTGCCGCGTTATTTTCTTCCGTATAATGTTTTGTTTTTTGCCTCGGCGATGGCCTGGTGGGCATGGATCGTTCCGCCCATCGAAATCATGCAGACCTTTGCATGGGGCTGGATCCTTAAACTCCTTCTCGCAAACGCTGTCGGAGCATTTCTTTGGTACGCCGGGCTCGAGGCGCACCTCTACATTCGTCGCGCTCAGGGAATTCGCTTCAAATACAACGCCAGGTTTCCCGCTGATACGCCATCGAACGCATTCTGGTTCAAAAACCAAAGCCTCGACAATTTTTTGCGCGCTTTTCTAAGCGGCATTCCAATCTGGACCGGCGTTCAGGTTGTCGTCTTGTGGGCCTTTGCAAACGGTTACGCGCCGTGGCTGTCCTTCGCGCAAAATCCTTTATATCTTGCGCTTCTGTGTCTTGCCGTGCCGATTATTCATGAATTCCATTTTTATTGCATTCATCGCCTTCTTCATACGCCGTTCCTTTACAGGTGGTTTCATTCCGTTCACCACCGCGCCAACAATCCAAGCCCCTGGTCATCGCTCAGCATGCACCCGGTTGAGCATCTGCTCTACTTTTCAACGATGTTCTATCACTTGATTATCCCGTCGCATCCGATGATAGCGCTCTACCAACTCCACTATGCGGGTTTTGGCGCGGCGCCGGGGCATCTAGGTTTTGACAAGATTGAAGTCACCGACGAATTCGCCATCGATAGCCACGCTTACATTCACCACCTGCATCACAAATATTTTGAAGTGAATTATGGGGACGGACTCATTCCGTTAGACACGTGGCTTGGCACGTTCCACGACGGCTCTGAAGAAGCTGACGCAAGAATGAAAGAGCGGTGTCTGAAAAGACTGGGGGCTCACTCAAGTAAGTTCAGGCCCCGGCCCGGAAGATAAAATGAATTCAAAAAATACAACAATTTCAATGGTGCGGGCGGCCGGACTCGAACCGGCACGAGATTGCTCTCGACAGATTTTAAGTCTGTTGCGTCTACCTGTTCCGCCACGCCCGCGCGCGTCGGCCGCGCTCCATAACACGCATCGCGCGCACGGCAAATGGAACGAGCGCGTCGATCGCGATCAGCATTCCACCACATTGACGGCGAGCCCGCCTTCGCTGGTTTCCTTGTACTTTCGCGACATATCGAGCCCGGTCTGGCGCATGGTTTCGATCACCTGATCAAGGGAGACCTTCGAGCTCTCCGCGGCGCGAATGGCAAGACGCGCCGCGTTGACGGCTTTCACGGCGCCGATGGCGTTGCGTTCGATGCAAGGGATTTGCACCAGCCCTTTGACTGGATCGCAGGTAAGCCCGAGATTGTGTTCCATGCCGATTTCGGCGGCCCGCTCAACCTGCGCAGGGGTCGCGCCCCAAACCGCCGCCAATCCCGCCGCCGCCATGGAGCACGCAACGCCGACTTCGCCCTGACATCCCATCTCGGCGCCGGATATCGACGCACGCTGTTTGTAGAGCATGCCGATGCCCGCCGCCGTCGCGAGGAAAATCCGTATGCGCCCTTCCCGACCGTCGCCCTCGTCGCAATAGTGTTTTATCACCGCCGGTATGATGCCGGCGGCGCCGTTTGTCGGGGCTGTGACGACACGGCCGCCCGCGGCGTTTTCCTCGTTCACGGCCATCGCGTAGACGTTCAACCAGTCGAAAAGCTGCTCGCGTTCATTGGCGAGCGGCGCTTCCTGTAGCTTTGCGTATAGGGACGGCGCACGCCGCTTCACTTCAAGGCCGCCGGGCAATTCGCCTGTTGTTTTCAAACCGCGTTCGACGCAACTGCGCATTGCCGCCCAGATATCGTCGAGCCTCGCTTCGGTTTCGGCGCGCGGCCGAACCGCATCCTCATTCGCCAGGACAATGTCGTGAACTTGCTTGTTCTCTTTGTCGCAATGGGCAAGCAGCTCCACAGCCGACGAAAAGGGAAACGGGCCGGATTGCGGTTTGGCGATCAGATCATCATCGGATTTCGACGCCAGTTGTTTTTCCGTCGCAATAAACCCGCCGCCCACCGAGTAATAGAGTTGCTCAAACAGGATTTCGTCGCCGCGGCCGAAAAGCTGCAGCCGCATTTCATTGGGATGAATTGCCGGAATGATATCGCCGCGAAAATCGAGATCGACCGCCGGGTCAAAGTCGATCTCCGGACCTTGCGCGAGCGACAGGCGCTTTGTCTCCCTCACTGACGCAACGGCGGCTTCAGCCTCGTCCGGGTCTGTCTTGTCCGGTTCAAAGCCCAACAATCCGAGGATCGCAGCCTTGTCTGTGCCGTGCCCGACGCCGGTCAGTGCGAGCGATCCATGCAAGGATACCTTGACCCGAACAGCCCGCTCAAGAACGCCGGCGCTCGCCGCATCATTGGCAAACCGCACGCCGATGCGCATCGGACCCACCGTATGGGAAGACGACGGCCCTATCCCGACTTTAAAAATATCAAAGATGCTCAGCATTGATGCGCCCGTTCCGGCTTTTCTGCTCGGTCTATTCTTTTACCCGCTCGAGATACTGCATGGCGCCTTTGGTCCAGGTTTCGCCGTCATCAAGAGAATAGTGCATGACGACATCAAACGAGTCAGGCGATTTGCGCAAAGTTGTAAATCGGATGATCATGTCGTCGCCGCTCGACGTCGGATGCGGTTCCGACTGGACGACCTCGGTCACCGGATCCTGCGACATCAGCCAGTGATCGGCATTGGCATCCACTGACCAAAAGACAATTTTTTTCTCGCGCGGGCTGTAGAACCGCAACGCCTTGCTTTTCTGGCCCGCCTCCGGAACTTCGGTAACCAGCTCAACGACTTTGTCGTCGAGATACCAGGAAAAGACCTCCGTTCCGTCAAAACTGGCGACCACATTGCCCTCAGCGTCGACGCGCTCCCAGCGCGAACGCCAGACGCCGATTTCATAATCGAAAAGCGCTTTCGCTTTTTCCTCAAGCGGATCGGCGTCGGGCGCTTCCTGCGCCGGAGCGGCGCCCGGAATAATCGAGAAGAACAGGACGCCAAGGAGCGCAACAAATCGTTTTACTTTGTACACAAACCCTCTCCCTCATTCACAGAACCTCTGCGCTCGGTCATTTCCGATCCGCGTCAATGGGCTCAAAGCCGAGCGCTCGCATTGCATCGCGCACCGACCCGATGGCCGCTACCGCCGTATCTTCATTTTCTGCGCGCGCAATAACTGTGACGCCCTTGATATCCCCGTCGATGGGATAACTGCCGAGCGCAACGCCTTTTACATCCGCCTGAATTTCACTCAGGGCGTCGGCAATTCGCGATTCCGGCAGACCCTCCGCCGTCACTGCGCACGAATACATCTGGACGCCGCGCTCCAGCGCCCCTTCGATGGCGTTGAGCATGCCCTGAAAAATCCGCGGCACGCCGGCCATGACGAACACGTTGGCAATGCGAATGCCCGGCGCGCCGGAAACAGGGTTTTCAATTAAAATCGCCCCTTCCGGGGTGCGCCCCATGCGGCGGCGAGCTTGCGTTATCTCTTCGCCGCGGGCTGTGTACCACGCCTCGATCATGCCGATGGCTTTGGGGTGTTCGATAACCGGAACGGCGAACGCCGCGGCGATGGCGTCAACTGTAATGTCATCATGGGTCGGGCCGATGCCCCCCGACGTAAACACATAATCGTAGCGCGCGCGCAGAGCATTCAGGGCCTCGACAATGGCCGCCCGTTCGTCCGGCACAATGCGCGCCTCGACCAGGGCCACCGCCCGCTCGGTCAGCCACCCGGCGAGGTAATGGATGTTCGCATCCCGGGTACGCCCGGAAAGCAACTCATCGCCGATGGCCAGGATCGCCGCTGTTTTTCGTTGTGGAGAAACTTCCATGGGCGGCACTCTAATCAAGGCCGCCGCGGTGCGCCAGCAAGGGCGCGCTTTTATCTCCTAATCGCGAAGATAAGTGCCGCCGCCGACCGGCCCGACGCCCGCTGGCACCGGCACAGTCGTTTGATCGTAGTCTGCGTTGAGCACGAGGGTCGGGCTGCCAGCCATGCTGAGCTTGCGGGCGACAATCGCCGTGTATGCAGATTTGTCGGCGACCGGCAAAAGACTGGCGACACGGAATTCACCCCGCGGCAAATAAAACGTGCCGATCAGTTCCCGCGCGTCATCACTCATGATCCGATGGATGCGATCTTGCGGCGCGTTCCTGTCCTCGAAGAATAGAAGGCCGGCGAGAGCGCCGCTTTCTTCCGCTGAAAGTGTAATCTTCGATGCGAAGTCAAAATGAAAGATCGCCTCGTCGCCCACGAGGTAGAATGAAACGCCCGTTCCGGTCAGTTTTCCGCCGAGGCCCACCGCTAGCGGGCCGTCCTTGATAATGTACGTGCCGGGGCTGAGGGTGACGTCAGCGTCCGAACCGACCACCAATCCGCCGCAATAAACACCGGGATCGAGCGTTTCGAATTCCAAATCTGAATCTTCTTCGAACTCGTCGTCGCTCTCATGCTCGAGCATGTTGAGATCGGCGTTCAGATTGGCTTTCGCCTTGAGTTCGCTGATATCTTCACCAACCGATTTGTCGTAATAGTCGCACATGCCAACGGTCGGCGGCTCTCTGTCTTTGAGAGGGTCTTCATAAGCGGGGCAATCGGTGACCGGCGACGGGTCGAAATTGAACATGTTCCCGCCATAGCCGCCGCCGGAACAAATCAACGACGCGGTCAGCTTCGCGGCGCCCATCACATCGATTCCCTTGCTCGCCGTGGAGTTCGAATACATGGCGCATTCCGGCGCATTCAGGTCCGAATCGTCAAACGCGGTAATCGCGCCTTTATCATGCTCGTTGAGCGCCACGACACACACATTTGTGCCGCCTCGGGCGACCGCGGTCGATTGCATATCAATGTCGGCGTTGTAGGGAAAAAACTTGGTGAGGATGAGGCCCGTTTTCGGGGTCTGCACCAGCCTCACGGTGACTGATGCATCGACCATGTCCACATCAACAACGTGGGAGAACGAGCCAAGACCGTAACCGTCGCCAATGTTGTTAGCGACGGCGGCGTCGATTACCGCCTTGATATTTGCTTCCGTGGCATTCGCCAGCAAAAATTCCCGGGCGCCGCGGGTCGCCAGAAGATCGGAGACCTCTTTGAGACTGGCGCGCTGAAGGGACCATCGCGAAAAGTCGATGCCAGCGCCGGCAGCTAACAAAAGCGCCGGCATAACGAACGCCGTCAACAGCGCAATATTGCCCCGCCGGTCCGCCAGAAATTCAAATGTTCGCTTGGTCAACGCGTTCACGTTTGACACCGCCCTCTCCCTTTTGGCGCGTGTAGTCCGCTTCTGCGAAATATCCCTCGGGCATTCTCAGCCCATAAGGCAAAATCGTATCGACAGAAAAATAAATTTAGATTATTTTCCTTAGTTAACGCCTGGTAAAAATTCCGTAGGCCGATCAAATAGAAAAAGCGAGAACTGGCTTAAAACGGATATTGTACACTGCATTGATGGTTAAAAAATTCTTTCCTGACAAAGGCGCTTTTTTTAAATGCGATTTCCAAACCCGCTCCTAAGCGGCCGGCTTGTAAAACGATATAAACGCTTCCTTGCCGACATCGTCCTTGATACCGGCGAGGAGATCACCGCGCACTGCGCCAACCCGGGCTCCATGCTCGGGGTCGCCGTTCCGGGCGCCCGGGCCTGGGTCAGCAAGCACGACGACGGCAAACGCAAGCTCCCCTATTCCTGGCAACTGACCGAAGTCGACGGCGTTCTCATTCCGATCAATACGGCCAATCCTAACCGCATTGTCGCCGAGGCCCTTGAAGACGGCGCAATCCCCGAACTCGCCGGCTACGCGGAGGTCCGCCGGGAGGTAAAATACGGGGACAAAAGCCGTATCGATTTCCTCCTCGACGATCCTCGAAAAGGCGCCTGCTATGTGGAGGTCAAGAATGTGCATCTTTCCCGGTTGCCGGCGCTCGCAGAATTCCCGGATTCCGTAACGGCCCGGGGCGCAAAGCATTTGCGCGAACTGATGGCCATGAAAGAGGCCGGCGCCCGCGCCGTTATGGCGTTCATCGTCCAGCGCAGCGATTGCCGCCGGTTTCGCCCCGCCGCCGACCTCGACCCCGCTTACGCCGCCGCCCTTGGGGAGGACGCCGCCGCGGGGGTTGAACTCCTCGCCTATGATTGCGAAGTGACCACCGCTGAGGTAGTGCTGCGACGGCCCCTGGAGATCGACCTGACGTCATGACGGATATGGTTCTCGACGAGAATGCGCCAGTTCGGACCGGCGCCATCAGGCGCCACCCGCCCGAGGCGTTCGACGGCATGCGCAAGGCGGGACGGCTCGCGGCGGAATGCCTCGACATGATCGCCGACCACGTGGCGCCGGGGGTCACGACGGCGGCGCTTGACGATCTGATCCGCGCATTCGTTTTCGATCATAACGCCCTGTCAGCGACCATCGGCTATCGCGGCTATCGCCATGCAAGCTGCATCTCTCTCAACCATGTCATTTGTCACGGCATCCCGGGTCCGAAAGCGCTCAAGAAAGGCGACATCCTGAATATCGACGTGACGGTGATCGTCGATGGCTGGCACGGCGATACGAGCCGGATGTTTTGCGCCGGCGAGCCGAAGGTGAAAGCGCGCCGCCTTGTGGACACGACCTATGACGCCATGATGGCGGGGATCGGCGCGATCAAGCCCGGCGCAACGCTCCGCGATATCGGCCAGGCGATCCAGACCCTCGCCGAGGCGAACGGTTTTTCCGTGGTGCGCGATTTCTGCGGCCATGGTCTGGGACAAGTGTTCCATGACGCGCCGAATGTTGTGCATTATGCAGAATACAAAGATCGCTTCGGCGCCGTTCATCGCGCGCCGGATACGGTTCTTGAACCCGGCATGTTTTTCACCGTCGAGCCCATGATCAACGAAGGCAAGCCGGACATCAAACTTCTCAAAGACGGCTGGACCGCCGTCGCCCGCGACAAATCGCTTTCAGCGCAGTTTGAGCACTCCGTCGGCGTCACCAAGGACGGAGTTGAGATTTTTACAGAGAGCCCGAAGGGGCTGAATAAACCTCCCTATGGAGTTTAGCGTCCAGCCCCACCTCCCCCTTGAGGGGAGGTCGAAATTCGGGAAACGAATTTCGGGTGGGGGGCATTGGTCTTTCAATTCTCCCCTCTTGAATATTGAGCGCTACCGCTTCACCCCCTCCCGAAACTGCTGCGCAGTTTCGACCTCCCCTCAAGGGGGAGGTAGACGCAAACCGAGGGGGCGAACATGAACTCCTCCAGCGTTGAAAAGCAATCGGCGAACCACGCCGCCGGGCATCGCGCGCGGCTGCGCGAACGGTTCATGAAAGCCGGCTTAGACGGCGTTCAAGATTACGAGTTGATGGAGATGATCCTGTTCCGCGCCATTCCGCGACGGGACGTCAAACCACTGGCCAAAGAAATCATCGCGACGTTCGGCGGCTTCGCCGAGGCGCTCTCTGCGCCGATCGATCGGTTGATGGAGGTTAAAGGCGTATCGGAGGCGGTGGCGGCGGAGTTCCGCATCGTTCAGGCGGCGTCGCTCAAATTTTCCCAGGCGCGCATTCTTGAGCGCCCGGTGATCTCTTCTTGGAACGCGCTGCTTTCATATTGCCGCGCCGCTATGGCCGACGAAAAGACTGAGCTGTTTCGCATTCTCTTTCTTGATAAGAAGAATATCTTGATTGCCGATGAAGTGCAGCAGCGCGGCACGGTTGATCACACGCCGGTTTATCCACGAGAAGTCGTCAAGCGCGCCCTTGAACTTGGCGCCTCTGCAATCATTCTCGTTCACAACCACCCTTCCGGAGATCCGACACCCTCCAAGGCCGACATCGACATGACCAATCAGATCGTCAAAGCGGCCGCAGCCCTCAACATACGCGTCCATGATCACTTGATCATCGGTCACAAACGCGACGCCAGTTTTAAGTCTCTGGGGCTCATTTAGGGCTCAGGTTTTGGGGACGCCGAATTAGTGGTACATAAGCAATGCACCGTCCCCGGACTTTAACCCCCAAACCCGTTTCCCATGCCCCGGATCATCACGCTCACGCCTAACCCCACTTACGACTTCGCGGTTGACGCCGATTTTGTTGAGCCGAATCGCAAGCTTCGTTGTCACAACGCCAAGTCCCATCCCGGCGGCGGCGGCGTCAATGTAGCGCGCGCAGCAAACCGCCTTGGCGCCGACACGCTGGCCATTCTCACCGCCGGCGGGCTCTATGGCGACGCGGTCAAAGGCCTGCTTGGAGAAGAACTGGTGCCGATCCGGTCAGTGCCGGTAAACGGCGAAACTCGGATCGCATTCCATGTCCACAATCTCAAGGACGATCAGGAGTTTCGCTTCAATCTGCCTGGCGCCGAAATGACCGAACGCGAAATCAACGCCTTCATGACAGCGCTCAAGGAAGAAGTGCAGGCCGGCGATTATGTCGTCGGTTCCGGTTCCCTCCCCGCCGGCAAGCCAGACGACTTCTGGGCCCGCGCCGCACGGGTAACGAAAGAGCATGATGCGCGGTTCGTTCTTGATTCGATTCATGGCGTTCGCGCGGCGCTCGACGAGGGAATTTATTTCCTGCGCCTCAACAAGTTTGAATATCCTGACCTTTCAGGACGGGAACTTCAGTGGCCGGAAGAAGTGATCGCATTCGCCCAGAGCATTGTTAAGGCTGGCGGCGCGGAACGGGTCGCGGTAACCCAAGGGGGCGACGGTACGGTTATGGTGTCGCCAGAGAGCGTCGTGCGCACGCCGGTCATCAAAGTAAAAGCCGAAAGCGCCGTCGGCGCCGGCGATTCCTTCGTCGCCGCCGTCGTCGCCGCGATGCTGGACGGCCAGGAGGATCTCGACTGCCTCTGGCGCGGCGCAGCGGCGGCCGCCGCCACCCGCATGACGCCAGGGACAACGCTGTTTCATGCGGAAGATGTCGAGCGCCTATTCAGGGAAGCGACGGCGGACCCTCGTTAAACGGAGTTGGCGCCCAATCGAATCTCTTTGAGATCATGCCGGATTGCCCTAAACGCCTATTCAACAGCCGCTGAGGAATAAGCGAAAGCAATGTTCGATTTGGCCCTCGCCACCATTCTTTCGCCGGTAGTTCTTTTCTTTGTGCTCGGACTGGCCGCTGGGCTGGCGAAATCGGACATCACAATCCCTGAAGCGGTGTCAAAGGGGCTCGCCATCTACCTGATGATGGCGATCGGCCTTAAGGGCGGCTTTGAGATGGCCGCCAGCGGACTTACCGCAACTGTGATCGCCGTTATGGCCAGCGGCGTGCTTTTGTCTTTCGCATTGCCGGCCGTTGCGTATTTTCTTTTGCGTTTCACCACAAAACTGCCGGTGACCGACGCCGCCGCTGTGGCCGCGCATTATGGATCCATATCCATCGTCACATTCGTTGCGGCGACCCAGGCGGTTGAACTGTCTGGTCTTGCGAGCGGCGGCTATCTTGTCGCGGTTGCGGCGTTGATGGAAACACCTGCGATCGTGACGGCGCTGTTTCTCGCCGGACGCGCCGCTTCAACTTCAAAAAAGACTGCGCCGACAGGTCTTCTGCGCGAGGTCGCCTTGAACGCTTCTGTCGTCGTTCTCGTCGGCGCTTTGATTATCGGATGGGTCACGGGGGCGCCCGGCAAGGCGCAAGTTGAGGGCGTCTTCATCACGCCGCTGCAGGGCGTGTTGTGCCTTTTTCTTCTGGACATGGGGCTTTCGGCAGGACGGGGCCTGCGCAACGGGTGGCGACTGTTACAGGCGGCGGCAATCTTGTTCGGCATTTACATGCCGCTTGTCTCCGCCGCCATCGCGACCCTTATCTGCGCCTTGCTTGGGCTTCCCCCGGGCGACGCGGCGTTGTTCATAACGCTTGCCGCCTCAGCATCTTACATCGCCGTGCCGGCGGCCATGCGGCTCGCCCTGCCCGCCGCCAAGCCATCGATTTATCTCACATTGTCATTGGGCGTGACATTCCCATTCAATCTGACGGTCGGCATTCCCATATACATTTTCCTGGCGCAACTGATCAGCGGGTGAGGCGACATCATGCATCGAAAAAAGCGGCTGGAACTGATCATCGAACGTATGGCGCTGTCGCGTGCGCGCGAAATCCTCGAAGACGCCGGGCTGACGGGCTACACCATTCTGAGCGCCATGGCGGGATTTGGCGGCGGGCGCCGCTGGCGGCGCGGCGATCTTTCAACGGCTGAAGAGATGACGGTGGTGATTGCGATCGGCGATGAGACCAAAATCGAACAAGCACTCGAGGCGTTGCATCAGCTGATTGAAGATCAGATCGGCGTCTTAAGCATCAGCGATGTTGAGGTTCTGCGACCCGATCGCTTTTAATCGCCTCCGCTCATTTCTTCGGCGGCCGCAGCGAACCGTTCGGCGTATTTCTCTGCAATTGGAACAAAATCGTTTTTGGCGTCGTCAAAAATGTAAATATTGCCCGACTTTATGTCGTAGACCCAGCCGTGGATTTTTATTGATCCTTCTTCAAGGCGCCGACTGACCGCCGGATGGCGCGCAAGATTTTCAAGCTGCAGGACGACGTTTTCCTTCGTAACCCGCTTTGTCCGTGCATCGCCGGTAAGCTCGGGATGCTTGCGATCAACGCGTGCAACAGCCTCGGCGCTGAATGAGAGCCATTGGGCCACATGCGGCAGATGGGAAACAGCGCTTGGGTCCTGCACCCCTTTCATGGCGCCGCAGTCGCTGTGTCCGCAAACAACAATGTGCCCGACACTCAACACCTCGACGGCGTATTCAATGGACGCTGTCACGCCGCCCACATTTGATTCGTAGGGCGGAACGATGTTTCCCGCGTTGCGCACGACAAAAATGTCGCCCGGCTCCGTTTGCGTAATCATCGCCGTTTCAATGCGACTGTCCGAGCAAGTGATGAACAACGCTTCCGGCGACTGCCCTTCGCTCAAGACTTCAAACAGCGCCTTTTTCTTAGGAAAAACCTCCTTTTGAAATTTGACGACGCCGGCGGCGAAGCTGGGCATAATTATTCATCTCCGTAAATTGCAACGCGCTGCTCTGCTGACGTTTTGACGCCGCGGAACATGCCTTTGGAATTAAACGCCATAGCGTATTCGCCATCGGGACCTAGGACAATCACGCCCCCTTCGGCCTGCATGTTCGTCAGACGCGTATGAATCATGTCCTGCGTCGCCTCGGCGACCGATTTGCCGCCGTATTCCACCTGGGCGCAAATGTCCCTCGCCAGGGTCAGACGAATGAAAAACTCGCCTTCGCCAGTAGAGGACACGGCGCAGGATTGATTGTCCGCATAGGTTCCTGCTCCGATAATGGGCGAATCACCGACCCGTCCCCAGCGTTTTAACGTCATGCCGCCGGTGGAGGTTCCGGCCGCGAGATTGCCGTCCTTGTCGAGCGCGACGGCGCCGACCGTGCCGAACTTCGTGTCGACCGGCAGAGCGCTTTTCTTTTTCTCATCGCTGTTCTTTTCTTTTTCCAACGCTTTCTGCAGCGCTTTCCAGCGACGTTCGGTATAAAAGTACTGAGGCTCAACGAGATCGAGCCCCTGCTCCTCTGCGAATGCTTCCGCGCCATCGCGGGCGAACATGACATGACGGGAGTTTTCCATCACTGCCCGGGCCAGCTTGATCGGGTTTTTCACCTTTGTGACGCCAGCCACCGCCCCGGCGTTTTTCGTGGCGCCGTCCATGATAGACGCATCGAGCTCATTGCGGCCGTCGCGTGTGAAAACCGCGCCTTTGCCGGCGTTAAACTGGGGCGCGTCCTCGAGGGATACGACTGCCGCGGCAACGGCGTCCAACGCCGACCCGCCGCTTTCAAGCACACCATAGCCGGCGTCGAGCGCTTCCGTGAGCGCCGCCTTCATCGCCGCCTCTTCCTCTGCGGTGTATCTGCCGCGCTCCAGCGCCCCGGCGCCCCCATGAATGACGATAGCTACCGGCCCATCGGCGGCGTAGGCTGCACAAAAGCCGAACAGAGCAAGGAAAAAAACAGGTAATTTCATAAACGCCTCCATCGCGGACAACATCCACGATGGCGGGCGAAAATGGAAGAGTGAATAGTAAGTATCGAGTGGCGTTTCCGCCTACTTACTACTCAAGTTCCGGCAACAGCATCTTCTGCGCACGCCACTGTTCGACAATGCGGTCAATGAAGCCGTTGTCTTCAAGTTCCACGGACCAGCCATCGGAAAAACTCGCCGTCAGGCTTCGCGGCACGGCTTCTTTCGGCAAGGCGTCGAAGCGAATACGGGTCGGCATGGGCACACCCTCGCCGATGGCGATGGCTTCACCCAGCCCCAGCGACGGCAGACACGAGAGGAGACTTGTCGAGGCATCTGGCACCGCAGCGCGCAGGGCTTCCTGGTCCGCCTGATTGGCGAGCCGCATGGCGAAAATTGTATTGCACTGGGAGAGCACGGTCGGATCGAGTTCGGTTGGGCGCTGTGAGGCGACCCAGAGCGAGACGCCGACCTTCCGGCCCTCCTTGGCGAGGCGAATGAAAGAACGACGCGTCGGCCCGAACCCTTCATTGGGATCGGCCGGGGCGTAACGGTGCGCGTCTTCGCATACAAGGGCGATGGGCGCAGCCCCGTTGCTCCATAATCCAAACTCCAGCGCAAGACGGGTGATCACCGAAACGACGACCTGCACCACTTCGCTTGGCAGACCCCCAAGTTCGATAACCGACACCGGCCGGCCGTCTACAGGAATGCGGAAAATCTGGCTCAGGAAGTCTGTGAGGTTGTCCTGTACCGTCAATCCGCCGAACATGAAGGCGTAGCGGGCGTCCTGGCTGATGGTTGAGAGGCGACTGCGCAAACGCTTGTAGGGGCCGGTGTTGCGCGTTGAGCCGAGCCCGCCAAGCGCCTTGTCGATGAGGCCCAGGAGTTCCGACACGCGATATGGCGTCGGCGTGTCGACGGTAATGGCGGTCATGTCTGCTCGCAGGCGCGATTGCGCCCGTGATACGCCGGACATGTTCTGTTTTTTCGCCGCAGGCACGAGATCGGCCAGAATTTCGATCTCTTCCGTATACCCTTCTTTTCCCGGGTAAAGCACTTCGACAAGTTCATCGAAGGTGAGCATCCAATAAGGCAGTGTCAGCGTGGTTGGGTCGAATATCACCGCCCCATCGCCAAAACTGTGCGAGTACTCGTTATGAGGATCGAGAATGACAATATGCCCGTGCGGAAAACGTTCGAGCACCTGATTCAACAACAACGCAAGCGCGCAGGATTTGCCGGCGCCTGTTGTGCCGAGCACGGCGCAGTGGCGGGAGAATAATTCGTCTACATTGACCGTCGCGGGAATTTGCGAGTCTTGCTTGACCACGCCGATGCGCACGCTTGAAGCGCCGTTAATGGCGAACAGCGCGGTCAGTTCGTCCCGCGTCGCCACATGAACGCCGTCGCCGAGCGTCGGAAACGAAGAAACGCCGCGTTTAAACCGCGCCGGCGCATTGACCGTCGGCTTGGTGAACTCGCCGATCAATTCCATCTCGACAATGCGAATTGTCTGCACGGCGCTGTCATGAGACGGCGCCGGCACGCTCATGGCCGAAACGAGTCCCAACACCACAGCATGGCCGGCGTCGATAGACATGATGGCGCCGAGCTGCGGCTTGAAGTTCCGCTCTTCGTCCGGTCGGTCCGGCTCAAGCAGAACCAGCGCGTGTGAGCCGGTGACAGAAACGACGGAACCAACCCGCGGTTTTTCCTGAAACGCGGTGTCATAAGCTTCTGCGGTGGGCGCAGCCGAGCCCTTGCGGACAATGGGCGATTTTCTCGCTGCGTTAGGCTGCATGGCTTTCCTCCATGGCGACAGCATCAGATGGGTGGGGCGCTGAATCGACTAGGGCGATATCGTCCGCCGGCGGTTCGGGAAAAGCGAGACGAACGAGGGTTCCCCTTCCCTTGCGACTCTTGATAAAAAACTGACCGCCCTGCATTTCGGCAAAGGTTTTGGCGATGGCGTAGCCGACGCCGGGACCGGAAAATGCGCGATCAAGTCCCCGATGAACTTCCGAGAACGCGCTCAGCGCTTCCTTGATTTCGGCTTCGCTCATGCCGGCGCCTTCGTCGCGGACGGCGATTTCCGGGCGTCCCCTTTCGTCATAAGCGGCGCGGACAAGAACGCGTTTTTCGGGACCGCAGGCTTTCACCGCGCATTGCAAAACGTGATCGATGGATTGAGCGACGCGCGCTTCATCACCCCAGGCGACGATTTCTTCCTTGTCATTGCGCCGCGCAATATCAACGCCCGCTGCATCTTTCCGGATTTGCACGCGCTCAATGGCGGCGCTCAACATTGCATTTAAATCGAGCGCCTGGACCGAAAGTTCAACGCCGCCGCTTTCGATAGCGGCGACCTCGAGAATTGTGTTGATATGGCCGAGCAAGAGATCAGCCGACTGCAAAATGTAATCGGCGTATTCAGGAATCCGCGCCGGGTCCAATTCGAACTCGTCACCGCGCAGCATTGTCGAAAAACCGATTATGGCGTTCAACGGCGTGCGTAACTCGTGGTTCATGTTGGCGAGGAATTCCGACCGGGCCTTGATGGCGTTTTCAGCCGCTGCGCGCGCGGAACGGATTTCGAGATCGGCGCGACGGCGAAGCATTTGCTCGCTCATCAGCGACGCATAATCGGCAAGCAGCGAGCTTTCCGAAAGTCTGAACGATTGCAGCGCGTGCATGGCTATTCCTCCCGGAAAAACTAGCCTTTCAAGCGCTAATGGGCCGTTAAGCTAAGAATCGTCGCGCCGTTGTTAAGGTATTGTTTACGACCGGGCGCAATCAGGCCGGACGCTTAGTCGCTTTCCGCTGAATCGGGCGGGTTTGCAGAGCCGTTTTTTTCACGCGGCGGCTTCGGCGTTTCCTCAGGTTTCGGGACATAAGCGAGAACGGTGTCGCCGATTTCCGGCGTCAGAGGCGCCTCGCGAGAGGCAAATGAAAGCACGCCTTTGCGGACAATGAGCACAAGCTCAAAGTCTTTATCGACGTCCTTTTTGTATTGCTCCGGCGGGTATTCTTCCGACAGGCGCGTCTTTTGATAAATCCATCCCGAATAGTGGCGCTTTAACAATTCATCGAGCGGCGCGCCGGAATGAAGAAATGTGCGTCCCTGCAAGGTGTAGGAAAGCGCCTGGCGGTCGTCTTCATCCTTGCCACGTGCATTCACCTGGTAAATGGCGGCGCGCCCGAGCTCCGGCGCAAGGTCGGTCGAGACAAGAGCATTGTGCGCTTCATTGCCGCTAACGGCGAGAAGATAACCGAAGCGATTGAGATCAAGGTGGTGCTCGGTGACTTCCGACAGGATTTCCCCGTAATAGGTGGGCACGTCAGCAAGGCGCGCGGGCTTTAACCGCCGCCAGCTCGCATCGGCGACCATGACCGGAATTTCCATTTCCTTGAGCTTTGCCGCCAGCGCGATCGACCAGGGTGAAGCCCCGGCGATGAGAACGCCCGGCCGCTCGCGAGCCGCCAGTCCCAACGCCTTCGCCAGGGGACCGATGGTGAAGCCATGGGCGATAACGGTTGCGAACACCATGGCGAAAGCGAGCGGGATCAGTTTGGCGCCGTCGGCATATCCGACCTCGACCAGCGCCACGCCGAAGAAACTTGACACCGCTACCGCCACAATGCCGCGCGGCGCCACCCATCCCACCAGCAGCCGCTCCTTGATCGGCAATCCGGCGCCGATGGTCGAGGCAAACACGGTAAGGGGGCGGACGACGAACAACATCGCCAGGATGAACAAAAGATCCGACCAGCCAAGCGCCAGGATCGTGTCATAGGTGAGGTTCGCGGTGAGGATAATGAAAACCCCCGATACGAGGAGAACCGCGATATTTTCCTTGAACAGGCGCAATTCGTTGATGCTGGCGATTTTCGAGTTGGCCATAGTGACGCCCATGGCCGTGACCGCGAGCAGGCCGGCTTCGTGCTGCAGCAAGTTAGCCAACTCAAAACAGACAAGCACCAACGTCAGCAGGACCGGCGGCTTTAGATATTCCGGCACCCAGCCGCGCCGAAAGGACGACGCTGCGAAGCGGCCGATGGCGTAACCGAGCGCGCCAGCGAGAATCGAGGCAAGCAGGATCGACCAGATAATTTCCGTGAGCGTTCCGTGCTCGCCGCCATAGGCGAGAAATTCAAAAACCAGCACCGCCAACAGCGCCCCTACGGGATCATTGACAATGCCTTCCCATTTCAAAAGCGTCGCCGGTCGCGGATTGAGTTTCGATTGGCGCAACAGCGGAATGATCACCGTTGGCCCTGTGACCACCATGATGCCGCCAAAGAGCAACGCCGTCGGCCATGTAAGCCCGGCGAGATAATGCGCAGCGCATGCGCCAAGCCCCCACGCAATCGGCACGCCCGGAACGACAAGTCGCTGAACGCCTTGCTGCAGACCGCGTATCTCGGCGAAGTTAAGCTGAAGCCCGCCCTCGAAAAGAATGACCGCCACGGCGACTGCGATGATCGGCCGGTAAAACTCGCCAAAGAGCGCTTCCATGGGAGGGAGATTCGCCGGCGCATCGGCGGGCGTGAAAATGCCAAGCACCGGACCGGCGATGACGCCGGCGATAGCCATCAAGACAATCGCGGGCGTGTTGGTGCGCCAGGCCACCCACTGCGCGCCGACGCCAAGGACGCCGATGATCGCAAATGCAAAGACGAGATTTTCCATGCGCCCGCTGGTCCGCGTGATTACTTGTGTTTAAACGCGGGTTTTCGCTTCTCAACAAACGCGGCCATGCCTTCTTTCTGGTCTTCGAAGGCGAAGATCGAATGAAACAGACGGCGCTCGAAACGCACCCCTTCAGACAACGTCGTTTCAAAAGCGCGGTTAACGGATTCCTTCGCCAGTTGAACGATCGGGCGCGAGAAACCTGCGATTTGCTTGGCGACGCGAATGGCTTCCGCACGCAGTTCACCCTTGGGCACAATTCGGCTGACGAGACCGCAGCGTTCAGCTTCCTCCGCATCCATCATGCGGCCCGTCAGGCACATTTCCATGGCCTTCGATTTGCCGATGAAGCGCGCCAGCCGCTGCGTGCCGCCGGCCCCCGGGATGGCGCCAATGGATATTTCCGGCTGGCCGAATTTCGCATTATCGGCGGCGATAATGAAATCGCACATCAACGCCAGCTCGCATCCGCCGCCAAGGGCATAGCCTGCGACCGCCGCGATAACCGGTTTGCGCGCGCGGGTGGTTTCTTCCCAATTGTCGGTAACGACCTCCTTGCGCAGGGCGTCGACATAATTATTGCCGGCGATTTCCTTGATATCGGCGCCAGCTGCAAACGCCTTTTCTGACCCGGTAACGACAAGACACCCGATCGCATCGTCATCGTCGAACTTTTTTACGGCGTCGGTTACTTCATCCATCAATTGATTGTTGAACGCATTGAGCGCGTCCGGACGGTTCAGCGTGATCACGCCCACAGCGCCGTCCGTTTCCGTCAAAATACAATCATAAGCCATGAGCGGTTCCCTGCCGTTACATCTCGCGCCGCGCTCGCAGCGCAGCAGTTGCGCCCGCCTTTTAGGCCGATGACGCAGAAAGCGAAAGCGCCCGCCCAATTCTGGGCGCACAACCCATTCCGGCATATGGGGAAAACGCGCTAAAAGTCAGCTTTGACCACGGGATAATGAGACGGCGCCGTTCCGCCGCCGGTGCTAGATCAATCCGATTAGACGGATGACTTCCTGGCGGGCTTTTTCATCGTCGCGGAATACGCCCATCATGCGGCTGGTGGTCATTGACACCCCTGGCGTTTCAACGCCGCGCGCCGTCATGCAGGCATGGGTCGCCTCGATAACAACTGCGACGCCCTGGGGCTCAAGCACCTTTTGGATGCAATCGGCGATTTCCGCCGTCAGGCGCTCCTGGACTTGCAAGCGCTTGGCGTAGGACTTGACGACCCGCGCCAGTTTCGAAATCCCGACGACTTTGTCCGTCGGCAGATAGGCCACATGCGCCTTGCCTGAGATCGGCGCCATGTGATGTTCGCAGTGCGAGTGAAACGGAATGTCCTTGAGCAAAACGATTTCATCATAACCGCCCACCTGCTCAAATGTTCGCTTGAGAAATGTTTCCGGACACTGTTCGTAGCCTTCGAAATATTCGAGGTACGCATCAACCACCCGTCGCGGGGTGTCACTGAGGCCTTCGCGACCCGGATCGTCGCCGATCCAACGGATTAATTCCTTGACCGCCTCAAGGGCTCGTTCGCGTTCTTCAGCGGTTCTCTCTCTTGGCTCGCCTGCCATCGCTTGTGTTCTTTCTCAAAGGGCTTGCAAATCCGCGCGACGATACCGGGGGCGGCCTGCGAAATCGAGAGCATGCACTGTCACAGCAAATCACAAAAAAGCGCGCCCGATGGCGGGCGCGCTTTCGTTAAGACTTTGTGTCAGGCGGTCTAACCGGCGGCAGACGAGACAGTCGTCGTGGAATTCCGGTTCTGAGCCCAGGCGCTCTCATTGGAGCCTTGCGCAATCGGGCGTTCTTTGCCGTGTGAAACCGCTTTCAGGCGGTCTGCGGAAACGCCGAGGCTGACAAGATAGGCCTTTGTGGCCTCTGCTCGGCGAGCGCCGAGGGCGAGGTTGTACTCGCGCGTGCCGCGTTCGTCGGCGTTGCCGGCGAGCTGCACGGTCACGGCCGGGTTTGAAATCAGCCACTCGGCCTGCTGACGCAACGTCGCTTGGGCCTGGGAACTGAGATTGTATTGATCATACGCGAAAAAGACGCGATGGCCCGCATTGGCTTCCAGGTCCTGCTGGCTGCCGGGCTCGTAGCCGACTTTTTTTACGACCGGTTCGGTCGTATCAACGGCGACTTCTTCTGTGGTGGCGCAACCGGCGACAAGCGCGAGGCCGGCGAGAATTGCGATGTATTTCATATCTGCGAACACTCCGAGTTCGAACTAACTTCCCCGTAATCGGGCGAGCGCGAGATGCATGAGCGCCCCCCTAAAAGCAAGATGCCGCGACACGCGGACCGGCCGTAAACGGCAATAACGGTCGAATGTTGCAACGAAACGACAGTCTGATATCGGGATTCCGATGACAAGTCCCTTAATGCAATTATTAAATAAAGTTCAACAGGGACCGCCGCATCGCGTCCCCCGCGCCTGGAGCAATTCCTCAAATACCATTCGGTCCTGCTAAACGCCTATAAAACCTCGCCATTATTGATGTTTCTCCCTCTCGGGACGACTTTATGAGGCCGTCGCATGCATGGCAGGGGTCGAGCTGTTCCTGGTTATCCCATTGGCTTTGTCGATAAGCCCCTTAACGCAAACGAACATCCTGACGGTTCGGCGCCGACAATGTTGCTCTTATTTTCAGCGCATTCTTCCCAAACAATTGACCCTAATATTGCCAATATCGTCACACTAAAATACACTAGAGGCTGAAACTTTATTGGAATAACAGGTCGGAAAAGTGATATTCACAAATACAGATTCGCAAAAATAAAATATCGCTTCAATTTTATTGTTAACTCTTGCAGCCGCAAACGCAATCTCGCCAATCCCTATTCGGGACGACTGAAGGACGTTGCGCAAAACGCGTCAACAACATCCATCAGCCGAAATTGCCCATGAATCCTCAATGTTTGAAACGCCGCAGCCCATATATCCGGAGTAACCATACGTTCACGCTTGCGTCCAAACCGTAAAAAAAACGACGATTTGTGCTCTTATGAAACAGTTTTAAGAGCCCCGGAAATTCACTAATAATCAACCACTTAGCGAAGCTTTTACCTTGACGCTTAGGCGTTCTTTAAAGCAGCAGGCGTAGTGTCGTCCTCAGGATTAGTTGCGTTTCCAGGGGATTTGTTCCGCATGACTGCTGTTGTAAACCATGCAGCGACGCCGCTCAAAAAAGATCCGTATGTTATCGGACCTGACGGCACTCCGCTCACACTAAAAGACTTGCCGCCGCCAACAACGAAGCGGTGGGTTATCCGTCGCAAGGCGGAAGTCGTCGCAGCCGTACGCGGCGGTCTTCTGACGCTCGAAGAGGCCTGCGAGCGCTACACACTGACGGTTGAAGAGTTTCTGTCCTGGCAAAAAGCCATTGATCAGCATGGACTGCCCGGACTGCGCGCGACCCGCGTTCAGCAATATCGGTAATCCCTCCTTAACTTCTTCACTCGTTTGAAGACCCGCGGTCAACGCGGGTTTTTCTTTGGCTGCGCTAAGCTTGTGCGACCGCGAAGCAGAGCCGCGGGGCCGCCGCCCCCGGAAATCATGCACGCCATCGCCGGGTCGGTTAAATCGCGCGTCGGGCCGCTGGCGCTGGTCCTTTCCCAAAACGAATTTCACCCCCATACTGGGCCCAAGGTGTTGGGTTTGGTCTTTTTTGGCGGCTTAATTCCATGATGAAGTTCATCGCCTCAAATCTTGAGGCAGGCAAAGCAAAAGCACGGCGCGCGCTTGGAAAAAAGGCGACGGTAGTCGCCGTGCGCGAATTGCCGAGCGGCGACGTGGAAGTCACGGCCTCGGATAAGCCCGCGCCGGCGGCGCCCGAGCCGGCGCCGAAAGCCCAATTTGCCGGCGCCGCGCGCGATGCTGTCGACGAGGGTCCGTTCAAGATGGCGGCGGGCGCGCGCCTTAATGAATCGATCGAACATCAGTTTTCCGAAGACGCTCTTGCGCGGGTAACCGGCGCCCTCGCCGGCGGCAAGGCCGCCGCACTCGACATGAGCGACAAGTCGGTCAAATCCATGGCCGAGATATTGGCGCCGCACGGGGTTGGCGATCGATTGCTCGCCGCGCTCGTTGACGGCGCGCGACAGTCGAAAATCAACGAAGACCTCTATCGCCTCGAAACTGCGTTTGAAAAAACATTCCAGTTTGCGCCGGTGCATTTGGCGCCGACAACGCCGATCATGCTGGTGGGACCAACCGGCGCCGGCAAGACTTCCTGCGCTGCAAAGCTCGCCGCCGCCGCGTCAAAAGACGGCGGCGCGCCGCTGATGTTGACCGCTGACGTGGGGCGCGCTGGCGCCGTCGACCAGATCCGATCTTATTCAGAAGCCTTGGGTGCGGCCTACTTCATTCTTGAATCGCCGCTTGATGCGGCGCAGGTGATGCGCAACGAACGCCCGCGCGGCGCCGTCCTGTTCGATACGCCTGGGGTTTCGCCCTATGACGGCGGCGACGTGGCGGCGATCAAAAGTTACCGCGAAGCCGCCGGCGCCGAACCGGTCCTCGTCCTGCCAGCGAGCGGGGACGCTGCGGAATATGCCGAATGGGCGATGGCGTTTCGTGAGATCGGCGTAACCCGCTGCATACTGACGAAATTCGACGCCACCAAACGCGTCGGCGCCGGTCTTTGTGCGGCCTTCGAGGCCGACCTCGCTTTGTCGCACTTTTCCGAAACGCCGTTTATTTCCGAAGGACTGATGCCCGCGACGCCAGAGTTTCTCGCTCGCCGCCTGATAGCCTCGCGCCCGGGCAAGGTTGGCTAACCGCCAAAGAAAACGGGCCCCGAAGGGCCCGCAAAAACACGCAACAAACGCAACTTTATTATTCTGGCGACTTCCGCCCCTAAAACGATTACTGTGTTTCCAAAAGCGACACCGGATCGACCGATTTCAGTTTCTGGCGAATTTCGAAGTGAAGCTGCGGCGATGTAACGGCGCCGGTCTGACCGACCTTGGCGATGACTTGTCCCTTTCGCACTACGTCGCCTTTTTTGACAACCATGGAGCTGTTATGGGCGTAGGCGGTGACAAAACCGTCGGCATGCTTGACCAGCAGCAGATTTCCGAAACCTTCAAGTTCCGAGCCGCGATAAACGACTTCGCCGTCGGCCGCAGCCCTGACGGGCGTGCCCGCCGGCGCGGCGATGTTAATGCCGTCGTTGCGCTTGCCGAGTTCGCCGCCGCCATATTCAGAAACAATGGCGCCGCGCACCGGCCAGACAAACAATGCATCGTTACTGGGCGGCTGTGAGAATGAAACCTGTTGGGCGAGATCAGCGACGTCTTGCGTATCGTTCGCTGTTCCGGATGTCGGCGCCGATGCGGCAAGTTGCTGTGATTGAGATTGCGCCGACCGGGTTGGCGCCGGTTGCACGGATGTCGGCTGGGGCTGCGGGTTGATCTCCGCCAATCGCGGCGTCGCGGCATCAACACTGGCGCCCGGCGCAACCACGATCTGACCGGGGCTCAACGCGTAAGGAGGACGCAAGTTATTTGCTTGAGCGAGCAGCGGTACCGAAACGCCGGTCTTGCGGCTGATAGCGTAAAGCGTGTCGCCGGGCTGTACGCGATATTGCACCGTATCCCTTACGGTTCGCGCGGGCGCTGATCCGCCGGGCAATCGTATCTTTTGACCGATCGCAAGATGATAAGGCGCACGCAGATTGTTTTCCGCGATGATCGCTTTCGGATCGACATTATGGCGACGGCCGATAGCGTAGACGGTATCGCCCTTGCCTACTTCGACAACGCGTCCGCTCGCAGCGGCAGTATCTGTTTGCTGATAGTTCGCCGGCTGCACCCGCGCGCCATCCTGACCTGACTGATAAACTGCAGAGACCGGTTTCAGCGTGACAGGCTCGACTTCCTTGGCCGGCGCCGAATACGCGCGCTGTGGACGCTGCGGCGCAGGCGATTCTTTGTAGAGCGCCGAGACGCGCGGGTCCTGGGGCGAGTTATAGATCCGTGATGATGAGGCCGGGTCGTTTCCATGCGCCACCGGCGCAACGCTCTCATGCGTACCGCAGGCGCTAATCGCTGCGATCGAAACGGTTGCCGCCAATACACGCATCACAATCATTACTCCCCCTTCCCGCGGGCTACGCATTCGCGATTCGCGGTAGAAACTTGGAAAGTTTGGTTAATAGTCCGTTAATAATAAGATTACATCGGCCCTGACTGCAAATCAGGTGGAACCGGATTTCTCGAAAGCGGCGGAAAGCGGCGCCATTGCGTCTTCGTGGGTCAACGCCAGATGCAGCGGCGTGATTGAAATTCGTCCTTCATAGATGGCTTTAAGGTCCGTTCCTTGGGGTGGATTGGATAGCTCGCCCGAGTAGCCGTACCAGTAATAGGACCCGCCGCGCAGATCCTTGCGTTCTTCGGCGAAGAGCTGAACCGCGTCGCGATGGCCCTGGCGCGTCACCTCAACGCCGGCGATATCGTCGAGATTGCGGTCCGGGAAATTGACATTGACCACGACGTCGTCGGGCCAGCCTGTATCGAGCAGGGTTTTGACGATACGGGACCCATGGGTTTCCGGCGTCGCCCATTTGGCGCGCGCGCGGTCGAGCCGTGCAAGAGACAGGGCAATCGATGGAATGCGCAGTGACATGCCTTGAAACGCACCGGCGATTGTGCCCGACACGGTCACGTCTTCGGCAAGGTTCTGGCCGTTATTGACGCCGGAAAGAATAAGATCGGGCTTGCCGTCCATGATTTTGTCGACCGCCATCAAGACAGCATCAGAGGGCGTGCCGGTGACGGCGAAGCGACGCTCGTCATACTGGCGCAGACGAATGGGATGAGCGAGCGTTAACGCGCGCGCTGCGCCCGATTGTTCTTCCTGCGGCGCGACAATCCAGACATCATCGGAAAGTTCTCGCGCAATCTGTTCGAGCGCTTTTAAACCGCGCGCGTAAATGCCGTCATCGTTGGTGCAGAGAATACGCATAGCTATTGAGCAGCCTCAATTTTTTCCGCCCCGTTCATATACGGCTGTAACGCGGCGGGCACAGCGATTGAACCATCCGGCTGCTGATAATTTTCCAGCACGCCGACAAGTGTCCGGCCCACAGCGAGGCCGGAGCCGTTGAGGGTGTTCACAAACGTTGTGTGTTTTTCGCCCTCAGCACGGAAACGCGTATTCATGCGCCGGGCCTGGAAGTCGCCGCAGTTCGAACAGGAGGAAATTTCGCGATATCGGTTCTGACCGGGAAGCCAGACCTCTATGTCGTAGGTCTTGCGGGCGGAAAAACCCATATCACCGGTCGACAGCACCATGGTGCGATAGGGAAGTTCGAGCCGTTTCAGAACCTCCTCGGCGCATTCGGTCATGCGTTCGTGCTCGGCGTTCGACTGATCCGGCGTGGTGATGGAAACGAGTTCCACTTTTGAAAACTGATGCAGGCGGATCATGCCGCGGGTGTCCTTGCCCGCTGCGCCAGCTTCCGATCGGAAACATGGGGTCCAGGCCGTTAAGCGCAAAGGCAGCGCATCTGCGCTCAAAATTTCCTCGCGCACGATATTGGTGAGCGAAACCTCGGCCGTGGGGATGAGCGTCAGCCCATGGGTTGTAACGAACTGATCCTCGGCAAACTTCGGCAACTGCCCGGTGCCGTAAAGCGCCTCATCATGCACCAACAATGGCGGTTGGCATTCCGTATAGCCGAACTCATTTGTATGGATGTCGAGCATGAACGAGGCGAGCGCTCGCTCCATGCGCGCAAGCTGACCCTTCAGCAGGACAAAGCGCGAGCCCGACATTTTCACCGCTGTCTCGAAGTCCATCTCGCCCAGCGCTTCGCCGAGGTCGAAATGCTCTTTCGCGCTGTTGAGCTGCGCAGGCTTGCCCCATTTTCGGATTTCGACATTGGCGTCTTCGTCTTCGCCATCGGGGACGTCATCGGCCGGCAGGTTCGGCAGTCCTGACAGGATCTCATTGATCTGCCCGAGAGCCCGCTCCTTTTCGGTCTCCGCTGTGGGGATTTGCTGCTTGATGGAGTCGACCTCGGCGCGCAGTTCATTGAAGCGCGCCTCGTCGCCCTTGGCTTTCGCCTGCCCTATCTCTTTCGACGCCGCGTTGCGTCTCGCCTGCAACTCGTTGAGCGTGTGGGTAAATTTGCGCGCCTCTTCATCAAGCGCCAGAATCTCGCCGGCGCGGGGACCAAGGCCGCGGCGCGCGAGCCCGGCGTCAAACGCGTCAGGCGTTTCGCGGATGAATTTCATGTCAAACATGGGGCGCGATGTAGCGGGGTTTATTCCGCCGGTCCAGCAGCCGCTTCTTCCGTCTCGTCCGGTTTGCGCCCTGCCATCACGACGGAGAGCACCGAGATTTCGTAAAGCGCGATAATCGAAGCCCCGAGGACAAGCTGGCTAATCGGATCCGGCGGGGTCAGGAAAGCGGCGACCACGAAGATCCCGACAATCGCATATTTGCGGTTTCGCCTTAAGAAACCGGCATCGACCAGCCCTGCGCGGGCAAGCAGTGTCAGAAACACCGGCAACTGAAACGCAAAACCGAAAGCCATGATCAGCGTCGTCGTCAGGGAAAGATAATCGCCGACCCGCGTCAGCAGTTCGATGGCGACGCCCGTCCCTTCCCCGGCGTCCTGCTCCATGCCGACCGCAAATTGCATCACGAACGGCATCAACACGTAATAAACTAGCGCCGCGCCGGCAGTGAAAAGAACCGGCATCGCCAAGAGGAACGGCAGGGCCGCTGCGCGTTCACGCCGATAAAGACCGGGCGCAACAAATTGATAAAGCTGATAGGCCGCAACCGGAAAAGCGAGCGCTATGCCGGCGAGCATGGCGAGCTTGACGCGGGTGAAGAAGAATTCGAGCGGCGCGAAATAAAGCGTCGGCTCCGCACCTGCGGCTGTCACCGCGTTCTTGAAGGGAATGACCAGAAACTCATAAAGCGGCACGGAGAAGATGAAGCAAACGACAAACGCAACGCCGATAGCGCTTGCCGAAATGATAAGGCGCGTACGCAACTCGGTCAGGTGATCGAGCAGCGGCGCCGCTGAGGCCTCTATCTCCTCATCATCGGATGTCGGCTTTTCGTTCTTCGCAGGGATCACGACTTCGCCGCCGCCTTGTCGGCGTCAGCATCAGCTGCCGCTTCAACCGCATCCGCTTCCTTGCGCAGTTCCTCGTCGATCGGCTTCACCGCATCTTCGAGTTCACTCTTTGCTTTCGCGACAACGTTGTCGCGCTTCAGCGCGTCGATCTCTTTGCGCAATTCTTCCATTTCGGTTTCGCGGGCCATCTGGTCGAAGGCGGCGGTGAATTCAGCCGCCATGGAACGCGCCTTCGCGGCCATGCGGCCGGCCTGACGCATCAGGCGCGGCAGGTCGCGCGGACCGACCACGATCAGCGCCACGACGGCGATCAGGATCAGTTCGAGAAATCCGAATTGCGGAACGAGGTTCATGCGCGTCGGGGGTCCTTAAAACCCCGGCGGGGTCACTCCGCCTTTGCCTTGTCTTCTGCCGGGGTGATGTCCACAGCCTCGTCGCTGCGCTCTTCCAGCGATTTCTCATCTTCTTCCTGAAGGCCCTTGCGGAAGGACCTGATGCCCTTGGCAAAATCACCCATCAGCGATGAGATTTTGCCGCCTCCGCCAAATAGCAGAAGCGCAAGAACAAGGATGATGACAATCTGCCAGGGTCCGATAGCGCCCATGGATTTAGCCTTTATCAGTAACGCGGACTGAATGTAGTCGTCCGAACCGGCTTAAGCAAACGCCCGCGAAGTGAAAACTTCCTTACGCGTCAGCGCTTTCGTCGCTTTCTTCCGCATGAAAATCCTGGATAAATTCGCTTTCTTCAGCCTCATCGCCGCCATCGGCCCCTTCCAGGTCCTCTCCATCCACCGGTGAAGGCACGGCAAATCCCGGCGGCAAGCGAGCATCGAGAAGCCCGGCGGCCTTGAGATCTGCAAGGCCCGGCAGGTCGGTGACAGTCTCGAGGCCAAAATGCTGCAGAAACTCGTCGGTCGTGCCGTAAAGGGTCGGACGGCCCGGCGTATCCTTGCGTTTGCCGCGCATTTTCACCCAGCCAATTTCGAGAAGCTGATCGAGAGAGCCTTTGGCCACCTGTACCCCTCGCACATCCTCGATGTCGGCCCGGGTGCAAGGCTGGTGATAGGCGATGATCGCAAGGGTCTCGAGCGCCGCCCGCGACAAGCGCCTCGGGGCGACTTTTTCGATTTCGAGAATATGGGCGACATCGCTCGCCGTAACGAAGCGCCATTTCTTGTCGATCTTCTGGAGATTGACGCCGCGGCCCTCATATTCTTCCGTAAGCCGATTAATTAACGTCGCGATATCCGCGCCCGCCGGCAGTCGCGCGGCGATGGTGCGTTCATCAAGCGGTTCGGCGGCGGCGAACAACAGCGCCTCGGTCATGCGACACTGTTCGGCAAGGTCCTCTTCGGACCATTCAATTTGAGCCGGTTCGCTCTCTTTACCTTTGTCGTTGTCGCTCACAGCTTCCTGTTCTTCCGTTTCCGCGCCGAGCTCCTCGGCCAGAGCAACCTGCGCTTCGTGGGCGTCGAGGTCTTTGAAATCGCGACCGCTGTCGGCGTCAAGGTCGGTCATGACGGTTTCCTTTCCTCATCCTCAGCCCGTTGTTTGATATAGATGGGTTCAAACGCTCCGATTTGGCGCATGTCGATGCGGCCGTCCTTGGCGAATTCAAGAGCGGCGTTAAAAGCGCTGGCGATCTTGGAGGTCTCTGGCGCGTCCACATCTTCGGCGTGAACAAGCGAGCGCAGTTCCGTCCATTCAGGGATGGCGCCGAGCATTCGCTCAAGCCGCAAGCGCGCCATCTCGATCGTATAAACCCGCGGCGGATCTACATGATAATCCCGGTCAAGTTTGCCAATGCGCTGGGTCGTATAGGCTTTAAGGAGATCGAGAAGCGTGTCCTGCCAGTCGGCGGTGCGAATGACGCGCACGCCCTCGGCCATGCCGCGCGGGAAGAAATCGAGCATGAATTGCGACCGTCCCTGCAGGGTCTCAACCGCATTGCGCATGGCTTCAAGCCGTTGCAATTGAAAGGCGAGACGGGCGGCCATTTCATCGGCGGTGGGCTCGTCGCCATCGGCGTCGTCCGCCGGCAAGAGCAATCGCGATTTCAGGTAGGCAAGCCAGGCCGCCATGACGAGATAGTCGGCGGCAAGTTCGAGGTCGCGCTTTTTCGCCTCTTCCACGAAGGCGAGATATTGATCGACCAGCGCCATCATGGAGATGCGGCGAATATCGACTTTCTGGCTGCGCGCGAGATCGAGCAGGACATCGAGGGGCCCTTCGTACCCGTCAATGTTGACGATCAGCGCGTCGATGCTCGCATCTGCGCGCACCGGCGCGTCAAACTCGTCGCCGTTATCCGGGTTCGCCCGATCCATACCATTATGCGGCTCGCTCATTGGAACCGCCCTGATCTCTTCACCATCCGCCATTAGTAGCACTTTTCAGGCGATTCTCCGCCCGGTTAATTCGAAATTATCCCCGACTTTTATGATGTTGGCGCAACAGGTTTAAGCAGTTCCGCCAGTTTTCCGTATCCGGCCTCGACATCGCCGTCCTCGGCCGGCGATGACGCAAGCGCCGCCGCCGCTCGTTTCGCGCTCTCGCCTTCCAGCGACCGCACGCCCTTCATGGCTTCCACCTTCTGCGCCATGTCAAAATTACAGGCGAGCGCGATATCGCAACCGGCCGCAAGACTGTCTGCAACGCGAGCGTCCATAGGCCCGCCGAGCGCTTTCATTTTGAGATCGTCAGTAAAGAGCAATCCGTCAAAACCGATTTCATTGCGGATGACGTCGCCGACAATAACCGGCGATAAGGTGCCCGGCCGCTCGCCGTCATAGGCTTCGTAGACCACATGGGCGGTCATGCCCATTTTCACGTCGCGCATCGATCTGAACGGCGCGAAATCAACCGCGTTCAGGTCTTCTTTTCGCGCATCGACACGCGGCAATTCGTGATGGCTGTCGCATAGGGCGCGGCCATGTCCGGGCAAGTGCTTGATAACGGGGAGCGCGCCGCCCGCCTTGAGGCCGTCCGCTGCAGCGCGCGCGAGTTCGACGATAACATCAGGGTGCTTTGCATAGGCGCGATCGCCTATCACGGTCGGATCGGCATCAGGCTGCGGTACGTCAAGCATTGGTATGCAGTTGACGTTGACGCCGCACGCCGAAACCAGCCAGCCGAGCAACCAGCCATTAAGGCGCGATGCTTCCACCGCCTTCTTCGGATCCAGCCGATAGAGTTCTCCAAACACGCCCGGCGCCGGATGGCCTGGAAATGTCGGCGGTTTCATGCGCGCGACGCGCCCGCCCTCCTGATCGATCAGGATTGGCGCATCGCGGCCGACCGCCTCGCGCAGTTCGTTGCAATGTGCGGATAGTTCCTCAGCCGACGAACAATGCCGGGCGAAAACAATGAACCCCCACGGGTCGGCGTCTTTGAAAAACGCCTTTTCCTCGGCGCTAAGGCGCGCGCCTTCGGTATCGAATACAATTGCAGACGGCACCAGGCCTCCGTTCCAGCATATCCCTGGCTTTCGCCGGGATGAGCGGAATTAGATCAGATCTTCTTGGTCAGACAGTCCTGGCCGTTTTGTTTCAGCGTAGCGCAGTAAGAGCTTGCTGAATCCGACGATGTAAACGGCCCGATGCGCAGGCGGTGATAGACGCCTTTTGATCCGAGATCGGCTTCTTCAATATGGAAGGTCTTGTCGCCGATAACGGAGCCCAGTTTCGACTGCATGCTGCTCCACATCGCCAATGCTTCATCGTTGGATCGAAACGCGCCGACCTGCACCACATGGCTGCCGGAAACCGCCGAGCCAGAAGAGGCGGTCGGCCGCTGCGTTTCAGTCGGCGTCGCATTCACCGGCGTCGGTTGGGTTACGGCCACCGGCTCCGGTTCCGGCTCAGGCAAAGCGTCAAGGATGACCGCATCTTCTTCTTCAAGATTGGCGACCAGCGCATTCGCTTCCTCCGCAACATCGTCCGCAACATCATCGGCAACGCCGGCGGCGAGATCGCCGATCGTATCATCGCTGTTGCGATCGACCGGTTCTTCCGGCGCTTCATCGATGACGGTGACCGGCGCCGGATCCTCGCCGTCGAAAACGTCATAGACCTCGCGGTCTTCAACAGCTTCGCCTGCGTCCGCGGTTTCGATCTTGATCGGTTCGGGGTCGGCGGCGACATACGGGGTTTCGATGCCGGCGCGGCGTTCGCCCTGCTTGATGCCTTTCTGGTAGAAAACATATGTCGTCGCGGCGAACGCGCCGAACATGACAAGTCCGATCATCAGGACCGAAAAACCGGACAGGCCGCCTTCGTCCTCTTCATCGTCGATTCCATCGTAATCGGAGTATTCGTCTTCGTAGTTGTCGTCAGCCGTCGTCATGTCGTCACCATGTTCTTCGTCGGTACCGGATTGGTCCCTTGTGTCGGTCTAAAACGGTCAGCATTCCTGCTGCTGCTCGTCGTCAATTTTCGCCGTCGAATCAACCTGATTCCCTTATCTTATCATCGCCCGCGCCAGATCGAGAGGCTTAGCTCGGAATTTCGGCGTCAAAGAGGCGTCCATATTCGCCCATCGCGTATCGATCGGTCATGCCGGCGATATAGTCGCAAACCACCCTGGCGCCCCCGTCCGCATCTTTGCTCTCATAGCGCTCGCGCCATTCCGGCGGCAAGGTCGCAGGGTCGGAAAAGAACAATTCGAACAAAGATTTAACGATCCGAGCCGCTTTCTCGCGCGCCGTGTTAACCTTTTCATGGCGGTACATGTTGGCATGGAGAAAGGCGCGCAGACCTTTGAGATCCGTCTCAACCGCTGTGGAGAAAGAGCAGGTTTTGGCGCCCCGGCGACGCACCGCGTCCGCGTCTTGTGGAGAAAAAGCCGCCAGCTGCGCCCGGGTTTCTTCGACCACAACGCCGACCATGGTCCCGATCAGATCGGAAACGGCCTCGGCGATGAGAATATCCGCGGGGGCGTCCGGGTAGCGCTTTTCCGCTTTTTCAAGCGCCGGCCCGATCAGGGGCTGGGCGCGGGCCTCTTCAAAGGTGAAAAGGCCGGCGCGCAATCCATCGTCGACATCATGATTGTTGTAGGCGATGTCGTCGGCAATGGCCGCAACCTGGGCTTCCAGGGACGGGAAACTGTCGAGCCAGAGATCGTGGGCAGCCGCATATTCGGTGATCGCCGCCGGCAGCGGTTCCTTGTTTTCCGCCAATGGGCCGGTCAGCGGTCCGTTGTGTTTGACCACCCCTTCAAGGGTTTCCCAGGTTAGATTTAGGCCGTCGAATTCCGCATGGCGCCGTTCGAGCTTGGTCAGGATGCGCAAGGTCTGGGCATTGTGGTCAAAGCCGTTAAAGCCGGCCATGCATTCTTTCAGGGCGTCTTCGCCGGTGTGCCCGAACGGCGGATGGCCGAGATCGTGAGCGAGCGCCAGGCACTCGGCGAGGTCCTCATCAAGCTTTAAGGCGCGGGCGAGCGTCCGGGCAATCTGCGCCACTTCCAGCGAATGGGTGAGCCGGGTGCGGTAATGATCGCCTTCATGGGAGATGAAAACCTGGGTCTTGTGCTTCAGGCGGCGAAACGCGACCGCATGAATGACCCGGTCCCGATCGCGCTGGAATGGCGTGCGCAGGGCGCTCTCCGCCTCTGGCGAGAGGCGTCCGCGGGTCTCTTCAGCGCGGGCGGCGTATGGCGCTAGCTGGGCGGGAAACGGGAGGGGCATGGCGGTTATCCAAAGGACACGGTTAATTGACGCGATTCTGCTCGCCTACGGGTCGAAATTGCGTTCATTGCATCTTAAATAGGACATTCGAAGATTGAGACCAGTCATGAGCGTAACCGAACAAGTCCCTGTTTCCGTTTCTGAACGCGCCGCAAAGCGCATCGCCGCGATTCTTTCAAAAGAACCCGACGGATCGATGCTGCGCGTTTCCGTCGAAGGCGGCGGCTGTTCGGGCTTTCAATACAAGTTTGATATCGTGACGGCGCGGGAAGACGACGATCTTGTGCTCGACGCGGATGGCTATTCCGTCCTCGTAGACGCCATATCGGTCGATTACATGGCCGGATCAGTGATCGACTTTTCTGACGAACTCATTGGCGCGGCCTTCAAGATCGAGAATCCCAACGCAACCGCCGCTTGCGGCTGCGGCACCAGTTTTTCAGTTTAGGCCAACTTTCTCACATTGCCGACGCCTGAGGTCGCCGCCGCTGTAGGGCGAAAAATGCCGTCCCTTGACCACTATATAATATTTTATATAGTAAGGAATACATAGCTACCGGGGGGCGACTGATGATTGAGACTCTCAATGATTTCCGCCAGATCACGCTGCCGCTGCACATCGTCTTCGGATTTTCCGTGTTGGCGTTGTTCTGGGTGCAGATTTTTTCAAAGAAAGGCAGTCGATTCCACGTTGCTGCGGGGCGGCTTTTTTACTGGGCGGGCATGGCGATCGTCGCCACCGCCGCCTTTGGCGTATCTGCGGTCCTGGCTCATGCGTGGTCGGGCGACCACAATGTTGACCTCTCCGACGCTCGCGTCGCCGCAGTGTTCTTCCTCGGCTACTTGAGCATCATCGGTTTCGTTATTCTGGAAAAAGGGCGATCAGCGATCCGGTTTCGCGGACCGAGCCCTGGCTGGCGTGCAGTTTTTGCTTATGCGCGCGCGGGTCTTTCCATTGCAGCGAGCGTCGCCCTCATCACCTATGCGATACTCTTTCGCCCGGCCAACGCCATTTTGCTTTTCGCGTTAAGCCCGCTTGGGCTTTTCATCTTTCTTGAAACAATTTCATATCAGCGCAAAGGAAACGACTATCCGCAAAGATGGATCGTCGAACATCTCGACGGCATGCTCGGCGCCGGCATCGCCTTTCACACGGCGTTTCTCGTTTTCGGCGTGAGCCGGTTCACGGAACCGCTGTTCGCCGGCTCGCCGCTGCAACTTATTCCCTGGATTTTGCCCACGCTTATTGGCGTTCCCGCCGGGGCGATCTGGAAAAGGCGGGTGCTGAAAGCGGCCCCAAAACACGCATGAGCCTTCAACACATACTTCTTGGATGTCTGTCGAAACCGGCGAGCGGCTATGATTTGCAAAAGGAAATTGATCTCGCCTTTTCCCACTTCTGGTCCGTTCAATTGCCGCAGATCTATCCAACCCTGCGCCGGATGGAAGAAGACGGTCTGGTGAAAAGCACAATGCAAGACTCAAAGGCCGGGCCGCCGCGGCGCGTTTACAAACGCACCGGCAAGGGCAAGGAAGCCCTCGTCGACTGGCTGCTCGAAGGACCGATTTTTGGAGGCGAGCGGCGTCATTATCTGGCGCAGATCTATTTCCTGAGCGAAACCGGCGATCCGAAAAGCGCCCTCGCCTTTCTCGAAGATCTACGCTCCATCATGGATGCGCGGTATGAGAACCTCTGTGCGATTGAAGAAATGTGGCGGGAAGAATTCGGCGAGGCCTATCCGGACGCACTGCCCGAAGACGGCTTTTTCCGTCACCTTACCTTTGATCTCGGCCGCGACATCGCAAGAGTATATGTGGACTGGAGTTCGCGTAGCGTTGAACGTCTTAAACGCCGTTTGAACGAACCCTGATTACGGCGCAAGCGCTGTCAAAACGCCGGAATTTTCGAGCCATAGATCGGCGCCGGATTTCCAGACATCACGCCCGACCCAGTCTCGCTCCAACTGCGCGCGCCAGGCCGGCGTCATGGGTGAATTCTCGAAATAGCGATCAAAAAACCGATCCGCGACAAAGCGGCGCTCAAATGCAGGTCCGCCGGCGCGCTCGCCGGTAAACGAGTCAAAGGACGCAGGCTCATGAAACATAAAACGTGCATTTGCTGCGGCGGTCCGCGTTTCGCCGGTCAGAAAAATCGGCACGCACATGGAAAAGCAATCGTCGCCGGCGCCGACCCGCGTTTCCAACTGATGGGTGCGGGCCATACGATCAAGCAATTGAACAACGCGCTTGCCCTCGGCGACCGCGCCGCCCGGCGAATTCAATTCGATCACAAATGTCGATACGTCATCGCCATATTGACGATAGGCCTCTTCAAATCGGCGAGCCATGGGCGCGCTGACAGGGCTTGACCATGACAAGATCACCGTATCGTTCGCCGGGTCATCGCGGACGCCAAGACGGCCTTCATCGGCAAGGTATTTGTTCTCACTCGTCCGCATCAGAAAAAACGCAGCGGCGAAGAGAGCGATTATCAACAATGGCGTTAGTCGGGCGTTCATTGCAGGGCGATGCGCTTATATGTACAAGACCGGCAATTCCTGCAGGTAAGTCCATCCATGAAAATTGCAACATTTAATGTGAATTCCATCAATGCCCGCCTGCCGCGCATTCTGGAGTGGTTCGATAAGGCGAAGCCCGATGTCGCCGTGCTGCAGGAGATCAAGTGCATCGACGAAAAGTTTCCCGCCGGAGAATTTGAGGACCAGGGCTACAATGTCGAAGTGCACGGGCAGAAGACCTACAACGGCGTCGCGCTGTTATCGAGGCATCCTGTCGATGACGTGACGCGCGGCCTGCCCGGCGACACGAGCGACGAACAGGCCCGTTATATCGAAGCGCTGGTGATGCCCGATGACGCCGCGCCTCTCCGCGTCGGGGGGCTTTATCTGCCCAATGGCAATCCGGCGCCGGGACCGAAATACGACTACAAGCTGAAATGGATGAAGCGCCTTAAGCGCCGCGCGGAAAAACTTCTCGCCGACGAAGAAGCATTTGTGCTCGCCGGAGATTATAACGTTATTCCGCAGGCGGAGGACGTGCACGATCCGGCCGGTTGGTGGGGCGACGCGCTCTATCGCCAGGATACCCTCGACGCATACCGTGAGATCGTCAATCTCGGCCTTACCGACGCCCTGCGCCAGGCGGACCCGGCCGGCGTGCGCTACACATTCTGGGATTATCAGCGCGGCGCCTGGGAAAAGGATCACGGCATCCGCATCGACCATCTCTTGATGAGCCCGCAAGCCGCGGACCGTTTTAAAGACGCCGGCGTCGACCGCGCTGAACGGGGCAAGGAAAAACCTTCAGACCATGTGCCCGTGTGGGCGGAGCTGGCGTAGGCCAGCCCCAACCAACGCAATTACCGCACTTCCCGTTTCAGAAATTCAAGTATCTCCGCCGCGATGAATTCGCCATGGCTTTCCAGAACAAAGTGCCCGCCATCGAGAAGGTGGAACTCGACGTTGTTCAGATCGCGCTTGTAAGGATGGGCGCCGGCTTCCGGGAAGATAAAGTCGTTTTTGCCCCAGACGATCAGCGTCGGCGGCTGATGTTTGCGAAAGAGCGCCTGCCAGTCCGCATAATCCTCAACATTGGTGCGATAATCGTAGAAGAGATCGAGTTGGATTTCCTTGTTTCCCGGCCGGTCCAGCAAATATTGATCCGTATGCCATGTATCCGGGCTGATCAGCGCCGGATTGGGCTGACCATGGGTGTATTGCCATTCGGTCGCTTCGACATTGAGGAACTGGCGCAGCGCGTTACGCTCATTATCGGCGCCTGTGCGCCAATAGGCCTTGATCGGATCCCAGAACGCTTCGAGCCCTTCTTCGTAGGCATTGCCGTTCTGAATGATAAAGGCGGTCACGCGCTCAGGATTCTCGGCAAAGACGCGATATCCGACCGGCGCGCCGTAATCCATGAGATAAACGGCGAAGCGATCGACATTCTTCGCATCAATGAATTTTTCGATGATGTTCGCATAATGCGCGAAGGAATAATCGAATTCATTCGGCGCCGGCATGGCGGAGGCGCCGTAACCGGGATAGTCCGGCGCGAGGACATGGTAGTCTTCGCTAAGCGCCGGAATGAGGTTGCGAAACATCTGCGAAGAAGTCGGAAAGCCGTGGAGCAGGAGCACCGTCGGCCGCGCAGGGTCGCCCGCCTCCCGATAAAAAATCTCGACGCCGTCGATTTCGATAGTGCTATGGGCGACCTGCGCCGTCGGCGCGGCCGCTTCTGTTTTAACGTCCTGCGCCACCGCTTGGCTCGCCGCCAGGGCGAATGCGCCCATGGCGATTATCCATGTGGCGGCAACCATGCGCGCCGCATCCTTGAAGGACTTCAGATTGTGGTTCCAATTCATTGCTGTCTCTCCTTTTTAATGTACCGAATGTTCGGTACATAAGGAGCAGCGAGCGGTCCCGCAAGGGTTCTGGCGGTAACAACGGTGTGAGGACGGGATTGCGACCCTGAGCCGGCGCTCAACTCTCGGTCAAAATGCCCGGCAATCGCGCCAGGGCTCGCTGAAATGGCGCGTTATTGCCCGCAGCGCGGGACACAACCAGCGCCCCTTCGATTTCGACAATCGCCTGCTCCGCGCGCAGGCGGGCTTCTTTTACAGAAAAGCCGGCATCAATGGATGCGGCTTCAAACGCCGCTTCAAGGGCGCTGGCCATCGCTTTGGCGGCGCCTGGCGCAGCGTCCGACGCGTCACCAATGGAAAACAAATTGACGAGACAGTTTGCTCGGCCGCCATCGTAAAACTTCGCAATCCCCGATGCGGCGGCTTTGACCCGGGCGGCGGGATCGCCCTTGCCGGACAAAGGTTCAAGGACGGCGCGCGCAGCTTCTGCGGAAATGTATGTGACCGCGGCGGCGGCCATGTCTTCCTTGCCGTTCGGAAAATAGTGATAGAGGCTCGAGCGGCCGAGCCCTGTCGCCGCCGAAAGGCGGCTCAAACTTGCGCCGTCATACCCATATTGACGAAACGCCTCAGCGATCGCGGCGACCGCTTCTTCGCGCGAGGTTTTGACTGCGGGCATCAGCGACTCCATTGTACCGAACGAACGGTATATAGGGTCGCGCAGGCGCCATGCAAGATTATGGACCCGTCAAGACTGGTCATCGCCGCGACGCCCGGCAATAAACACGCTCTTTCGACGCGAGAAAAAAATGCAATGGTCCCCCGAACAGGATGAAGCGCTAAAGGCGGTCGATCGATGGCTGCGCGATGGGAGCACGCCGGTGTTTCGCCTGTTCGGCTATGCCGGTGCGGGGAAAACCACCCTCGCCCGCCATTTTGCGGAGAATGCGGGCGGCGACGTCGCTTTCGCTGCGTTCACCGGCAAGGCCGCCCATGTCATGCGCCAGAAGGGGTGCGTCGGCGCGACGACCATTCACGCCCTCATCTATCGCCCGTCAGCCGCCGATGAAGACGGCGAGCCGTCCTTTTCACTTCGACACGATGCGCCTGCGTCAAAAGCGGATCTCATCATCATTGATGAGTGTTCGATGGTCGACGAAGAGCTCGGCCGCGACCTCCTCTCCTTCGGCAAGCCAGTGTTGGTGCTTGGCGATCCAGCGCAATTGCCGCCGGTAAAAGGCGGCGGTTTTTTCACCGAATACGAACCGGATTTCATGCTGACGGAGATTCATCGTCAGGCGGCTGATAACCCGATTATCCGTCTTTCCATGGCGATCCGCGAAGGAACAGAATTCGACGAACAATCCGAAGAGTGCCGGCTTATTTCGCGGCGCGAAATCTCTACTGATGAGATCATGGCGGCCGATCAGATTCTCGTCGGCGCCAACAAAACCCGCAAACGATACAATGAACGCTTGCGCGAGTTGCACGGGTATTCAGACCCGTCGCCGGAAGCGGGCGAGAAACTCGTTTGTCTGCGGAACAACAAAAAGAAGGGGTTGCTGAACGGCGGCGTGTGGACGGTTGCGCGCCGCATGAGCCCCCGCGGCCAGCGCGTGCGCATGTCGGTGACGCCGGAGGAAGGGGGCAAATCGGTGACCGTTTCCGTGCCGCGCGCGTTTTTCCTTGATGGTCCGGAAAGCGTCCCCTGGACCCAACGCAAAAGCGCCGACGAATTCGACTACGGCTACGCCCTTACCGTTCACAAGGCCCAGGGCTCTCAATGGGATGATGTGGTGCTGTTCGACGAAAGCTACATGTTTCGCGAACACAGCCGACGCTGGCTTTACACCGGCGTCACCCGCGCCGCGAATCGCCTGATTTTAGTGCGTTAGGACCGATTTGCGCCCGCAGACGAACACTCATAGTCTTGCCTCAAACAAAGTGGGAGCGCGACATGGATGTCATGCAAGCGGTAAAAACAGTCCTCAACAATTACGCCCAGTTTGACGGTCGATCCGGACGCGCCGAATTCTGGTGGTGGGCGCTTGCCTATTTTGTCGGCGCTGTTGTCGTCAACTTTATCGCCGGCGCCATTGGCCTTGGCATATTGGGCTTGGTCTACTGGCTCGCATTGATCGTACCGAGCGTCGCTGTCTCCATCCGCCGTTTTCACGATATCGGCAAAGAGGCCTGGTGGGCGATCTTGCTGTTCATTCCGCTCGTGAATTTAGTCATTGCTCTGATCTTCCTGACCAAGGCGTCGGACGGACCGAACCAGTATGGCGAAGGCCCGCAGGGCGCTGCGGCATAGGCTTGGGCCTCGTCCAGCGCTGACTAAAATCAGCGCTTCTGGGTTCGACGCGAGCAAACCAGAATTGAAGCCGCTATACGCCGCCAGCGTCTAACGTTGGCGGCTGGTTCGGCGTACCGTATTCATGGCGCGTACTGTCCTCTCGGTTGCAAAAGGTAGTGAATTAGTAACCATTCTTATCAGCGTCCAAACAAACCCGCGCCACGGCTAGAAAACCCCGCCTTTAAAACGGCGCGTTAACCCTAAGCGCCGAAGCTCCGGCTGATTTCCTCGCCGGAGCCCAAAGCGGATGACGATTAGCCTTAAACAAATCGGGGACAATTTCGCCGACGCGGCCGACACGCGCGACGCCGTGATCCATCGTCAGGCGATCGAATTCAAACTTCAGCTTCCGAGGACGCTGGCGGCCACAACCGCGGCGACACTCTTTTTGTTGATTTATTTTTCGGGCGACGCGCCTGCTCTCTGGCTTTTCGTTCTTGGCTTTTATGCGCTCATCAATGGGGCGTACGCTGCATATTGGCGGGTAATAGGAATTGAAAAGTTCTCGGCGGCAAGAAAGCGCCAGAATCTTGTCGGCGCCATAGCAGGTTTGTCATTCCTTGCCGCTCTCTGCAGCGCGGCGGCGATAGGCCTGTCGAACCCTCTCAACCATGAACAACACCTTCTTGTCGCCATCTGGTGCCTCTATTGCGGCGTTGCCGCGTCTCTCGGCATTGCGTCCGTTCCAAGATGGTCGACGGCTCCCATGGCGACGTCCATCTTGCCCTACGCGTTTTTCACCACAGTCACCGGCGACGCGGCCCTGATGGCTTTCGCCAGCATGATGATGGTTGCGCTGCTCGTTTGCCACTTTACGAACACGCGCAATGGCGAGATTCTAACGGAGCTCACGCGAAGCAAAGAGGCGATTGAAAGAAACGCCGACGAAGTGCGTTTTCGCTTCCGCCAATTTATCGAGTCTGCGTCTGATTGGGCTTGGGAATCTGATGCGAATGGAAATCTGACTTACCTTTCACCGAAGGTAAGCGCTCTGACCGGATTGGCCGTCGAGGACATGATCGGCGAGCACATTCTCGATATGGACATCACGCAGTCTGTTCAGACTGATGCAGGCCCGGAATACGAATCCAATCGAAAACGACTAACCGCGGCGATTGAGAACCATTTATCGTTCAAAGACATCATTTACAGGGTAAAATCCAAATCAGGCGAGATCATCACCGCGTCCGCATCCGGCATGCCGAAATTTGACTCCCGGGGCAAAGCAATCGGTTTTATTGGGTGGTCGCGCGACATCTCTCGCGAGGTCGAGGCCGAGCAAAAACTGCGCGAGAGTGAAGCGCGCTACAAGGACTTCTCCGAATCTGCAGGCGACTGGACCTGGGAAACCGACGCAGACTTGCGCTACACATTCTTCTCCGAGCGCGCCGATCAGGTCACTGGAGTTGATCATTCAAAACTAGTTGGCGCTCCTATTTCAATTTCCGGCAACGGCCTCAGCGACGAGCAATGGGAGCCGCTTCGGCGCGCTCTCAAAAACCTCGAGCCCATCGATCACTTCAAATCCGGCATTCCAGTGGGGGAAAATGAATTCATCTGGATTGAACGGAATGCACGTCCGATATTCGATGAGGATGGCACTTTTCTCGGCTATCGCGGCGTCGCAAGAGACATAACAAAACGCGTGAAAGCCGAACAACTCGCCGCCGACGCCGTGCGCGAGCTCGAGGATGTTAATGCGCATCTAGAGGAAACGATCAGGCAGCGTACGAAAGATATCGAACAAAAATCCATGTTGATGGAGGAAGTTCTTCAATCGATGGCGCACGGCATGGTCGTGCTGGACAAGGATGACGTCACCATTGTGGAGTTGAATGAAAAAGCCTGGCGTTTGTCGGGCTTGCCGCGCGAAGCATGGGCGCCGGGAACCGACATACGCACACTCCTAAAGATCGGCATCGACCACGGCATGTATGAATTTCAGTCGGTAGAGGAATTCTATCAGGCCACCGAAGATGCGATGGCGGAGGACACGGAATTCTGCACCATTCGCCGTCAGAAAGACGGCCTTGTTATTGAAGAGTCAGTTCGTCCGCGTCCCAGCGGCGGCCGGGTTATAACTTATCGAGACATAACCGCGGCCCAGATCCGCGAAGACGAATTAAGGGCTTTGTCTGAACAACTTCAAACGTCAAAGGAAGCGGCGGAAGCGGCAAACCGCGCAAAATCTGAATTCCTTGCGAATATGAGCCATGAAATCCGCACGCCAATGAATGGCGTTGTCGGCATGGCGTCTCTCCTCATGGACTCTGAACTAAGTGAGAAACAAAAAGATATGGCCCGCGTCATCGTCCGCTCCGGCGACGCGCTTTTGAAGATCATCAACGATATTCTGGATTTCTCTCGCCTCGAAGCGGGAAAATTTCGCGTCGTCAACGAACCGTTCGACCTGCGCGCGACTATCGAAGATGTCGCAACCCTATTGTCGCTTCGGGTCGACGAAAAAGGTCTCGAAATGCTGGTGCGTTTTCAACCGGACCTGCATTCCCAGTTTATCGGCGATCCCGGACGCGTTCGGCAGATCATCACCAATCTTGTCGGCAACGCCGTCAAGTTCACCGACGAAGGGCATGTCCTCATTGAAGTGTCAGGACGCGCGCGCGGCGAGGTCCACGAGCTTGAACTTTCTGTTTCCGACACCGGTTGCGGCATTCCGGCCTCAAAACTCAAGGATATTTTTGAAGAGTTCGAGCAGGTGGACGGATCCGCAGTTCGCCGTCACGACGGCGCCGGCCTTGGTCTTGCCATCAGCAAACGGATGGTTGAGGCCATGGGCGGACAGATTTCCGTTTCCAGCAAATTGGGCGAAGGGTCAAAATTCACGGTACGTCTGCCGATGACGATCGACGATTCAACGGTCGCAAACATTGCGGCGCCAGATGGATTCTTCGACGGCAAACGCGCACTGATCGTTGACGATAACGCAGTGAACCGCAGGATCTTGACGGAGCAACTCGCATCCTGGGGCCTTTCCTCTGACGCTTACGAACACCCCGGCGACGCCATCGCCGCATTGCGTCAACGCGCCGCTGACGATCCCTACGCGATCGCCATTCTCGACTACCAGATGCCCGAGCTCGACGGTGTCACGCTCGCCAATCAGATCAGGGAGGATAAGAAGATTGGCGCGACGCCGATGGTCCTGCTGACTTCCGCCGGCCGAAAGGGCGATCCGGCTCAACTCGCCGGCGAGCTTTTCGCCGGTTACCTTGTAAAACCGGCGCGCGCTTCCATGCTGCTTGACACGATTGTTTCTTCGATGGGCGACGCAGCGATTGGTTCCGTTCAGGGCGCGGCAGCCGCAATGCGGCAAGAAAAAAGAAGTTTCAACCGCGAATGCAACGTTAAAAACAGCGCCGGTCAACGCCTCAACGTCTTGGTCGCCGAAGACAACACCGTCAACCAGATGGTGATCAAGGCGATGCTGCAAAAGTTTGATTGTGAAACGACGATAGTGCGCAACGGCGTTGAAGCGGTTGCGGCGTTCGAAGAGAGCGCCTTTGATATTATATTGATGGACGTTTCCATGCCGGTGATGGACGGCGCCGCGGCGACGGCGGAGATTCGCAAGCGTCAAGAAGCGTCCGGCGACTCAACGCCGATTGTCGGCGTAACGGCTCATTCCATGCGTGAAGATCGTCGGCGGTGCATTGACGCAGGTATGGATGACTATCTGCCGAAACCGGTCAAAGAGGGTCCGCTGCGCGACGTCATTGTCAAATGGACCAATCCGTCCGCTGAGGCCGCATCGAACTGATTGCGTTACAAGTTTCCAGCAAAAACAGGGTGCGGGGGCATTGGCGCTCCCGCATCGCCGTTTGATTGTCGTCGCCAGAGCTCGGCGTAAACGCCATTGTGCTCGATCAAAGCACTGTGGGCGCCCTGTTCAATAATCCTGCCGTCGTCGAGCACGAGAATGAAGTCTGCCGCAGCAATGGTCGACAACCTGTGGGCAACCGCAAGCGTCGTTCGCCCGCGGGCCGCTTCGCGCAGGGCGTGTTGCACTTCTTCTTCGGTGCTTGAATCGAGCGAGGATGTCGCTTCGTCGAGGATCAGGATCGGAGGATCGCTGATAATGGCGCGCGCAACGCCGACGCGCTGCTTTTCTCCGCCTGAAAGTTTCAGGCCGCGCTCGCCGACGCGCGTATCAAGCCCTGCCGGGAGACTGTCGATGAAATCGCCGAGCTGGGCGCGCCGCGCGGCAACCATGATCTCTTCGTCCGATGCGTCCGGATGCGCGTAAGAGAGATTGAAACGCAGCGTATCGTTAAATAGCACCACTTCCTGTGGCACGAGCCCAAGCGCCTGTCGCAGCGAGTACTGCGTCACCTTGGCGATGTCCTGACCATCGATCGTAATCCGTCCGGCTTGCGGATCGTAAAAACGGAAGAGCAGCTTCAGCACGGTCGACTTGCCCGCGCCGGATGGCCCGACAATGCCCACAAAGCCGCCGCCGGGAATGTCGAACGAGACATCCTTAAGACCGCTTGCGCGTCCTTCATGGGCGAAGCCAACATTTTCAAAACGGATTTCGCCGGCGCCCGCGTGAAACGTCTGCGCATCGGGCGCATCAGCGACGTCGGACTTTCGATCCATCAACTGAAAGAGCTTCTCAATATCGACAGTGCCCTGTTTGATCTCGCGCCAGGCCCAACCGAGGATGTTGAGAGGGCGATAGATGTTGAACAGCATCAGAATGATGGCGGTGACATCGCCAACCTGCATGGCGCCCGACAATGCGCCGTATCCGGCCATGATCCCAACCGCGAGCAGGCCGGCGGTCATGATGAATTCCTGCCCGCCGTTCAATACCGCAAGCGATTTCATGATCGTCACATAGAGACGATTATAGTCCTGCATGGCGCTGTCATACCGGTCAGCCTCACGATCTTCGGCCGCGAAGGATTTGACAGTCTCAAAATTCGTCAGCGTGTCCACCGATATGCCGCGCAAGCGTGTATCGGCTTCATTAAATACGCGCCGCTGTTTGTTGCGCCACTCGGTTACGACAATCGTGAACACCGCGTAGACGCCGACGGTGACAATCGCAGCGAAAGAAAACTGCACGCCGTAAAGCAACGCCAGCACGACCGCAGCAAAGGCGAGTTCAACCAGCGTCGGGCCGATATTGAACGCAAGGAACCGCAAGAGATATTCCATGGCCGTGCAGCCGCGTTCGATTATCCGGTTCAGAGCGCCGGAGCGACGGGTCAGGTGAAACTGCAGCTCAAGGTGTTGAGCATGGCGAAAGGCGTCGACCGCGATCAGCCGCTGGGCGTCCTGGGTCACCGTTGAAAAGAATGCATCGCGCAGGACCGGCAGGCCCGACGCCAGGAACCGCGCTCCGGCGAACAACGCCATGAGCGCTACAAATGAGAGGCCGGCAAGACCAAGACGCGCACCAGCCTCGGTGTCGCCGGTCAGCGCATTGATGCCCTCGCCCATCAACACCGGCGCGAGCACCGATAGTCCCTTCGCGCCGACAGTCAGAATGAGGGCAAGACCGATGCGAAACCGCCAGCGACGCATTTCCGGGCGAAACAGGACCGCCAGCATGCGGCCGATCGATCGACCGAACGGCGCGGCCTCACCCCTGCTTTCTAAATCGTCGCTCTGCGCGGTCGTCATCAGCGCAAGATGGGGCTTTCACAGCGCCGGCGCCAGTCTTGACGAGACCGGAATAAGAGAAAAGTTCTAGCTGCGGCGCTTACGCCTGATCTTCCGGGTCCGAACCCCTGGATTTGCCGAGCATCAGATTGACCACCGCGAGCACGATCAGGAGGGCGCCGCCATAGAGGTACCCGGTAAGCTGGGGAATTTCGCCGGCCAGGATGAAATCGATGATCATCGCGATCGCGCCAACCTCATCTCCGTCGCTCGCCGACTTGCCGGCGTCCTCAGCCAGCCGAAATACAGTACCAACATACGAATAAACGACGCACCCAAGGCCCACAATGAACGCCAGAATTGATATCACTATCCGCATAACGGGCCCGGTCGCCTAATCGGCGCCTTCGACGATCAGGATTTCGCCTTCCGCATTCGCCTGTCTGATTTTTCGCGCCTCGACATATTCAGGCGAGTTGTAACAGGCGTGCGCCTGCTCATAACTTTCAAACTCGATGACGACATGGCGGCCGCGCGCTGCGCCTTCCATCGCCTCGTGTTGGCCGCCGCGCACAATGAACTTCGCCCCATACTTTTCATAGGCCGGCTGCGCCGCCTTCAAGTAGTCCGGATAGTTATCCGCATTCGTTACATCCACATGGCCGATCCAGTATCCTTTAGGCAATTGTGCTCTCCTTATCGTCGCGACCCTACCAGGCGCCGCCGGTCTTGTTTTCGCAATAGGCTTTGACGGCGTCCATGTCTTTATCCACGGCTTTTGCAAGAACGCCCATGATCATCGGCAGAACGATTCTCGCCATAAATTTGTGCGGACGCGCATCCATTTCGAGCGTCAGAACCGTCCCCTCGCCGTCCGCCTTGGTCGTGTAAATGGAATCCCAAACCGTACCGCCCTGATCGGTGACAAAACGCACGCGTTCGTTCTCGACAAATTCGGTGCATTCAAGCTCTGTCGTTCCTTCGCGCTTTCCCATGCGCCGGGTTTCGCGAAAGCGCGTACCGACCCCCTTTTCCTGTTCGGTTAAAAGCTCAGCGCTGACGATGTCTTCGCTTTTCTCGGGAAACTTTTTGACGTCTGTAACGGCGTCGAACACAACCGATACCGGCGCTTTGATAAGGCGGCTCGTTGATCGTTTGCTCATGTCGCCTCTCTCCCGGGCGGCAATGCCGCAACTATTCGGCAGCTTCTTTGGCCTTTTCTTCGTCTTCTTCGGTTTCCTCGGTCTCGTATGGCGTTCCCTCAAAGCCCGGCATATCGGGCATGGGGTGGTCGAACTCTTTCGTCAGCGGCGTCATAGGGCCTTCGTGCTTCGCCACATGGTTTAGCCAGCGAAACAAGATGTAAGCCACAAGCAGGACAACGGCGGCGACCGGTAGCCACACCTTCGCTCTATCGCCGGCGACAGCGCCCAACGCATGGAACATCGAGAACACGATGCCGACATAAAGAGAAGCGGTAAAGACGAGGGTGAGAACATATTTAAGATAGGGCGCCTTAAAAAAGCCGGCGGCCACATAGGTGGGGATACGCGTGCCGGGGACAAATCGCGCCGTCAGCATGGTCTGCATGAATTCCTTGCGAATGAGATCGCCGGCGATGGAGACGCCCGGTTTTTCTGCAAATTTGTGCGCCCATTCATAGCGCCGCCCGAGACGGCCAATCCAATATTTCCAGGCGTCGCTGGCGACGAGACCGGCGAGGATGGCAACGATGAGAAAGGGCGTCGGCGCCGCATTGTTTATCGACGCCGTGGCAGCGGCGATGACGGCGACGTCTTCCTGCCAGAACGGCGTCAGGAAAATGATAGCGTAGAGCACCCAACCGCTCATCATCGCCATTTCGACGGACTCAAGACCAAACAATGATGACGCCCCCTCAGTATACGTCTTTTTGCGGAAGACCATCCGCTATGTCGTAGTAATCGCCTTTGTCAGCGACGAAGATGTGCTCATTCAGCGACACGCCGGTCGGCGCTTCAAGCGCGCCAAACGCGACAGCGATCCGCTCCTTATACTCGTCGAGCTTGTGCGCGTGCCAAAACAGCGACGACCCGCATTCGCCACAGAAACCCCGCCGCGCATAGTCTGACGCATGGTGCCACTTCACCCTGTCTTCACCGGTTGAAAACCTCAGTCCCTGGATCGGACCACTAACGCTAGCCCAGTAATGACCGGACCAGCGCCGGCACTGCGAGCAGTGGCAGGCAGTGCGGTTGACGAACGCGCCGGCGTCGATCTCGAACGATACGGCGCCGCAAAGACATTTTCCGGCGAGCGTTTCCGAATTCATTGGGGTGTCCTAGCAGCCCTGGCCGCCAGGGGCGATACCCCGACGGCAGATTTGGGCCGAAAGGCCGCAAGACGCGTTATCATGTGGGGAGCGGTGTTGCGCGGCCGACTAGACCAAATCGGGCGATGCGGTTTCCGCCAACCTGCCATTCACGGCGCCGACAACATGAGAGACCGTCTTGCCGTCCTCGGCAAGCGGCGCGGTCACGGCGCGGAAGAGGATCTTGCGACCGTCGCAAAGGAGGAGCGATTCTTCTCGAAAATGGGGCGCCTGGCTTTCCCGGGCGGCAAATATGTCCGCGGTCGCCCTATCTAGCAGTGAGGCGCCAAATTCATCAGCGCCGCTCAAGAATACGTCCGCCAGTTTGCGGATGCGCTCGCCCATAAACACGAAAAACGGAAAGCCGTCGCTCTTCTCGCAATCGACAACGAACATCCAGTCGAGATCGTCGCCAAGGCCGATCTCCATCATCCCATCCCAAGTCGGAAATTGACCGCGTGCAGCGCGCGCCCAGACATCGACAACGCGCCCGGTTAGCCGGCGGTCCTGCGCGGGCGCGACGGCCCGGTGGTCGAACAGAGTTGGAATGTCCCTCAGCATGTCGCCCGTCTCCCCTCGGAACCAAGCAAGCTGCAACCATAGGACGCAGTCCCGAAGGAGGCCTTACGCCGTCGGCCGGCATTTTAGCGAAATAATACAGTAAGCAAGCGGGATTGAGCGCGATTCGGCAGTCCGGCATTAACGCCCGCAAAGGGGTGACGCCCGGCGCGAGCCTGCCTATAAGGGCCTCAAACTGCAGAATGAGAGGGGTTTGCCATGGCGCCGGGCTGGATCGCCGTTTCCACAATCGCAGCATTTGTTGTCGTGCTCGCGATATTAAACATCCTCGAAAAAGGCAGCATTGACTGACCGATCCCGAGTTCGCACATGGCGCGCATGCGTTGTGTGTGAAAAGCGGCGTGCGCCGCTGAGCGACGTCGGCCAAAGGGCCGCGTCCGACAATAGCCAATAAGGGATCGCATGCTTACCGAAGTATTACTGGTCGTTTCGGGTCTCGCCATCCTGCTGATCGCCGGCGACCTCTTGGTGCGCGGCGCCGTCGCGCTTGCTGCGGCAATAAAGATACCGGCGTTGATCATCAGTCTGACGATTGTCGCCTTCGGCACTTCCGCTCCCGAACTCGTTGTCACCGTTCAAGCCGTCGTCACCGGCAATGACGGCATCGCCCTCGGCAACATAATCGGATCGAACATCGCCAATGTGCTGTTGGTCCTTGGCCTGCCGGCGATGATCTATCCGGTAACAACGCATGTGATCGGCTTGCGCCGTCATGTCGTCGTAATGCTGATGGCGACCGCTGCGTTCTGCGCCGCCGCCTACACGGCGCCCGGACACATCAACACACCGATCGGAGCGGGCTTTTTCTGCGGCATCCTCGCCTATGTTCTCTACATGTGGGTGCGCGCGCTTGGCTCGCCGGAACGCGAGCCCGTGATCGACGAAGTCGAAGAATATATCGCCGACGATAAAATCAGCTTCAAGACGATCTTTTACGTCGCCGCGGGACTGATCGGCCTGCCCCTCGGTGCGCATCTCCTCGTCTCCAACGGATCGATCCTCGCCGCAGGTCTTGGGGTGCGCGAAGAAATCATCGGCCTTACGATAATTGCCTTCGGCACGTCCCTGCCCGAACTCGCCACGGTTATCGCCGCGGCCATACACAGAAAATCCGACGTCGCGATCGGGGGCATTATCGGCTCCAACATTTTCAATATTTTCGCCGTTGGCGGCGCAGCCGGCCTCGCGGGCACAGCTGTATTCGATCCCGAATCCCTGCGCTTCGACATCCCGGTAATGGTATTCGCCGCGATTGTTCTTTCCGCATTCGTGTTCACGCGCCGCGACATCGGACGGCTCGCCGGCGCGCTCATGCTGCTTATCTACATTGGCTTCATTTATCTGCTCGCACAGTCGGCAGGCGCATTTTAGGCAATGACGGACGTTAAAACCGCACTGGTCACCGGCGCCGGCAAACGCATCGGCAAGGCCGTTGCACTCGCCCTTGCGGACAATGGATATAACGTCGCGTGTCACTACCGATCCTCTCGGGCCGAAGCCGACGCGGTCGCCGACGAAATTGTCAAATCCGGCGCCAAAGCAGCATGCGTTAGAGCGGATTTGTCGAAGGAATCCGAAACGGCGACCCTCATCGGCGCGGCAAACGACGCCCTCGGTCCCATTTCGCTGCTGATAAATTCTGCATCGGTGTTCGAGGCCGACGACATTCAATCCATGTCCCGAGAAAGTTGGGACATGCACATGGAAACAAATCTGCGCGCACCCTTGAAACTGATCCAGGATTTCGCCCTGCAGGCGCCCGCCGGAGCCTCCGCGATCAACATCATTGATCAACGCGTGAAAAAGCTGACGCCGCAATTCCTTTCCTACACGACGTCAAAGGCGGCGCTCATGACGCTCACCATAACCCTGGCGCAGGCGCTCGGGCCCAAGGGCCTTCGCATCAACGCCATCGGCCCCGGCCCCACTTTGCGCAATCCGCGCCAATCGGAAGAAGACTGGCGCCGCCAGAACGAAGCAACTGTGCTCGGTCACGGGGCTGAGCCTGATGACATTTGCGACGCTGTCCTTTATCTCGCCTCCGCGAAGGCAGTCGCAGGCCAGATGATTGCCGTCGATGGCGGTCAGCATCTTGTTTGGCAGACGCCGGACGTATTGGTGAACGAATGAGCGGCTCGGAATCGCAGAAACAATCCGCCGACGTGACGGCGCTGCCGCGTAGCGCGACGGCGCCGCGTCGTTCGGTGTTTGTGCGCGATCTCGTTCTCGACGCCTATATCGGCGTTTACGCCTCCGAACAGGGTGTTTCGCAACCGGTGCGGATCGATATCGAAATCGAAGTCGCAGAACCGAGCGCGCCTGAAGCCGACCGGCTCGAAGATGTCATGTGCTACAACCGTCTGACGCAAGGGGTGAAGGACCTCATCGCCGCCGGCCACATAAAACTGGTTGAAACACTGGCGGAGCGAATCGCTGCTCTCGCCCTCTCCCATGCGATGGCTTTGTCGGTGCGCGTGCGCGTGGAGAAGCCACGTGCGATCGAAGAGGCGGACGCAGCCGGCGTCGAGATTATCCGTCATAAGCGCTAACGACCGTTTCGCTGATGACGCGAAGAATAATTCAGTCCGCTCATCCCGGCGAAAGCCGGGACCTCAAGCAACATACACCGAACGGGCCGCCATAGATCCCGGCTTTCGCCGGGATGAGCGGGTGTTTATCAAAAAGGAGTAATTGCTCTAACCGTTCTGCCCGTCGGCGGAGTTCCCTGCGTCTTGATCTTCGACGCCTTCGGAAAACGTCCAGATCACGCCGCCAACGCCAAAGAAAATACAAATCCCCGACAATATGGCGAAAACCACAAAGGCCGGTCCCGCACCACCCGGTTTCAGAACCGAGAATGACGGGTCGCCGGGATCGACATAAACTTCAATCGAATCACCCGCCGCATAATCGCCTGAAGACGATCTCAGCAAGCGGGCGCTGAAGACGCGGTCACGGGTCGACTGATAGCTGCGACCGCCAAAAGAATAGGCGTAACGCACCCGATCGCTGTTTTCGTCGAGTTGAGAGAGCACCACCCCGTCCGCTGTCGGCCAGCCGGCGCTCGATCGGGCGCGAGCGAAATCACGCACGAAGAAGCTGCCTCCGACGATGCCGATGATCGCCAGCGTGACAAAAAACAGAAGCACGAACGTGACCTCTGATCGGCTTTTTACGACTGGCGTCATCGCTCCCCGCCGTTGCGCCTTTTCACGCAGCCGTTTGACCACAGCTGCGCTGCGCAGTAGCTCTCTGTACGAATCCTTTATGCCAAATAGTGAATGCGCGGTTAACCCTCGTCTTTGCGAGAATTTAAGCCCGAATGGACCCCGTAGCCGAGGAAAACACAGATGAGCCGCTGAAAGGCGCGGCGCTGATCGCCGATCAGGTCAAACGCCTGCCGGGCCGGCCGGGCGTTTACCGCATGATCGGCGCGAAAGGCGACGTCCTTTATGTGGGCAAGGCGAAAAGCCTCAAGGCGCGCGTTTCATCCTACGCAAAATCGGGCGGTCATTCGAACCGTATCATGCGCATGATCGGCGAAACCCGCGCCATGGAATTCGTCGTCACGACTACGGAGACCGAGGCGCTGCTTCTTGAAGCAAACCTCATCAAACAATTGCGTCCGCGCTACAACGTGATCCTGCGCGACGACAAATCTTTCCCGTTTATTCTGGTGGCGGAGGATCATGAAGCACCGCAGATTTTGAAACATCGCGGCGCGCGCAAACGGGCCGGCGTATATTACGGACCCTTCGCATCCGCCGGTGCCGTCAATCACACACTCAATACGTTGCAAAAAGCATTTTTGCTCAGATCCTGTTCCGACAGTGTTTACGACAGCCGCACGCGTCCGTGTCTGTTGCATCAGATAAAGCGTTGCTCGGCGCCCTGCGTCGGACTGATTTCTCTTGAAAACTATGCGGCGCTTGTCGCGGAAGCGAAAACATTCCTCGATGGGGAAAGCGGCGACGTACAGCGCGCGCTTTCAAAACAGATGGAAGCCGCCTCAAGCGAGCTCGATTTCGAACGGGCCGCCGCCTTGCGCGATCGCATCCGCGCGCTCACCCATGTGCAAGGAACGCAAGACGTCAACGCCGCCACCGTCGGCGAAGCTGACATCTTCGCGCTTCACGAAGAGAGCGGTCAGGTTTGCGTCCAGGTGTTTTTCTTCCGCGCCGGACAAAACTGGGGCAATCACGCGTTCTTTCCGCGTCAGACCCAGGACGCCGAAGCGGCGGATATTCTCGAAACATTCATCGCCCAGTTCTATGACGGCCGCGAACCGCCGCGCGCGATCTTTGTTTCACACGACTTGCCGCAGGCCTCGCTGCTTGAAGAAGCGCTTACGCTGAAAGCGGGCCGCAATGTTTCCCTTCGCCGGCCGCAACGGGGGGAAAAGCGCGACCTTGTCGCCGCCGCCGCCATGAACGCCCGCGAGGCGCTCGCCCGACGCATGGCCGAGTCCGCATCCCAGCGCCGAAGCCTTGACGCGCTCGCTGCGATCCTTGGTCTCGACGCGGCCCCGGAGCGGATCGAGGTCTACGATAACTCCCATATCCAGGGGGCGAACGCCGTCGGCGCCATGATCGTCGCGGGGCCCGAAGGCTTCGTCAAAAACCAGTACCGCAAATTCAATATCAAGTCGGAAAAACTCGCCGCCGGCGACGACTACGCAATGATGCGCGAGGTGCTGACGCGGCGGTTTTCGCGCATGCTGAAAGAGGACGGCGCCGAGCGCCCGGACCTTGTCATCATCGACGGCGGCAAAGGCCATCTCGGCGCCGCTTTGTCAGTGTTCGAAGATCTTGGCGTTGACCCTGCTGCGGAGGGCATTGCGGTGATCGGCGTTTCCAAGGCGCGCCGGGAAACCGAAAGCGGCGCCAAACGCATCGACCGAACCATGGGAACCGGCGACGACCAGATCGTCACGCCCGGCAAAGATCCGTTTCTCTTGCCGCCGCGCGATCCCGGTCTTTTCTTTCTGCAGCGTTTGCGCGATGAGGCTCACCGCTTCGCCATCGGCGCCCATCGGGCGAAACGCAAAAAAGCGATCAGCGCCAACCCTCTCGACAACGTGCCGGGCGTCGGCGCGAAGCGGAAGCGCGCGCTGCTTAATCATTTCGGATCGGCTAAAGAGGTGGCGCGGGCAAAGCCCGCGGATCTTGCTGCGGTCGACGGCGTCTCAGACGCGCTGGCGCAAGCGATTTACGATCATTTTCACGGCGGTTGAAAAACGGCTGCAGACTACGCTGCGTTTTCCATCGTCAGCGGTATCGGCGCCACGACATCCCGAAGCTCCGCAAGTTGCGCGCTCAGCATATCAGTGAGGGAAAGGAGCCGACTATCGCGACCATTGAGCTTAACGTGAACATTGATTGCAAAAGCGATCCATTCGAGCTGCTCTTGCATTTCACCCAAGCGCTCATCGACCGTCTCATTGACGGCCGGATCATGGCCGACGCCGAACGCTGCGGCCGCTGCGGGATCACCCATCTCCGCGCGTCGCACCCGCTGCTTCGTCGCTGCATCATCTGCTGAGTGGGTCGGCGCCGCTTCGATCTCACAGCAAAGCTCGTTAATGCGAGCGTCGATTTCGCTGCGCTCGTCACGAATAAGCGCTTTTTCGATTTCCCGGCGCGGGTTCTGCTCATCGCGGCATACGCTCGCGATGACTTCATCAACACTCGCGCGGGCGCCGGCGAGCGCCCGGTAAAGAGCGACCAAATCGCTCAGCTCCAGCGCTTCTGCTTCTTCTTTAAGGACTTCGTGTTCCATCTTTTTTCGCAACCCATCGATTTGGACCGAAAATCTGCAAAATTCGCGCCGAGGAGCGAGGCTTTATGAGCGTTAACGCTATAAAGGCGCGGCGCAATTTGATATTTTTGTGAGACAAAATCCTGGTGTCGTTTAAGAGGTATCAATAACCCATGCCTGTCGCCCTACTTGGTTTTCCCTGGGACGCCAGTTCCTCATATTCGCGCGGGCCTGCTCACGGGCCCTCAATAATCCGCACGGTGATGCGTTCGGCGGCGTCGAGCCCCTATGCGCTTGATGGAACAAATGTCGGTGATGTGATCGCTGCCGAGGATTTCGCTGACTTGCCCGAGGACGGACCGGCCGCGCGGGCCGCAATTGAGACGCGAGTCGCGGAAGCGCTAAAGACGGGCACGCCCTTGAGCCTCGGCGGCGATCATTCCGTCAGTTATCCCATATTGCGCGCCATGCGCGCAAAATACGGCCCGCTGAATATCCTGCATGTCGATGCGCACACTGATCTTTACGATGAATTTGACGGCGACCGCTATTCTCACGCCTCGCCCTTTGCCCGCGCGATTGAGGACGGCTGTGTGAATACGCTCATACAGGTTGGCCTCAGAAGCGTTGGCCCCAATGAGCGCGCCTTTGGCGAGCGCCACGGGGTCGTCATGCTCGGCGCAGACGAGATCGACGCCATTCCCTATGACCGGCTTGCGGCGCCCCTTTACGTCTCCATCGATCTTGACGGTCTCGACCCGGCCTTCGCCCCGGGGGTGTCGCATCCCGAACCCGGCGGCCTTTCGACCCGGGACGTCCTCGCCGTTCTCAAGAGACTGCCGACCTCGCCTGTGGGCGCGGATATCGTGGAATACAATCCGGAACGGGACATCGGCGTTACAACCGCCCATGTGGCGGCGCGCCTTGCCAAGGAATTGGCCGCGGCGATGAAGTAAGGCGGCGCCAAACTTCCAGAGGGTCGCCGTCATTCCGCCTTGTTTCCAGCGTCAGATACTCAGCGGGGCGAAAGGCAATGAAAAGAGGACGCCATGCGGGCGCGCCTTTCTCTTTCCGCTCTGTTTCGGGACCCGAGGCACTATCAGATCCTGACCCTCGCCGGTCTCCTCGCCTTTGGCTGGGGAACAGGCGCATTCGAAATCGCGCCGAATCAATTCGTCGCCGTGGCGCTTGCCGCTTGCGCAGCCCAGGCGCTCGGATCGTTCCTCATTGCAATCAAACCCGATTTCCGCAGCGCCCTGATTACAGCGCTCTCGTTATCCCTATTGTTGCGTGCTGATGCGGCTTGGCCCCTGGCGGCGGCGGCGGCGATCGCCGTCGGATCGAAATTTTCGCTGCGCCTTTACGGCAAGCACATTTTCAATCCCGCCAACATCGCCATGGTCGCCATGCTTCTCGCCACCGATGCGGTATGGACGACGCCCGGCCAATGGGGAACGGCAATCTGGTTCGCCGCCCTGCTCGCCGGCGCCGGTCTCTTTGTGACCTACCGGGCCGCGCGCTTCGACGTGCCGCTGATATTTTTAGGGGTCTTCGCGGCGCTCCTTTTCCTGCGCGCGCTGTGGCTTGGCGATCCTTTATCAATTCCGCTGTTACGGCTTCAGAATGGCGCGCTGATCCTCTTCGCGTTTTTCATGATCTCCGATCCGAAAACAACGCCGGACGGTTCGATCGCCCGCGCATTCTTCGCCGCCGGCGCCGCGTTCCTCGCCTATCTCCTGATCTTCCATTTCTTTATCGCCGACGGACTTTTCTATTCGCTCGCGATTATGTGTCTCGTCCGGCCCGCGCTCGAATGGGCCGATCCCGCCCCCCATTACCGCTGGGGCGATCCAGTGCGCGCGCCGCCGATTTTCAGGCGCCGACAAGCGCGGGCGGCGCCGGCGCGCACTCATCCCGCCCCAGCTGAATAGACACACAATCACTTGAGAGAATTAAAAATGAACCATTCCCTGAAGAAAACCATTGCCGCTGCGTTCGCCGGCGTTTCAGCAATCGCCCTTACCGGCGGCGCCGTCGCCTTTTGCGGCTTTTACGTCGCCAAGGCCGACACCAAGCTTTTTAACAAAGCGTCGAAAGTCGCAATCATGCGCGACAATGACCGCACCGTCATCACCATGGCCAATGATTATCAAGGCGAGCTGAATGAGTTCGCCATGGTGATCCCGGTGCCGGTGGTGCTCGAAGAAGGCCAGATCCACGTCACCGACAACGCCATCATCGATCACCTTGACGCCTATACGGCGCCGCGCCTTGTAGAATATTTCGATGAAGACCCATGCATGCGCTACGAATATCGCGATATGGTTGCGATGTCCGCGGCGCCAATGGAAGAAAGCGAAGCCGACGACCGGCTGCGCAAGAACAGCCTCGGCGTGACGATTGAAGCGGAATACACTGTCGGCGAATACGACATCCAGATACTCTCCGCCGACCAGTCGGACGGCCTCGCGACCTGGCTTAAGCAGAACGGATACAAACTGCCCGAGGGCGCCGAATCCGTTCTCGGCAGCTATATCAAGCAAAACACCAAGTTCTTCGTCGCCAAAGTCAATCTCGACGAGCAATCAAAGACCGGCCTGAAATATTTGCGGCCGTTGCAGATTGCCTTTGAGAGCCCGAAATTCATGTTGCCCATTCGCCTTGGCACCGTGAACGCTGACGGCAAACAGGAACTCTTTGTATTTGCCCTGACGCGCTCGGGACGGATCGAGACCACCAATTACCGCACGGTCAAATTGCCGACGGGTTCGGAAATTCCGACTTACGTAAAAGCCGAGTTCGGAGACTTTTACAAAGACATGTTCAAAACTCAGGTGGAAAAGGAAAACGAGCGCGCCGTGTTCCTTGAATACGCGTGGGATATGAACTGGTGCGATCCATGTGCGGCTGATCCTTTGAGCCAGCAGGAATTGCGCGAACTCGGCGTCTACTGGCTTGGCGGCGGCGATACAATTCAACCGCGCCGGCCGGCGCCGCAAGCACAGGACGTGTTCGTGACGCGGCTGCATGTTTCCTATGACGCGAAAACATTTCCGGAAGACCTGATGTTCAAGGAAACCGGCGATCGCTCCAATTATCAGGGACGCTACGTGCTGCGCCACGCATGGGACGGCGACTCTGACTGCGAGGCAGCGAAAGACTATCGCGCCAGCCTGCCCAAGCGGTTCGAGAAAGAAGCCCAGACCCTCGCCAATCTTACCGGCTGGGAAATCGAGAAAATCCGCAACAAGATGGGCGAGAACGGCCAGTCCTTCAAAGAACCCGCCAAGGATCCCTGGTGGCGGCGCATCTGGGGCGACGACGACAAGGAGGGGTGAGGCCTGCCATCTTCCCGTGTGCGGCGCGGCATGAAATGACGCGTCGCTAACACGGGATGACGATATTTGCGCCCCTTTCCCACCCCCCTTCCAACCGCTCATTCCGGCGCAAGCCGGAATCCAGGGCTGCAGGAGCGGGCCTTCGCCTCACGAGATCCCGGCTTGCGCCGGGATGAGCGGGATTTGTTGCGCTTTCGATGTCACGCCGCACGTGACAAATCGAAAACTTATCGACTCTTGATTTGAGCGCCCTCGCGGGGTTGCGGAGATTTGCGCAACCTCCGCGGGTGGAAAATCATCGACTTATCGAACAGGCGCCAAAACGGGCGTATGCTATCGCGCGAGACGCAATAGGACTTTTGGGTTTCGCCGAACGGCGCCATGGTAGGTTGATGGCCAATATTCTCACGCTCGCACGGATCGTTCTGATCGTTCCCTTTGTTGCGCTGTTCCTCGTCGACGCGTCCTGGAACATGACGGCGGCCTTCATCGTATTCGTCATCGCCGCCCTGACCGATTTTCTTGACGGACGGATTGCCCGCGCGCGGGGCGAGGTTTCCGCGCTTGGCGCCGCGATTGATCCGCTTGCAGACAAACTGCTGATCGCGGCGGCGCTGATCCTTCTCGTGCGCAATGGGGTAATCGCCGGCGCCGGGGTCGTCGCGGTAATCGTGATTATTCTGCGTGAGATGCTCGTCAGCGGCCTGCGCGAGGCGGTTTCAGCCCGCGGCGGCGCCCTTCCCGTCACCGGGCTCGCCAAGTGGAAGACCGCGGCGCAGATCGTCGCGGCAGGCCTCCTCCTGGCGACCGCGCCGCAAGGGCTTGTCGATGGTGCATACCGGCCCATTGGCGTCGGCGCGCTTTGGCTGGCGGCGATCCTTACATTCTGGACCGGCGCAGCCTATTCTCTCGCCGCCGCGCGCAATCTGGGCGGACGAAACGAATAAGAGGCTATGGCGGAAGCATCCAGAATAGAAGAAGACGCCGGACATGTGTTGATCGTCGATGATGACGACCGCATCCGCACGTTGTTAAAGAAATATCTCAGCGAAAACGGCTATCGCACGTCGGTGGCAAAAGACGCCGGCGAAGCACGCCGTGTCATGGGCGCCGTTGATTTCGATGTTCTTGTTGTCGACGTTATGATGCCGGGAGAATCCGGTTTCGCTTTTACGAAATCGGTTCGCGCCGCCTCCAATGTCCCGATCCTCTTGCTCACGGCGCGCGGCCTGCCGGAAGACCGCATCGAGGGCCTCGAACGAGGCGCCGATGACTATCTGTCAAAACCTTTCGAGCCGCGCGAGCTATTGTTGCGGATCAACGCGCTTCTGCGTCGCGCTCGACCGGTCGGCCTCAACAAACAGGAGCTATCGTTCGGCGGATGCACTTTCGCTGTCGGCCGCGGCGAGCTGAGACGCGACGGCGAACTTGTCAAATTGACCGCGGGCGAAACCAACCTCCTCAAGGCGCTCGCCAAAAAGCCGGGCGAGGCCATATCTCGCCATGCGCTCGCCCAGCAAACCGACACCGCGATGGAGCGATCCGTTGACGTTCAGGTGACCAGGCTGCGCAAAAAGATCGAAGAAGACCCGCGCGCGCCGATTTATCTCCAGACCGTGCGCGGCGTCGGTTACGTATTGATGGCGGACTAATCATGTTTCGCCGTTACGCGCCAAAAAGCCTTTACCAGCGCGTTCTCCTGATCGTCATCCTGCCGATTTTTCTGATGCAGGCTTTCGTCATCTATATCTTTTTCGACCGCCACTGGGATCGTGTTTCCGCGAACCTCTCGAACAACGTCGCCGGGCAGATCGCGCTGATTACGCGTCTTTACACCGATACAGACGACGATACGGCGCGCAACCATTTGATTGACTGGGCGCTCGACGATCTTGATGTTCAGGTGCGTTACGACGAGGGAAAAGAAATCCCTGCGGACGACCGACTTTCGCCGTTCAACGTTTACAACGTTGTTCTCAATAACAGGCTGCGCAGCCGCATCGACCGCCCCTATCGGCTCGATACCCAGAGTTGGCGTGATTATGTTGAAGTGCGCGTGCAGCTCGACGATGGCGTGTTGATATTTCTCGTTCTGCGCGAACGCGCTTTTGCGACAACCGGCCCGATATTCCTGTTTTATCTTTTCGGCACATCAGTCCTGCTTGGCTGGGTCGGCACCGTCTTCATGCGCAATCAGGTGAAGTCCATTCTGCGTCTTGCCCACGCCGCCGAGGCTTTCGGGCGCGGTCGCGACGCACCGGATTTTCGCCCCGGCGGCGCGACGGAAGTGAGAAAAGCCGGTTTCGCGTTCATCGCCATGCGCGAGCGCATCAAACGTCATCTCGACCAGCGCGCGTCAATGCTCGCCGGCGTCAGCCACGATCTCAGAACGCCGCTCACGCGCATCAAACTCGGCCTCGCCATGGAAGAGGGCACGCCGGAGATCGAAGCTCTGCGCAGCGACGTTCTGGAGATGGAGCGCATGGTCGAGGCCTATCTAGATTTTGCTCGCAATGAAGCGGCCGATGAAGATCCCGAACCGTTCAATCTCTCCGACTTGTTGCGCGAGGTTGCGGAAAATGCGCGCCGCGCCGGCGGCGTGGTGCACTTGTCGACGCCGGACGCCCTGCCGGTTTCCGCGCGACGCTCGGCGCTGCAACGCGCCGTCGGCAATCTTATCAATAATGCGCTGCGCCACGGCGATGCGGCGTGGATTAGCGCGTCGGCAAACGATCGGCGCATTCAGATCGAGGTTGAGGATGACGGCCCCGGCGTTGATCCGGAAAAATACGAAGAGGTGTTCAAACCGTTTACGCGTCTCGACGAAGCACGGTCGCTCAGCGAAAGCGGCGTCGGCATGGGCCTGACCATCGTGCGCGATGTGGCGCGCTCCCATGGGGGCGACGTCACCCTTTCAAGATCGCAGCGGGGCGGATTGTGCGCCCGAATTGACCTGCCGGTTTAACCGGCAAGTTCTCCAGCGCGTTTTGCAGCAGCAGCTACTGCCTTTTTCATGAGATCGCGGACGGCCTTGTCATCACCATCGAGAATTTCGAGCGCTGCTGCGGTGGTGCCGCCGGGCGATGTCACGGCTTTCCGAAACTCGGCGGCGCTTCGCCCGTCAGACGCCATCAACGCCCCGGCGCCGGCGAGGGTTGATTCCGCTAGCTTTGCCGCCGCCATTCGGTCAAGACCGGCTGCCTCGCCCGCCTCAGCGAGCGCCTCTGCGAGCAAAAAGAAATACGCCGGGCCCGATCCCGATACCGCGGTTACAAGATCGATATCAGTTTCACGCTCAACCCAAATCGAAAGGCCCACCGCCTCCATCAGTTTTTCAACAGTCGCGCGCTCTGCCGGGGTGACGTTTTCCGTCGCAAACAGTCCGGTGGCGCCGCTGCCGATTGCAGCGGGGAGATTCGGCATTGCGCGAACATATTTCTGTGTAGTTGGCAGCAGTTTGGAAAGCGTCGCGACGCTGGTTCCGGCCATGACCGATAGCGCAACGGCGCCCTCCGCCGCGGCGGCGTATGCCGGCAACACTTTCGCCGCCATTTGAGGTTTTATGGCTGCAATCAAAACATCAAATCCAGCGCCAACGTCGGGGTTCAGCCGAACGCCTGCCTCCCCGGCGAGAGCAGTCATTTCCGCCGAGGCGGCCGGATCGAAGACAGCAGAACGCGGGGCGTCGATTGAAGACGCCGCAAGCCAGCCGCGAAATAGGGCGCCGCCCATGGCGCCGGCGCCGATAAGGGCGACGGAAGGGTTACCGGTCATGCCGATGATTTACGCCGACTCCGCCGCCCTGGGAAGGAATAACCGCCTTATTCGGCCGCCTCATCTCCCATTGGAAATGCGATACCGATATGGCCGTGCCGGAATTTCCAGCCATCGTCCGTTTTCACCAGAACATTCGTATAGGAATAATCGGTGTCGAGGGAAACAGAACCATCCGGTTCCGTGCGCTTGTAGTGGCCTTTGCCGTGAACAACCGCCGCATCGTTGAGCATGATGATGTTTCTGGCGTCGATACGCAATTCATGCTTGCCGCCGCCATCACAGAAGTCTTTAGCAGAAGCCAGCGCTTCTTCGCTGTCCTCCGCTTGGGGGTCCAGTGAGTCCGGATAGTAGCCGGTTCGACCTGCGGCGCTCATCGACGCTGATTTTTCGTACTCGCAAGCAACGAAGGCATCCGTCGCCGCATCCATGAACGCTTTTACTTCCGCTTTCATTTTTCCGTGGTGCGCCGCAATTGCAGGCGACGCGGACACAGCAAGCACGCCTGCGCCAATCAAACAGCTTTTCAGATAGTCTCTCATCGCGCCTTCTCCCGTTTCAAACAATGAGGATGGCGCGCATCGTATCACTGGCGATTACGAACGCAATTTGCAGCGCAACACGCGGTTTATGCGCTTCCCGCCGTTTCAAAAAGCGAGGCTTTGAGCGCTTCATCAGGCTTTTTTCCGCCCCAGACCAGGAAATTAAACGCTGGATAAAAACGGTCCACGGCTTCCGCGGCCGCGCGGATCAGCATCTCAGCCTGCCCCGCATCAAGCCCGCCCGTCGCCGGCAAAATCGCCGCGTTGCGATAAACAATCGAATGATCTTCCGTCCACAAATCAAAATGACCAGACCACAGACGCTCGTTGACCATGGTGATCAATCGGCTTGCGTCATCTTCGCGCCCGGCAGGCGCTTTCAGATCGATTGGCGCGCCCATCTGCATGGTTGACAAGTCCTCGCGCCAGGTGAACCACAGGCCGATATCGCGCCACACACATGGCAACATCACATGGATTTCACCATCGGCGATCCGCTCCTTTTCGAATTCGAGCTGATCGGCCGCAGCTTCTATCGCCGCCATTGGATCGGCGGTTTTTTCCGACTTGTGGAGAATCTCGAATGACATGCGCGCTGGCCCTCTTGCAGCGGCGCGGATCGTCGCTGCGTGTAAGGGCTATGACGCTGCGATTCGGAGTGCGGTTAAATGATTCGGGCCGGCTCGTTTTCCGCAAGGCCTGGAGAAAAAGCGTTAAGGGCGTGCCTCGAGCTCGGTGATTCGCGCCTTCAGCGCCTCGTTTTCCTCCCGCGCGGCGCGAGCCATATCGCGCACAGCCTCAAACTCCTCGCGGGTGACGAAATCCATGTCCGCAATCAGTCGCTGCAACTGGCTTTTCATCACCGTTTCCGCTTCGCGCCGCACGCCGTCGGCGGCCCCGGCGGCCTCTGTCATGAGTTTCGCGATCTCGTCAAAAATGGCGCTTTGGGTTTGCATGGCGTTTTCCTCTCCCGGCCTATATAGGAAGCTGCGAAGCCTGGCGACAGTCCGCCCCGAATCCCTGTGTTAATGCGCCGCAAGCAAAGCTCATGACCATACCTTATCCGCAAATCGATCCTGTCGCCCTTCAACTCGGGCCCCTGCCGATAAGGTGGTATTCCCTCGCCTATATTGGCGGGCTCGCAGCGGGGTGGTTTTACTTAACCCGGCTTCTCAAGAACGCCGCCATCTGGAGCAAGGCTGGCGCGCCGATCACCAAGGCGCAGCTCGATGACGTCATTTTCTGGGTCGCAATCGGCGTCATGGGCGGCGGGCGGCTTGGATATGTCCTGTTTTACGATCCGTCGCTGCTGGTCCAGCCATGGCAACCGGTTTTCGGCTTTCTCCCCTTTCCGCCGGCGCTGATGCTGTGGGAGGGCGGCATGTCGTTTCACGGCGGCCTCATCGGGGTGACCCTCGCCGGCTGGCTGTTCGCTCGCCATCACAAAGTCGACGCACTTTCCATGGGCGATCTCTTTGCCGCAGCCGCGCCCATCGGGTTGTTTTTCGGACGGATCGCCAACTTTATTAATGCAGAGCTTTACGGACGACCGTGGGACGGGCCCTGGGCGATGGTGTTTCCGACCGATCCGTTGTTAACGCCGCGCCATCCGAGCCAGCTATACGAGGCAGCCCTTGAAGGCATTGTATTGTTCGCCGTCATTCGCATCGCCACGCATACGGTCGGCATATTGAAACGACCGGGCGCAACCATCGGCATATTCCTCGCCGGCTATGCGCTCTCGCGCATCTTTGTTGAAAATTTCCGCGAACCCGACGCCCATATGCCGGATTTCCCGCTCGGGCTCACCATGGGCATGATGCTGTCCCTGCCCATGCTTGCCCTCGGCGGCTGGCTGATATGGCGCACGCGGTTGAAAAAGAACGAGGCCGCCGCTTCATGAGCGACGACGCGTCTCCGCGCCGCACGCCGCTGGAAGAACGCCTTGTCGATCTAATCCGGCTCAAGGGACCAATCTCCGTCGCCGACTATATGGCCGACGCCCTGGGGCACCCCCATGACGGTTACTACATGTCGCGCGCGCCGTTCGGCGCTGACGGTGATTTTACCACCGCCCCGGAAATCAGTCAGATTTTCGGCGAGCTGATCGGGTTGTGGCTGCTCGAAAACTGGCGCGCCATGGGGTCGCCTAAGTCATTCAACCTGATCGAACTCGGACCTGGGCGCGGCGTGTTGATGGAAGACGTTCTGCGTGCGGCGAGACTGCGCGCCGGCTTTTCAGACGCCGCTTGCGTCTGGTTGCTCGAAACATCGGGTCGTTTGCGCGTTGAACAACAAAAGCGCTTGCGGGCGAGCGGCGTGAAACCACTATGGGCGGACGAACTCGCAGATATTCCCCCGGCGCCGAGCCTCGTTGTCGCAAACGAATTTTTTGATTGCCTACCCGTGCGCCAGTTCGAACGCGTCGCACGGGGCTGGCGAGAACGCTTTGTCGGCCTTGACGATAAAGACCGGCTTACATTCACCCTCGGAAAGACGCCGCCCCCGCCGGACTATAAATTGCCGGCGGACAGTGAAAGCGAACCGGGAGACGTATTTGAAATCAATTTCGCCGCCCGGGATTTTCTTTCCGAGCTTGTGACCGACCTCACTGAAAAAGGCGGCGCGGCGCTCATTCTCGACTACGGGCACCTGGCGTCGGGACTGGGAGATACGCTGCAGGCTGTTCGCGCGCATAATTTCTGGCCGCCATTGTCGACGCCCGGCGAAGCTGACCTTACCGCCCATGTGAATTTCGCCGATCTTGCGGACGCGGCTGTCGATGCCGGCGCGGTCGTCTATGGTCCAACGGCGCAGGGCCGATTTCTCGATCGCCTCGGCCTCGCCTTGCGAACCGAAATGCTCTGCAAGGACAAGGACGAGGACGAACAGGCGTCGATCCGCGCAGGCTCCCGTCGCCTTTCCGCGCCGGATCAGATGGGAGAGATTTTCAAAGTCATGTGTGTCGCGTCTCCCGACCTGCCGGCGCCGCCGGGTTTTTTCGACCTGTGACGGCGCCTCCTTTTCTCGTCGCGCCAACGCTTGAAGTTCCCGGCGTATCCCACGGATTTTTCTCACGTATCGGCGGCGTCTCAACCGGCGTCTACGCAAGTCTCAACACCGGACCGGGCTCTGATGACGATCAAGCGGCCATAACTGAAAACCGATCGCGATGCGCCGACGTGCTGAGCGTCGCGCCGGGCGGCCTGTTGACCAACTATCAGATCCATTCCGCCGAGGTCGTCACGGTAAACGGCCCATGGAAAGACGGACCGCCTCAGGCCGACGGTCTCGTTACCAAGACCCCCGGCCTGGCGCTTGGCGTTCTCGCCGCAGACTGCATGCCATGGCTGTTTCTCGATCCGGAGGCGCGGATTGTCGGCGCCGCCCATGCGGGCTGGCGCGGCGCGCTGGCCGGCGTTCTTGAAAATACTGTCGCCGCCATGGAAGCGCTTGGCGCAACCGCCGGACACATCCGCGCCGCGGTCGGTCCATGCCTGCGCCAGCCGAACTTTGAAGTCGGCCTCGATCTCTTTGAGGCGTTCACCGAACAGTTCTCCGCGTCGGAAAAATTCTTCGCACCCGGCGCCAGTGAGGAAAAACGCCAGCTTGACCTCGCCGGCTTCGGCGCGTGGCGATTGAGCGAAGCGGGCGTAATCATGATCGAGGATCTCGGGACATGCACCCTGGCCGAGCCGGACCGCTATTTCTCATATCGAAACACGACGCGGCACGGCGAGCCTGACTACGGCCGAAATCTCTCCGCCATAGCCCTATTGTGAAAAAATTGGCGGATTTTCGGGTTGCGTCACTGTCAAGAAAACGTCATGAAGCCGGCGCCAGATGCGTGAACCGCGAGGGGTATGGCCATGAAACTGATCGCCGGGAACTCCAACCGACGGCTCAGCGAAGCGATCTGCAAGCGCCTCGCGACAACCCTCGCCCACGCTGATATCCGAACCTTTAAAGACGGCGAAGTCTTCGTCGAGATCCAGGAAAATGTCCGCGGCGAGGACGTCTTCGTCATTCAGTCGACGTCGAACCCCGCAAACAATCATCTGATGGAGCTGTTGATCACCGTCGACGCCCTGACGCGGGCGTCGGCTAGCCGCGTCACCGCTGTGATCCCCTATTTCGGGTACGCCAGACAGGACCGTAAAGCCGGACCCCGGACGCCCATATCAGCCAAGCTCGTCGCCAATCTTATCACCACCGCCGGCGCCGACAGAGTCCTGACTGTCGATCTCCACGCCGGACAGATCCAGGGTTTCTTCGATATCCCGACGGACAATCTCTATGCAGTAAAAGAATTTGAACGGCGGGTGCGCGAACTCCACAACGGCTCGCTAGATCAGGTGACGATTGTATCCCCCGACGTCGGCGGCGTGGTGCGCGCGCGCGCTTTGTCGAAGCGACTTGATCAGCGTCCCCTCGCCATTGTCGACAAACGCCGGGAGGGTCCCGGCAAATCCGAAGTCATGAACATCATTGGCGACGTGAAAGACCGTCACTGCATGATCTTCGACGATATCGTCGATTCCGGCGGAACTCTATGCAACGCCGCAAAGGCGCTAATGGACAAAGGCGCAAAAAGCGTTGCGGCCTGCATCACCCACGGCGTTCTTTCCGACAACGCGGCCAACCGCATCATGAAAGCGGATTCCCTGTCGCGGGTCATCATCACCGATTCCATCCAGGCGCCCGAAGACGTCGCAGCCTGTCCCAAGATCGAAGAGGTCTCGATCGCCACCCTGCTCGCCGAAGCAATCCGCCGGATTGCGAATGAAGAGTCGGTTTCGAGTCTGTTTGACTAGGAATTCACGGTAGCGTGGCCGGTGCACTGCCGAACGGAAAGTTCGCGCGCCACTTTGTTATTATCTGCACCACTGGTCCTGCGTAATGTCGGCCACTAATTAGAACCGCAATGAACCAGGCCGCTGCGTGAGCATCCAACTTTTTTTGCACCCAGCGATGGAAACAAAATCTACCCGAAAGTTTGATCGGAAAAAACTATCAAAACCTCTCAAAAATTTGAGTTTGAAACGCGCCATCGCGCTTTATCTACAGGTCGAATCCAGTCCGAGTTTCACGGATAGGGGACCACTGAGAAACAAGAGGGAGTACCCATGATTAAGAAGTTTTCCGGCGTTGTTGCTGCAATTGGCGGATTGACGGTTGCGGCGTGCGGCGCGGGCCCGAGCGTGGCCGAAGGCATCACAGAAGCCGACGTCGTTTCCGCCCAAACCGAGTGGGGCGAAGGCATTGTCGCCATCGCCAAGGTTCATTCGGACGGCGGCGATTTCGCAACTCGCGCAACCGAACATATCAACACATTGTATGCTTATGGCGAGACAGACGTGATGTTCAAACCGACGCTCGCCGCCGACGACCAGTTCCGCGAAACATTTGACGAGGCGCTCGCCTATTTCATTGGCAAGGAAGGCACCGAGGACTCAGGGTTCGCCATTAAGGGCTGGACCAATGTTCGCTGGGAAAACAACGGTGTTTATACTGACGACGATTCCGCCATGGCGATGGGGAACTATTATTTTACCGGTCCGGATGGTTCCGAAACAAAAGTGGAATACACGTTCGGATATGTGCGCAACGAAAACGGCGATCTGAAGATCAATCTTCACCACTCTTCGCTGCCTTATAGCGCTGACTAGCCTTTCATAGTTGCCGTCGTTCCGTCCTGTTCAAGAAACACCCTTGCGGCAGGATGGGATGGCGGCGCCTCTGCTTTCGGCGTTTGAGAAGACATCCGCGTGGCCGCGGCAACAGAATATTTCGAATCTAGAGCCGGGTCAGCTCCGGCGGCGTCCAACCATCTGCTACGGCCTGATCGTCCGGCAAATACACACGAAAAAACGCCGCAAACGGCCCATCCGGCGTAGGCATCCAATTGGCTGCCTGTTCAGACGGCCTGTCGGGGCCGAAATGGAGCACCACGCTTCCATCTGCGCCAACATTCAGCCCTTCAGAACCTGAGTTCAGCGAATACCGACCGGTTGGATTGTCGTAAAAGAAAAAACGCCCGGTTTCATCCGGCTCATAAAGAGCAATCGACCAAAATGCCTGTGCGGGGACATCTGACGGAATGGTCATCCGGTATTGTTTTGACCCATCCAGCATCGCACCGTCTTCTGTCCTGGATATGCGATAATAAATTGCATCTTGTCGGCGCAATGCTCCGAAGCCAAGCAGCGCGATGCCAGATCGCGTGACATCGTCCTCCTCGTAGTATCCGGTATTTTGTGGCGGTTCAGACCACCCCGTAGCGGCGGATAGCTGTTTGTTGACCTGTTTGATGATTTCAGCTTCCGCTCTTGGGGTGACGATCGTCCAGATGAAGCGCGAAATCGGTCCGGTTTCGGCGCCCGCGCCAATTCCCAGCCCCGCAAACTTTTCCGCCCGCAGGCTTTGAGGATGGTCGGGATTACGCGCCAAAACCTCATTTACCACCGCGATGAAGTTTCTTGAGTCGTTGATTTCAGTGACAAGCGTTGCATATGGCTGCGGAGTTCGGTCAGGAATGGCGGGCCGTACATAGATGCCTTGTTGCGCCACTCTCGCCGCTTCGAGGTCGCTTCGTCCGGATACAAATGTCCTTGCAAGCAGCCAAACATCATTGCTCGTTGCGCGGATCACCTTCACACCATCCGGCGCTTTCGAATTGTCGTTGGGACCGACAATCCAATATGCGCCCCCTTGTCCGCCAGTTTCGCGCGGACCGATGTGATCGAACTGGTCTGTGAAAACGTCCATCAGAGCGATGGAGAGGTAGCGCTCGCCGACATCTGGAACGATTAGCTCGACAGGGGTCGACGAAAGCTCGAGAACTGCGGACGTATAAAGCGTATCATTGTTGGGCGTCGTAACGGTGCGAAGCGTATGATCTACGAGTTGAGTATTGTGAACGTGCCTATTCAGGAAGGCGTGATCCAGCCAGTCCGGATTCGCTTCGCGGATAGACGCCGTTGTGAAAGTACCGCCGTCGGCTTCACGTTGCGCAGACATTTCCTGAACTGAACGCGCAAACTCGTACGGACCATAAGCATAGAGAAACGCTTCACGATACTTCGGCAATTCTGCTTTGAGATACAGGAGGCCGCCGCCCACCAAAACACCGGCAAGCACGATTGCGCCGCCAAGAACGCGCATGAACACTGATGCCCTCCTGAATGCCGCAACCTGTTTATTGCATCATGGCCGACCGCACCGAAACCGGGATTGGGATACCCCTACCCTTTCCCCCTCGTTTTCGTTTTTCCGAACTTTGCGTGCTTTTCGATGAATTCGATCACCTGGCCGGCGACATCGACGTCGGTCGCCCCTTCAAGACCTTCAAAACCGGGAGATGAATTGACTTCCATCACAACCGGCCCGTGGTTGGACCGCAGCAAATCGACCCCGCAGAAATTGAGGCCCATGGCCCGCGCCGCAGCCACGGCAGTCGAACGCTCTGCGGGCGTGATTTTCACTTTTTCCGCCGATCCGCCGCGATGAATATTTGAGCGGAAGTCGCCTTCCTTGCCTTTTCGTTTCATCGACGCGATCACCTTCTCGCCGACGACAATGCAGCGGATGTCTTCGCCCTCGGCTTCCTTGATAAATTCCTGCACCAGTATGTTTGTGTTAACGCCGCCAAACGCCTGAATAATCGATTCCGCCGCTTTTTCAGTTTCGCCGAGGACGACGCCAATCCCTTGCGTGCCCTCAAGAAGTTTGATGACCACCGGCGCGCCGCCGATCATCTCGAGAACTTCATCGGGGCTGCCGGTCCGGTGCGCAAAGACGGTCACCGGCAGGCCGATGCCTTTGCGTGCGAGGAGTTGCAGCGATCGCAACTTGTCCCGCGAGCGCGTGATCGCAACCGACTCGTTGACCGGGTAGCAGCCCATCATTTCGAACTGCCGCAAAACGGCGGTGCCGTAAAATGTCACGGATGCGCCGATGCGTGGAATCACCGCATCAAAGACAGGAAGGTCTTCACCGCGATAGCGCACTGTTGGGCGGTGGGAGGTTATATTAATGTAACAGCGCAAATGATCGATGATGTCGATCTCATGCCCGCGCATTTCAGCCGCCTGCACAAGGCGCTTATGGGAATAGAGATTCGCGTTGCGGCACATGAGCGCGAGTTTCATTTCTTGTCTCGCTGGTTGCGCTTGAATTTTCCAAGCAAGTACGATGCTTCAGGCTGGATCAGAAACCGCTTCACAAGGGCGTCCCGGCCGATCAACAGGCGAAATCCCATGGCGTCTCGATTGGTCAGCGTCAGTTCAATCGGCCAGGTGTCCTCGCCGATGCGCACGGGCGTTTTCACGACCAGCCTTTCCTCAGCCTGACCGTTGGAGCTTCTGACAACGCGTTTGTCGATAAGAGGCAGACGGCAGAAGATTTCAGGTTCTTTGTGCCGGCGCCGCGGGTGAAGGTAGAATTCGACCACCTCTCCGTCGCTGGTATCGATCACCTTAGGACGAAAGGCGTGTATTGCCGACGTTTTCGCGCCGGTGTCTATTTTCGCGTTAACGCGATCAACGCCGAGTTCAGGAAACGCCGCCCATTCGCGCCAGCCAATCATGGGGCGCGCCATGAGTTTTTTCTTGCGTCCCCGTTTCTGGTCCTTCGACGCGCCCGCCTTTTTTTCTTTCATAAATTGCGCCGATTAGTGAACAGCGTGCAAATGCTGATGCGGTTCTTCTTTTAATTGGCTCCCATTAAAGACAAAGCCTTCGACGCCGGGAACGTAAAGCATGTTGGTGAGACGCCCGGAGAGCGCGATATAGTCGCCATCCGGTCCTTTCATGCAGATGTGACTGAGATTAATCGCTTCGCCTAATTTCGACAGGGATTTTTCCCCGACGGCGCGGAATTGAGAGATGTCATCCGTATGAACAATTTCCTTTGTCGTCAGGCCAATGAACTGTTCAGGCGAAGCTTTAAAGACCTTTTCCACTGACGGACTGGCGTAGGTGACGCGCCCTTCCGGCGAAAAGATCATGGTGATGTCGTGAGAGGATTCCACCAGCGCGCGAAAACGTTGCTCAGCGACATGCGCCTCGTCCGCTTGCTTTTGGAGGGCGTCGTACACTTTCGTATTGTGAGTATGCAGAAGGATTGCTCTATCGATCATTTTCTGCACCGACATGGCGAGATAGGCAATTGCAATGCCGAACAGAATGACAAGAGTTCCGATTACAATCCCGTTTTCGCCTAGCGCGAGCGCATAAGTCGCCGCCAACGGCGCCAGCAATGGAATGGTAAAAGCTAACACCGCTCTCAAGGACGCGCCGGCCGAAATTACAGAAGCGGCGGCCATTCCCGCGAAGACGAACGGCAGGAAGGCGTGGCCCAACATGCCGTATACGGCGAAAATTGGCGCAAGCGCCCCCCACAGCGCGCCATTGATCGCCATGGCCAGGATATGCCATCGCGAAAAGCGCGACATGGCCCGCCCGGAAGCGCGTGTAAACCGAAAGCGCAGCCAAATCGTCGCGCGAACCAAAGCGACAAAGAGAACGGCGCTGACCCAAGGGAATAAAACGCCGTGATTGACCGTCGGGGCCGCAACGACAACAGTCACAATTGCACTTATGACGGTGATAATGACCGCGGTCGGCGCGCCCCTGAACAGCAGAGCGGCGCGCTCAACCTTCAGTTTCACCGATTCAACACGGCTCAGGTTTTTCAGCCGCGCGCGCCGGCTTGGCGCGGTTGAAATCGCGGACTTCAGTTCCGTGATCATTCAGATCCGTGATTCTGCCTATGGGATCCTATCAAACCACATTTGCGAGCGGCAAAAAATGGAAAGAATGCGAATCAGTATTTTTCGCCCCCGGCCGAAAAATGAAGTTATTTCAAGCATTTGAATAGATCATCCTGATGCGGCGCGGAAAGTCTCGAGCGCGATTTTTCACCAATCAACGTCGTTAAGGCGCAGTATTCGGATCTTTTGCAATTTGGTTGCATTGCAGCAATCCCCTGCTAGATATCAGCCCGTCATTAGCAGAAATGGAATTCCTTCGTGGCTGATTTTGCACCTTCCGACGCCCTCGCCCGGGTTAAGCCGTCGCCAACCATGGCCGTTTCCCAGACCGCGGCGGAGCTGAAGGCCGCCGGCCGGGACGTCATTTCCCTCGGCGCCGGCGAGCCGGATTTTGACACGCCCGACCACGTCAAAGAGGCGGCGATCGAAGCGATCCGCAAAGGAAAAACAAAATACACCGCCGTCGACGGCATTCCTGAATTGAAAGACGCTGTCGCCCGAAAGTTTAAGCGCGACAACGGCCTCGACTACGAGCGGGCGCAAATCTCCGTCGCGCCCGGCGGGAAGGCCGTGCTTTACAACGCCCTTGTCGCATCGCTGAACCCCGGCGATGAGGTCATTATCCCGGCGCCCTACTGGGTATCCTATCCGGACATGACCTATCTCGCCGGCGGCGAGCCCGTGATCGTCGAGGCGCCCGCGGCGAACGGCTTCAAACTGACGCCGGAAGCGCTGGAAAAAGCAATCACGCCCCGCACAAAGTGGTTCATGTTCAATTCACCGTCGAATCCCACTGGCGCCGCATATACATTCGATGAAATCAAAGCGTTGACGGACGTGCTTTTGCGTCACCCGAATGTCTGGGTGATGTCCGACGATATGTATGAGCACATCGTTTATGACGGCTTCCGCTTTGCGACCCCGGCAGAAGTCGAACCAAAGCTCTATGAGCGAACGCTGACGGTCAGCGGCGCATCCAAGGCTTACGCCATGACTGGGTGGCGCATTGGCTTTGCCGGCGGGCCCGCGCCGCTGATCAAAGCGATGGCGAAAGTCATGTCGCAATCGACTTCGAACCCCTGCTCGGTGAGCCAATGGGCGAGCGTTGCAGCCCTTGACGGCGATCATGAATTTCTTGCCGAGCGCAACGCCGCCTTTAAGGACCGGCGCGACCTCGTTGTGTCGATGCTCAATCAGGCCCGCGGCGTCGAGTGCGCAACACCGGAAGGCGCATTTTATGTCTATCCGTCCTGCGCCGGCCTGATCGGCAAAAAGACTCCGGAAGGCGCAGTCATAGAGAATGACGAAGCTTTCGCGACCGAGCTCTTGAAGGCGGAAGGCGTCGCCGTGGTCTTCGGGGCGGCGTTCGGCCTGGCGCCCCATTTCCGCATTTCCTACGCGGCGGCGAAATCCGAGCTCGAAGACGCCTGCGCCCGCATTCAACGGTTCTGCGCCAGCCTTAGCGATTAGGTCCAATCGATTCTGCTGATCGGATGGCTGCCACACTATCGAATAAGTAGATAAACTGGTTTTGTATTATCTATTGGATCGATAGCCCTTTCCTCCCTATATTGAACCATAAGTTCGACGGGATAATTTAAGGAGAAGGAAACAATGTCATCTGTTGATATCGGAATTACTGAGAACGCTCGGAAGTCTGTGGCCGAAGCACTGAACGCAACGCTCGCCGACACCTATGCGCTCTACATGAAAACCCACGCCTATCACTGGAACGTCACTGGACCCCAGTTCCACACGCTGCATGTGATGTTCGAAGAGCAGTATAACGAAATGTGGACGGCGCTGGATGAAATTGCGGAACGGGTTCGCGCGCTCGGCGTATTTGCTCCGACCAGCGGCAAGCAGTTCGCCGAAATGTCTGCGATCGACAATGCGGACGACAGCCCGCCTCCGGCAGGCTCAATGGTTGAACGGTTGCTTTCAGATCATGAGACGCTCATCAAGCGCGCGCGCAATGGCCTCGCGATCGCCGAAGAATCAGGCGACGCCGCAAGCGCGGACCTGCTGACTGTCCGCATCCAGACGCACGAAAAAACCGCCTGGATGTTGCGCGCCATGACCCAGTAACAAGGCGCCGCATCGTCATCCCGCGCGCGGCGCAACACAAACGTGTTGCGTTGCAGACGCGGGATCTTTCGCGACAAAACAGATAGCGATCCCGTGTTAACGCAGCAACGCTTCGCATTGCGGCGCGCACGGGACGACGGTTTTATCTATCGCCAATCGCCGGTACGTCGCGCTGCGCCGGACCGGTGTAATTCGACAAGGGTCGAATGAGCTTGTTGTCGCCTAGTTGCTCGATGATATGCGCCGTCCAGCCGGTAATACGGCTCATGACAAAAATCGGCGTGAACATCGGAATCTCAAAGCCCATGAGGTAATAGGCAGGCCCCGCCGGGAAATCGAGATTGGGGTAGATGCCCTTATTGTCGACCATGGTTTTGTCGAGGATGCGCGACATCTCCCAATATTTTTTCGCTTCATCCGTACCGATAATATCGACCATTTTTTTGTACGCGTCGGTCATGGTCGGCACGCGGCTATCCCCGGACCGGTAAACCCGGTGGCCAAAGCCCATGATTTTTTTCTTTTCTTTAAATGCGTCTAGCATCCAGCTTTCCGCATTTTCCGGCGATCCCACTTCTTTCATCATATACATGACCGCTTCGTTGGCGCCGCCATGAAGCGGGCCTTTGAGCGAACCGATGGCGCCGGTGACGGCCGAATAAATACCGGAAAGCGATGAGGCAATAACGCGGCCGGTGAATGTCGACGCGTTAAAGGAATGTTCCGCATAGAGCGTCATAGAAATGTCGAAACACTTGACGATCTCCGGCACGGGAACTTCGCCAAAGCACATGTGAAAGAAGTTTTCGGAAAATCCGAGATCCGGCGTCGTCGGGATCGGCTCCTTGCCGTTACGCAGGCGAAAGTCTGTCGCCACGATTTGCGGGATTTTCGCATAAAGACTGACTGCGCGATCGTACAACTTGTCTGTTGCGTGATCTTCGATCTCATTGTCCTCAAGACCGAGAAAACTTACCGCCGTGCGCAAGGTCGCCATCGGGTGCGCGCCTTTGGGGAATTTGCGCATCACGGCAATGAGATCGTCGGAAATGCCTCGTTCGGACTTTTCGCGCGCATTGAATTCATCAAGCTGCGCTTGCGTCGGTAATTCGCCTTTCCAGATGAGATACGCGGTTTCTTCAAATCGGCATTTCGTCGCCAGATCCTGCACCGCATAACCGCGATAGGTGAGCGAGTTGGTTTCCGGCATAACCTTCGACACCGCCGTGTCGTCGGTTACGACGCCCGCAAGTCCGTATTTGATTTCCGCATCGCTCATTTGTTTTCTCCTAATCTGTCTTCTTCATTCGGTAAGCGCGCTCGACTTTGGCGACGCGCACAACATAATCCTCATACCAATCGCTTCGACCGCGCTTTTGCGCCTCTAGATGATCGACCTGGCGCTTCCAGTTTTTGATCGCCTCTTCCGATTCCCAATAAGAAACCGCAAAACCAAATCCGTTTTCGTCGCGCGCTGATTCAAACCCCAGATAGCCCGGCATGGTTTTCGCCAGCGCCTGCATTTCATCACCCATCGCATGGTATTCAGCATCGTCCGCCGCCCGGTGTTTGTTGGTGAAAATCACCGCATAATATGGCGGCTCAACAAAGGGGGCGAAGGGCGGGTTCATTTCGCGTCAGTCTCCCGTCGGTACGACGCCGGCCGACGCCATCATCAGGACCACGACTTTTTCCGGGGCGCGGGTTCGATGAACAACGCCTTTTGGAACGACGTATCCCTGTCCGGTTGTCAGTTCATGCGTTTCGCCGCCAACATCAAGAAGCAGCGTTCCATCGACGACGTAAAAAAGCTCGTCCTCATCGTCATGCTTGTGAAAATGAAACTCGCCGTCGAGAACGCCAAGACGCACAACGCTGTCATTTACTTCGACCAGGGTCTGATTGAACCACTTGTCCGTGTTTGCGCCAATGACATCAGCGATGTCGAATTTCGTCAGCGCCGGATATTTGACGTCAGTGCGTATATTGTAATTTGTTTGTTCGCTCATCTCTTACTCCAATGGCGTGTCGCCGACTTGGAAATTGTAAATCGACTCATCGAACTTGTTGTAGTCGTGATAGCGCAATAGGTCATAGAGATCGCGCCGGTGCTGCATAATGTCGAGAATGCCGTTCTGATCGCCATCTTTTAAGATCCTGTCGAGCCCCACATCGCAGGCGCCCATGGCAAGCCGCAATGTCGTTACGGGATAAATCACAACGTTGAAGCCTAACGCTTCGAGCTCTTTCTTATTCAAGAGGCGGCTTTTTCCGAACTCCGTCATATTGGCGAGAATGGGAACGTCGAGCGCCTCTCTCACCGCTTCAAATTCTTTTTCCGACTTCATCGCTTCGGGAAAGATCATGTCGGCGCCCGCATCCACATAAGCCTTCATGCGGTCGATGGCTTTATCGAGACCTTCAACTGCGCGCGCATCCGATCGCGCAATGAGTACGAAGTTATCATCGCGCTTGGCTTCCGCAGCAGCTTTCACCCGCTGGATCATGATGTCCGTCGGCACAATCTCCTTGCCGTCAAGGTGACCGCAGCGTTTGGGCATTACCTGATCTTCGATATGGCAACCCGCGAGCCCCGCCTCTTCCATCATGCGAACGGTGCGCGCCGCCGACATGGGCTCGCCAAATCCGGTGTCGATGTCGATAAACGCCGGCAAGTCGGTCACCCGCGCGATCTGCTGACCGCGCTCAGCAAATTCCGTCAGTGTAGCGATGCCGATATCCGGCAAACAGAGGTCCGCAGACATTACGGCGCCCGAAATATAAACGCCGTCAAAGCCTTTGCGTTCGATCATCTGCGCACAAAGCGGATTAAACGCGCCGGGGAATTGAAGCAGCTTTCCGGAGGCGAGACCTTTTCTGAAATCGGCTCGTTTTTCAGCCGCAGATTTCTTTGTAAACAGCATTGAACTTCCTCTCCGTCAGGCGACGCGGGCGTCCGCCTTGTTCATCAGACACATTTCCGTCGCCAACATGGTCAACACATGGGTTTCTTCCGCGCCGGCGATCGAAAACACATCGGATCGCACTACATAAAGCGTGCGTCCGGGTTTAATGACTTCGGCCCGTGCAACCAGCTCCGGCCCTTTTGCCGGCGCCAGCAAATTGACCTTGAACTCCGTCGTTAGCACCGTGGAGTCTTCCGGCATCAACGAATAAGCAGCATAACCGGCGGCGTTATCGGCAAGTGTAGTGGTAACGCCCGCGTGGAAGTACCCATGCTGTTGCGTCAGGGTCTCGTCGAAGCCAACCGAAATCTCGCATGAACCGTGTCCCACAGAGCGCAATTGCGCGCCAAGTTTGCCCATGAACCCCTGCCGCGCGAAGCTGTCGCGAACGCGCTGCTCGGCATTCGGCGACAGACCGTCGCTCACTTTTTGTACTCCGGCAGCTTATCGCCCACGCGCTTTCCCATCTCCTGGCCGAGCGCCATCAACCCTGACGCGGGGCGGATCATGACTTCGAATTCCGCAATGAGCCCATCATCATCAAACCTGATGAGATCAACGCCCTTCAGCTGTTTCCCGCCCACATGCGCTGAGAATTCCAGCGTCGCGTTTTTTCCGTCGTCGGTCAGGAACTGACGATGATAGGTAAAATCCTGAAACACCTCGATGACATTCGACAAAGCCAGAATTAATGCATCGCGCCCATGATATGGTGAATGGGCTACCGGCGAGCGAAACACGGCGTCCGGATGAATGATGTCCTTCAAGCCCGTTAGATCGCGAGATGAGACAAGTTCATGCCAGCGAGCGATTGTGTGAGTTACTTTCCCGGAAAGCGCTGTCATCAGTTTTAAAAAATTCCTTTTGCGAGGTTTTCCTCAAGATACCCGCTCGGCGCGATCGGATTCAATTCAAGAACCTGCGCCGCCGATAGCGTTGGCAGTTGCTGTACGAGATCAAGAAACCGTTCGCTCTCCGACTTGTCGAGAATGTCATCGGTGAGCGTTTTGAATTTATTGATGTACTCTGCGCGTCCGAACGGGCGTGCGCCGAACGGGTGCGCATTAGCGATGCCGAGTTCATCAATCAGCTCCGATCCGTCTTCGAACGTGATAACCACTTTCGCGCCAAACGCTTTCTCGTTCGGATCGTGACTGTGATAGCGCCGGGTCCATTCCGGATCCTCAATTGTCGATATTTTATGCCAGAGCCGCACGGTGTCTGCGCGCTGGGCGCGTTCGGGCGCATAGGATCGTACATGGTGCCATTCGCCGTCCTGAAGCGCGACGGCGAAGATGTACATAATGGAATGATCAAGGGTTTCGCGGCTGGCGTTGGGATCCATCTTCTGCGGATCGCCGGAACCCGTGCCGATGACATAATGAGTGTGGTGAGACGTATGCAGAACGATTGATTTCACCTTGTCGAAATCGTCGATCTTCTGTCCCATGCGGAAGGCGAGATCGATCAGCGCCTGGGACTGGTACTCCGCGGAGTGTTCTTTCGTATAGGTGTCCATGATCCCGCGCTTCGGCTCGCCCTTGCCCGGCAGAGGCACATGGTAGGTCGGCTCATAAGGGCTCTCGCCTTTATCGCGCGCCGTGCGGCCGTTGAGGATGAAAGAGATGACCGAGTCTTCGCCCTCATAGATCGGGCTCGGCGCGCCCTCCCCGCGCATGCAGCGATCGACTGCCTCTATCGCCTGCTTGCCCGCATAGGCCGGCGCAAACGCTTTCCACGAAGAGATTTCGCCCTTGCGCGACTGGCGCGTTGTAACTGTCGTGTGCAGCCCCTGTTGGACCGACTGATAAATAACTTCCGTATCAAGACCAAGCAGCGTGCCGACGCCGGCGGCCGCCGACGGGCCGATATGGGCGATGTGATCAATCTTGTGTTCGTGGAGGCAAATCGATTTCACGAGATCGACCTGAATTTCATATCCGGTGGCGATGCCGCGCAAGAGCGCGTCGCCGCTGCACCCCATTTGCTGTGCAACAGCAAGGATCGGAGGAATATTGTCGCCGGGGTGGGAATATTCCGCCGCCAGAAACGTATCGTGAAAATCGAGTTCGCGCACCGCCGTCCCGTTCGCCCAGGCGGCCCATTCAGCACATACTCTGTGTGCAGACGGCATGCCGAACAGCGTCGCGCCGCCGTCGCGCAAATGGGCGTTCGCCATGGCGCGGGCGGACTTGATCGGCCCGCGATTGAGGGAAGCGATGCCCACTGACGCGTTGTCGATGATGCGGTTGATGATCATGTCCGTGACGTCGTCTTCAATCGCGACCGGATCCGCGGCGACTTCGGCGATCTTCCACGCGAGCTGATCCTCGCGCTTTAAACTGTCTTTCGATCGGTGCGCGCGGACGTCATGGGTGATCATCGTTTTCCTCGTTGAAAATGCCTGGCGCGTACATGGGCCGGCTGCGACAGGCTGTCTATGGGGAAAACCGGCGGCAAACCGCCTCTGGAAAACTTTCCCTAGAAAAACAACAGCTTAATCGCCATAGCGCCGAGCGCGACGTAAAACACGCGCTTGATGAGCGCCTCGCCGCGGGCGACTGCCGCATTGGCGCCAAGCCATCCGCCAAGCGCAAATCCAGCGGCGAGCGCAACGCCCAGCGCCCACTCGATTTCAACTTGTGAGGCGAAAACAGCCAGCGCAACCAACGAAAACGTCAGTGCAATAAACACCTTGTGCATATTGGTGCGTACGAGATCGAGGCCCATTACACGGTTGAGAATTGGCATCAGCAAAAAGCCGACGCCGATCTGAATAAACCCGCCCCAAAAACCGGCCCCAACCATCAAAACATGGCCAAGCGCAAGATTGCGCGCCGGACCAGATGTGTCAGTCTTTTTTTGTCCGGCGCCCGTCATCATAACGGCGACGACGGCAAGCATGATGACGGCGAGAACACGCTCGAATGCGGCACCGTCGAGACGCACGCCAACTTGCGCGCCAAAAAACGCCCCGAACGACGCGCAAAGGGCAAGCGTCGCCGAAAGGCGGAAATCGGAAAACCCCTTTCGGAAGAACCCCCAAACCGCGAACAAATTCTGGGCGATAATGCCAATGCGGTTGGTGCCGTTGGCGACCGGCCCGGGGAGGCCAAGAAACACCATCACCGGCACCGACAGGATCGATCCGCCGCCCGCAAGGACGTTGATCCAGCCGGAAACGACCCCTGCGGCGAACAGCAATGCCAGCTTCCAAATTTCGAGGTCCAAGGCGTACTCCGACTGATTTTTTTGCCGTCTTGGCGGAAATTGCCGGGCTTGGAAAGGTACAAGAGCTGATGGTGATTGAGATTTTGTGGGCTTTGTCCCACTTTTTCTCCCTTGCAGGGCAGAATTTAGGGCTTATAGACAGTTGTCCCATAAAAAATATGGGCAAATTATCAAAATCATGGGACAAATCCCACAATGAGCGAAATCCAGACTATCCTGGCCAGGGCCAAGACCGCCGCCCAAGCAACGGGGCTTTCCATCTCAACCGTTTCGCGCAAGCTGTTCAATGACGGCAAGGCGATCGCCCGCCTCGAGGCCGGGGGCCAATGCACCCTGAAAACCCTGGAGACGGCGAAGTCCAGGCTGGCCGCGCTTGAGGCCGGCGGAAAAGGCGCGAGCACCCGATCGACCGCAGAGGCCGCCGCCGCCGAAACCATCAGCAAACGGACGATGACCCATCTTGACCGGCTTGAAGCGGAAGCCGTTCACATCATGCGCGAGGTAGCGGCGGAAGCGGAAAAACCCGTCATGCTGTATTCCGTCGGCAAGGATTCAGCCGTGATGCTGCATCTGGCGATGAAGGCCTTTTACCCGTCGAAACCGCCCTTCCCCATCATGCATGTAGATACGACGTGGAAGTTTCGCGAGATGATCAAGTTTCGCGACGACACGGCGAAACAACTCGGCCTCGATCTGATCGTACATATCAATCAGGACGGCGTCGAACAAAGCGTCGGTCCGTTTACCCATGGCAGTGCGCTGCACACGGACATTATGAAAACGCAGGCGCTCAAACAGGCGCTTGATCAACATGGGTTTGATGCGGCATTCGGCGGCGCAAGGCGCGATGAAGAAAAATCGCGCGCCAAGGAGCGGATCTTTTCTTTCCGCTCTGCAGGACATCGCTGGGATCCGAAAAATCAGCGTCCCGAGCTCTGGTCGATCTACAATACGCGGATCAACAACGGCGAATCTATTCGCGTCTTTCCTCTTTCTAATTGGACCGAACTCGACATCTGGCAATATATCTACCGAGAAAACATTCCCATCGTGCCGCTTTATTTCGCCGCCAAGCGGCCCGTGGTCGAACGCGACGGAACATTGATCATGGTCGATGACGACCGCATGCCCCTCAATGGCGAAAAACCGCAAGAAAAGATGGTGCGCTTCCGCACTCTTGGCTGTTACCCGCTGACGGGCGCGGTTGAATCGAACGCGACGACACTGCCGGAGATCATTCAGGAAATGCTCGTTTCCCGTTCATCTGAGCGCCAGGGCCGCGTCATCGATCACGACCAGTCGGCGTCCATGGAGAAGAAAAAAAAAGAGGGGTATTTTTAGATGTCTGCGGTCGCCCTCACCGAAAACGAAAACGTCCTCGACTATCTCGCCGCTCACGAGAACAAAGGCCTCTTGCGGTTCATCACATGCGGCTCGGTCGATGACGGCAAGTCGACGCTTATCGGCCGTTTGTTATACGACTCGAAACTGATCTACGACGATCAACTCGCAGCCCTTGAAAGCGACACCAAGAAGCACGGCACCCAAGGCGAAAAAATAGACTTTGCTCTCCTCGTTGACGGCCTCGCCGCGGAACGCGAGCAAGGCATCACCATCGACGTCGCCTATCGCTTTTTCTCAACGGAAAAACGCAAATTCATCGTCGCCGACACGCCGGGACATGAGCAATACACGCGAAACATGGCGACCGGCGCCTCTACTGCGGATCTCGCCGTCGTCATGATTGATGCGCGAAGGGGCGTTCTCACGCAAACCCGCCGCCACAGTTACATCGCGTCCCTCCTGGGCATCCGGCACATTGTCGTCGCCGTCAACAAGATGGATCTCGTCGGCTATGAGGAAAGCGTATTTCGCAAGATCGAAAGCGACTATCGCGACTTCGCAAAACCGCTGGGGTTTGAATCGATCGTGGTCATGCCGCTCTCCGCACTCGAGGGCGACAACATCATCTCAAAGAGCCGCAAGACGCCCTGGTATGACGGCGCCGCGCTCTTGCCCTATCTGGAAACTGTCAATGCGCGCAGCGATGGCGCCGCTCGTCCATTCCGCATGCCGGTGCAGTGGGTAAACCGGCCTAACCTCGATTTTCGCGGCTTTTCGGGAACGGTCGCAAGCGGTTCGATCAAACCTGGCGATGACATTGTTGTGGTTCCTTCCGCCAAACGGTCAAAAGTGAAATCAATTGTCTCTATGGACGGCGAACTTGACGAAGCCGGCCCCGACATGGCCGTCACGGTGACGCTTGAAGACGAAATCGACATCTCACGCGGCGATGTTATTTGCGCAGGCGCTGCGCCAGCGGAACAAACGGATCAGTTCGCGGCGCATCTATTGTGGATGGCGGAGGAGAAACTCTATCCCGGGCGTCAGTATCTTTTGAAAACTGCAAACCGCATCGTACCCGCAACGGTCACCGAGCTTAAACACAAAATCAACGTCAATACGCTCGAACATATGTCGGGCAAGACCCTTGAACTCAACGAAATTGCCTTCTGCAATTTTTCACTGTCCGCCCCGATTGCATTCGATCCCTATCAGGAAAACAGACGAACCGGCTCGTTCATTTTGATCGACAAGCGCAGCAACGCCACCATCGGCGCCGGTCTGATCGATTTCTCCCTGCGCCGGGCGCAGAACGTTCACTGGCAGGATCTTGACGTCGACAAACAAGCGCGAGCGTCGGCGAAACATCAACGCCCCTGCGTGCTGTGGTTCACAGGACTTTCGGGCTCCGGCAAATCGACCGTTGCGAACCTGGTTGAAAAACGCCTGCACGACCTCGGCCGCCACACCTATACCCTAGACGGCGACAATGTGCGTCACGGCCTCAATAAAGACCTTGGCTTCACCAACGCTGACCGCATCGAAAACATCCGCCGCGTTTCCGAAGCCGCCAAACTCATGGCGGACGCCGGGCTGATCGTTTGTGTGTCATTCATTTCACCATTTCAGTCGGAACGGCGAATGGCGCGCGAAATGATGGCGGAAGGCGAGTTCATTGAAGTCTATATTTCAACGCCGCTCGAAGAATGTGAAAAGCGCGATGTGAAAGGGCTCTACGCCAAAGCGAGACGCGGCGAGATCAAAAACTTTACAGGTATCGACTCTCCCTACGAGCCGCCGCAATTGGCCGAATTGGATATTGATACCACTAGTATCCCGGCCGCCGACGCCGCGGACCGGATTGTCGATTATTTGCGCGATCGCGGTTATCTCGACGGCTGACGGCCGACATTAAAGTGGGCTACACGGAACTCCGTCGAGCGGGAATTCTTCCCCCGTATCACGGCGAATGACGGCGCACTCCCCGTCCTTCAAGATTATGTCGAAATAGACCGGCGTCGCCGTACTGCGGTCCTCGCCCGGGCCCAGCGGCGGCGGCAAAACGGCGATGGTCGGATCCTGCGTAGGATCGCCCGCGCCCAGTTCTATCTGGGCTCGCCCCATAGCGTCCGCCAGCACGGCGTGAAGGGCCGCCATTGTTTCTTCTTCAGCGTTTTCAAGCACGGCCGGTTCCGCTGCGGCATTGGTTTGACATCCGCCGAGGAGGAAAAGCCCCGTCAGCGCGGCCTGCATGTAACGCCGCCCAATCATTTATCCGTCTCCCTTATTCCGGCAGCGAGAGGTCCCTGTTCGTTAAGAACACATCACGCTGCGGCATGATCTCGATCGGCGTTTTAAGACCTTCGGCTGTCTTCGTAAAAGCGCCCGGCTTTGGCGAAGGCGGCGGCGCCGGACAAGTCCCGCTGTCGCGATACTGCAAGGCGGCCGCGAGCATGGCTTCCATTTCATCGCCAAGTTCATGCTCGAGATCGTCGGCAACCTCGCATCCCGGCGTTTTAATGGCGAACGCGTCGCTTGAGTTCATCGGCGCAAATCCGTCCGCGTAATCCCCAAAGCCTTTATCGTTTATGCCCTGGAATTGAACGGTGAAATAAGTCTCGCCGCAATTGTCGGTCGGATAGAAACCAAACGGCTTGCCGCAGGTTTTCGACCCGATGAGAATGACCTCCACATCAATGCCGCGAAGACTGTTCACAATTGACTCACTGGCGCTGCAGGTGCTGTCCGTCGACAAGATAAAGACCCGCGGCAGGTTCAGACTGTTGAGCGCCGTCCCCTGAGCGAGCGAAAACCCGAGACCGGTTGTGTAAAACGGAATTGAGTTGTCAGTTTCGCCGGTGACCGGGTTAACGCCCATGGCATCGGCGTTGAATCTAAGATCTTCAAAGACCCTGCCATTGGTGCGCGCGGCGCCGGCGACCTGGAATCCAAGTTGCGCCGCGACGGCCAACAACCCGCCGCCATTATAGCGAAGATCAATAACAAGATCATTGACGCCGTCCGCCTGCAGCGCGGTAATGGCGTTTGCGATGTCTTGCTCTGAAGCGAAGGGGCTGAATGTATTGAGTAACATATAGCCGACAGGGCCCGTCGCCGTGGTGATGGTATTGATCCGGTTGACCGGCTTCCGCGCAAGATTGACCGATGTGAGAGTGACAGTCCGCGATGTCGCCGCCCCGGGGTCTTGCACTTCGAATGTGTGCACCTCGCCAGCGTTCGCCGGGAACAGTCCGGCGTTTATCATGTCAACTTCTGATTGTGTCCCCGCATTTACCAGGTCCACGCCGTCAACCTCAAGAATGCGCGCGCCGCGCACGAAATTTGGAAGTCCCATAACAACGGTTGAAGCTGGGGAGTTAGGTTCCGTGTATCGGATTCGAAAATCTCTCGGCGGGGTTGTCGAAAATGCAATCAAATTAGCGCCGTAAGATGCGCTCGGCGTCGAATTGCGCGCCTCAAGAAATTCATCTGTCGGCTGCGTGAAATGAAACTCGTCTTTCGGCTTTCCTGACGGAGTAATCTCTTCAGTTTTCAGAACAGCAAAGTAACTAAGGCGGTCGCTAAAGTTTGCTGGATTTTGATCAAGAACTTCATCGTTCCATAGATAGGTTTCGTTCGTCCAGGAGCGAAGCCAGAAGTTTTCCTCCAACGTAGAACCGGCCATATCGGGAAATGTGTTGCCTTCAATGTCGACGCCGGTGCGAACAACCTGGCAACGATCTTTGAACGAGCTTGCGGCCGCAAACACACCCTGTGTCCAGGTCGGACCCGAGGGCGGAGGCGGAGCAGGAGGAGGAGGTGACGGCGCGCCGCCGCCGCTGTTGCTGCAGGACGCCGCAAACAGCAACGCCAAAAAACCGATCATCGGCGTTGCGAATCCAGCGCCGTGGGAAGAACTATTCATCAATGACCCCGTCGTAAACGCAACTCTCCCCGAAAGGAATATACATCAGGAGAGGGTCCGCTGCTAGAGCGAACAATATTGTAATGAGGCCCTTCTCAATATCGTAGTAATTTTAATAGCATTTTCACTATGACTTGCCTGGCGCCGCGTCGGGCGCAAGCGTTTCCGCAAGTTTTTTGAAATCGCTGGAATTTGCAGCAGCCACAAGCGGGCGACCCTGGGTTGCAACCGGCCTGTAGGGCGCATTGTCGTCGAGATACGCCGCATGCCCGCCGATTTCGCCCAGCATCAAGACGCCGGCGGCGTGATCCCAAGGGCTGCACCGCGAATAGACGCCAAACTGCTCCTCCCCGCGCAACATCTTAACGTATGCGTAGGCCGAGCATCTCGTCGGTTGTGTTACGAACCGGCTTTTGAGCTTCGGCACGATGTTCGATTTCCACGGCTCGGCTAAATTGCCGATTGCGCGATAGCCTCGAAGCGGTTCCGGTCCGGCGCCCACCGGCGTTAAGGGACCGCCGTCCCAGGTCGCTCCCTCCCCGCGTATGCCGATGGCGAATTTGTTATCCGGCGCAGCATATATCCATCCTGCGCGTGTCACCCCGTCAACGACCAGGGCGACGATGGTCCCGAACTCTTTTTTCTTCTCAATAAAATTGCGTGTGCCGTCGAGCGGATCGACAATCCAGAATGCGCCGTCTCCCTCCAGCGCATTCAAGATTGACGGATCGGCGGCGACCCCTTCCTCGCCAATAAACCCCGCAGCGGGATATATATCTTGAAGCGCGCGGCGCAGGGCGGCTTCGGCGGTCCGGTCGGCCTCGGTGACAAAGTCATTGGGGCCGGTTTTTGTATCGATGTCGCCTTTTTCCAATTTGCCGAAACGGGAGAGTATTTCGGCGCCGGCAATTTCTTCAATGACCGCGGCGACTTTATCGTGATCGACAATCATGCCCGCCAGCGTTCTTCCTGCACGGATTCGACAATCGCAGCCTGCGGGAATTCTTTCAGGAACTGGCCCTGGGTTTTGCGCGACATGCGCGCGGTGATAACCGCATTATCGCCTTCCATGCTCTCATCAAGAATTTCCGACCGCGCGTGTAGCCACGCCTGCGCGGCGCCGTCGCTCGCGGAGATAGAAATAGTGAGGATGCAATGGGCTGCAGTAAGCGTTTGTTCGATTTTCGCCAGCAGTGCATCAACGCCGTCACCGGTTATCGCTGACAAAACAACCCGCGCAGGATTCGCTGCTGAGCCAATTGCAGGCGCCGCTCGCGCCACAGCTTCAATCACGGCGCGATCGTCTTCATCAAGAAGGTCAATCTTGTTCAGCGCCTCAATCATGAGGCGTTCATCGTCATCGCCAATTCCGAGCTCCGCCAATACGGCGATAACGTCGGAACGCTGCGCGTCACTATCAAGATGAGCAACGTCTCGGACGTGAACAACAATGTCAGCCTCCAGCACCTCTTCGAGCGTCGCCTGAAACGCCGCGACGAGTTGGGTCGGCAGATCGGAAATAAATCCGACAGTATCCGACAGAATGATCCGAATGCCGCTCGGCAGATCAATAGCGCGCATGGTCGGATCCAGTGTCGCGAAGAGAAGATCCTCCGCCTTGACGGCTGATTTCGTCATGCGATTGAACAATGTCGATTTTCCGGCGTTTGTGTAGCCCACCAGCGCCACGACGGGATGCGGCGCGCGTTTTCGCTTTGCCCGCTGCAGCGTTCTAGTTCGGCGCACATCATCGAGCTTTTTCCGCAAGCGCACGATTTTGTCGTCGAGCGCCCGGCGATCGGACTCGATTTGTCGCTCGCCGGGTCCGCCGAGAAAGCCGGCGCCGCCGCGCTGCCGCTCAAGGTGCGTCCAGGATCGCACGAGGCGCGATCGTTGATACTCAAGATGCGCAAGGTCGACTTGAAGGCGCCCCTCGCCGGTTTGCGCGCGATCGCCGAAGATTTCGAGGATCAGAGCAGTGCGGTCGAGCACTTTGGCGTCAAACGCCTTTTCAAGATTGCGGTGCTGCACCGGGCTTAACGCCCCGTCCATGATGACGAGCCCCGGGCGCGGATCGCATGCGTCAAGGCGCGCGCGAATTTCATCAATCTTGCCGCCGCCAATCAAAGTCGCCGCCCGCGGCGCATTGACCTGCGCAACTTCAGCGTGAATCACATCGAGATCGATTGCGGCAGCGAGGCCAACCGCTTCCTCAAGACGCGCGGACGGGGCGCGCGGTTTGCCGTCGCCACGCAGAGCGGGGTGAATAACAATGGCGGTTTCTTTAAACGACAATGGCGAGTCTTTACGTCAAAAATCTTTTCAACTGTCTTCGCCGCCGTCGTCATTGTCCCACAGCGTTACGGGCTGTTGCGGCATGACCGTCGAAATAGCATGTTTGTAAACGAGCTGGGACTGGCCGTCGCGGCGCAGAAGCACGCAAAAATTATCGAACCAGCTGACCACGCCCTGGAGCTTCACGCCGTTGACCAGAAAAATGGTCACCGGTGTTTTGCTTTTTCGAACCTGATTGAGAAATGTGTCCTGCAGGTTTTGTTTTTTTTCGCTCATCGGCGCCGCGTCTCCGCTTCTTGTTGTCGTTATTGCAGTGCAGCATCATTGTGGCCGCTGCACTATAGATAGGCAACCGAAAATCCATGAAAAGGGGTCGAATCGAAGCGTTTCCGGCGGGTTAGCCGGATTTCGCACGCAATTTGTACGCTTCTCGCAGTCGCAAGGAGACCGGCCCGGGGGCGCCGGAGCCGACAACGGCCCCGTCAATTGCGACGACCGGCGTCACGAGGTTGGTGGCTGAGGTGATGAACGCCTCCGCAGCCGCTTTCGCCTCATCGACGGTAAATGGGCGCTCGCAGACCTTTATCTGCAGATCTTGCGCGCAGGCCATGGCGGTCTCCCGGGTGATGCCGCCGAGAATCTCAAAGCCCTTTGGGTGCGTGATGAGGGCGCCCTCATGGTCAACAATCCAGGCGTTGCTGGACGAGCCTTCCGTCACCTTCCCGTCGCGCACGAGCCAGGCCTCCCCCGCTCCCGCCTCCTTCGCGGCCTGCTTGGCCAAGACGTTGGGCAACAACGATACCGTTTTGATGTCGACGCGGCCCCAACGGATGTCGGGCTGCGTAATCACCGCAATTCCCTTCTCCGCTGTTGCATCCGACGCATCGATATCAAACCGCTTTGCCGTCAGAACAAGAGAAAGCGGCGTCGATGGCGGCGGGAAAGCATGATTTCGGGAGGCGACGCCGCGCGTCGCCTGGATATATACGAGCGCGCTGGAAAGGCGGTTGCGGCGGACAATTTCGTTCATAATGACTTGCAGCGCCGGTCTCGAAATCGGCATCTGCATGTGCAGCTCGCCCAAAGAGCGTTCCATGCGCGCCAAATGTCCCTCAAGATCCCAGTATCGTCCGCCAATATAGAGACAGACTTCATATATTCCGTCTGCGAACTGGAACCCGCGGTCCTCGATATTGACTGCGGCGTCTTCGGTAGGAACGTAAGATCCATTTACATAAGCAATTCCGGCCATAGCCCGTCCTACGCCCTCCAGAACCAGCGGTTAATCAACGCGAGCGCCACCGCCGCTTCAAGTCGGCCAAGTATCATCGCCGCAGCCAGCGCGGCGCGGTAGGGCTCGCCAAAAACCGCGTATCCGTTCCCGCCGCCCTCCGCAAGATAGATCAGCGGCCCGGCGTTCGAGAGCGCGGAAACGGCTGCGGCCGCCGACAATTCGAAGGATTGCCCGCCGACAGACAGGATCAGGACCAGTCCCGCCAGCGTCAAGGTGAAAACAAGAAAGTGAATCCATACGCCAAGTTCGTTCGACACCATGCGTTTGCCGAATACGGCGCTCGGCTCCACCAGGCGGTGCAGCTCTTCGCCGGCGCGGCGCATAATGACCAGCCAGCGCAGGATTTTGAAACCGCCAGCGGTCGAAACCGCGGCGCCGCCGATCATCGCCGTGACAAGAACGACGGACAAAGGCGGGACTTCGCCGATGGTAAAACCGTTAGTGGACAGTATGGACGCCGAATTGAAGAGGTGCGGAATGATCAGTTTGACATCGCCCGCGCCGGAAAGCAGCCAGAAGAAAAAACCCACAAACAAAATGATGCCAAGATAGGCGCCGTTTTCAAGGTCCCGCGCGCGCTCCTTAACGCCGCGCACAAGGCGGGCAATGACAACGAAGTTCGAACCGCTGAAAACCATCAACATAAAGATCAAAATAATGGCGACGGGAGAAAGAGAGGCGACAGCGCCGTCTCCCGGCAGGAAGCCGCCGCTCGCGACTCCGGAAAACGCCATGACGACGGCATCGAGCGTCGACGCGCCGGCGATCGCAAATACCGCGAAAGCGATAAACGTTATCGCCGCATAGATCGCCCAGAAACTTACGACGGCATTGCGCAGCGGGCGCAGAAAGTTGTTTTTCGCACCGCGTGAAAACGGCGGCAGCAACGTATCGATCCCAATAAAAGTGGGTCGAATAAAGATCGCCGCAGCGATCGCGATCGAGGCAAAGCCCCCCATCCACTGAAGTTCTGCGCGCCACAGCATCATTGCCGGCGACGCAACCGCCGCATCCCGCGACAACCAGCCGCCCGTTGTCGTAACGGCGGCAATGGCTTCAAAATAGGCGTCGCCGAACGTCATCGGTCCAAGCGCCATTGGAATTGCGGCAAATGCGGGCGCCACAACCCACCACAACAAGATAATGATCAGCGCGCCACGAAAGTCGGCGGGCGGCGTTCGCCCAATGCTCGCAGCCCACGCGCCCGCCCCTGTGATGATTGTTAGCACGGCGCCAAAAAGGAACGGGCCTGCAGAAGGCTCGCCGCCGGAAATCGCCAGCAGCAACGGCGCCAGCATAGCAATCCCGGTAAACAGCATTATCCCGGCAAACCCGCGCAGGATCGCGATTAGCCCCATGGCGCGCGCGAACCTCCTGTGTCGTCAATGCCCGGACAACAAATCCGCAAAGTCATCATACGGTCGATATTCATAAGTTCGCCGTTCGCGACACCAACGGTTCGGATTCTTAGAAGTATTCAATACTGACACGGAACATCTGTTCAACATCCTTTACGTTTTCACGCATGGACATCAGAACGATACGGTCGTCTGGATGGATTACGGTATCAGCGGTCGGCATCTGGACTTGTCCGTCCCGAACGACTGCGCCAATCATGACGCCTTCAGGCAATTGAGCCTCTCGCAACGGTTTGTTTACGAGCGGCGAGGTTTCAAGAGCAATCGCGTCGATAAGTTCTGCATCGCCGTCGCTCAACGAATAGACGCCTTTTATGCGTCCCCGGCGAACATGCTGCAAAATTGTTGAGATCGTCGTCGCGCGCGGATCAACAAACCGGTCAACGCCGACAGCTTCCGAGATCGGCCCGTAGTCCTGATCGTTTACAAGCGCCATGGTGCGCCGCGCCCCTTCGCGCTTAGCGACAACGGAGGCGAGAATGTTTACCTGATCGTTGTCGGTGACTGAAACAACCGTTTCCGCTTCTGCAACGCCCGCCTCGCGTAGAATAGCCCGATCAAGGCCGTCGCCCTGCAACACGATTGTCCGTTCTAGTTCTTCGGCAGCGACTTCTGCTTGCTCGCGATCATGCTCGATGACGCGAATTTTCATCGAGCCGAGTTTTTCAAGGCCTTTTGCTACGAACAATCCAATGTTGCCGCCGCCGATCAGGATTACGCGTCGCGCCTGACGCGCCGCCTCGCCCATAATTTCGAGAGCGCGATGCACGTCGTTACGATCCGACACGAAGTAGATCTGATCGCCAGACGTCAACTGATCATCAGCGTGAGCGCGCCATAGCCGATCGCCGCGCTTGATCGCGACGATAGTGATTTTTAAATCCGGAAAAAGCTCCGCCACCTGACGCAAAGGCGTATTGATGATTGGACAGTCTTCGCCCAGCTTCACTCCAACGGCCCAGACTTGTCCGTCTGCGAACGATTTTACATCGAGCGCGCCGGGCGTGGCCATGCGCTGCATGATCGTTTCAGAGACTTCGCGTTCTGGCGAAATGACAACGTCAATCGGCATATGATTGCGCGAAAACAAATCGGAATAGCGCGGATCGAGGTATCCTTGCGCGCGAATTCGCGCAATTTTTGTCGGGACCTTAAATAGCGAATGGGCAATCTGACAGGAGGTCATGTTGACCTCGTCAGAATAGGTGACCGCAATCAGCATGTCCGCTTCGCGCGCGCCAGCCTCTTCCAGTGTTTCGGGATAAGCGCCGTTGCCAACGACGCCGCGCACATCAAGGCGCTCTGCAACAGTGCGGATCAGTTCCTTCGACTGATCAATGACTGTCACATCGTTTTTTTCGCGCGAAAGGCGCCGGGCGATCCCGGTGCCTACGCGGCCAGCGCCGCAAACAACGATTCTCATAAGAAACGCGCTTTCATGTCGCGCCCGATCTCACGAATCTTCAGCGCAATCAAGCGCTTTCGACGCGCGCCTGCCCGTTGACGCCAAGCGCCTTCAACTTGCGGTGAAGCGCCGAGCGCTCCATGCCGATAAAGGCTGCAGTGCGTGAGATATTGCCGCCGAAGCGATTGATCTGCGCAATCAGGTACTCCCGCTCGAACCGTTCGCGCGCATCGCGCAACGGAAGGGAGATCACAAGCTCAATCCCCTCGCCCGCCGGGATCGACAGGCCGGCGTCCATAATCTCCGAGGGCAATTTATCGCAAGTTACCTCGGCATCCGGATCGCGGTGCATCAAAATCAGCGTGCGTTCAATAATATTGCGAAGCTGCCGCACATTGCCTGGCCAGTGATAAGTCTGGAGCGCCGCCATGGCTTCGGCGGAGAACGGTCGCTTCGGCAGGCCCGACGCGCGCGCAATGCGATCAACAAAGTATGCGGCAAGCGCGGGAATGTCCTCGCGGCGTTCATCAAGCCCCGGAGCGCCGATCGAAACGACGTTGAGCCGATGATAGAGGTCTTCGCGGAACTCTCCGGCATCAGCTGCAACCAACAAATCATTCGACGTTGTTGAGATAATGCGCACATCGACAGATACGGGCTGTTGCCCGCCAACGCGCTTGAAGCGTTGATCAATTAGAACGCGCAGGATCTTGCTCTGCGTTTCAACCGGCATGTCGCCGATCTCATCAAACATAAGCGTGCCGCCATGAGCCTTTTCCATAAGCCCGACGGCGCGCGGTCCCCCGTCTTCGCCTTCGATGCCGAAAAGCTCTTCTTCCATATTTTCCGGCAATATTGTTGCGGCGCTGACAACCACGAATGGCTGATCGGCTCGGATCGACGTAGAATGGATCATCCGTGCAATGACTTCCTTGCCGGATCCCGGAGGCCCCGATATCAGAACGCGCGATTTTGCGTCGGCAACCCGCTCAATGACGTTGCGCAAGGAAGACACCGCCGGCGAAGATCCGATCAGCCCCCAATCCGGCGCGCGCTGTCGCAACTCAGTGTTTTCGCGTCTGAGGCGCGTCGCTTCCAGAGCACGATTGACTACCAGTACGAGGCGGTCGGCGTTGAATGGCTTCTCTACAAAATCGTAGGCGCCTTTTTTTATTGCGGCGACGGCTGTCTCAATGGTCCCGTGCCCGGAAATAATGACGACAGGCAGTTCCGGGTGCACTTTTTTGAGTTCCGCGAGGATCTCAATTCCGTCCATGGCGGAATTTTGCAGCCACACGTCCAAAACAACGAGTGCCGGAACGCGCTCGCGAACGGCAGCCAGAGCGGAACCGGCGTCTTGAGCTGTACGCGGACTAAATCCCTCATCCTCCAAAATTCCGGAAACAAGTTCCCGGATGTCTGCTTCGTCGTCCACGACCAGAATATCGATACTCATTCTATTTTTTCCCTCTACACCCAGTTTTATTCTGCTGCCGCCGTTTGCGGAACGTCGACTTCTATTCCCTTGGCGCGCGGCAATTTCAGCGTCATCCGCGCCCCGCTCGGGCCGAGACTCCCGTCGTCGCTGAAAGTCAGCGAACCGCCGTGCTCCTCGGCAACCTTCTTGACGATCGCAAGACCAAGACCGGTCCCTTTCTCGCGCGTTGTCATGTAGGGCTCAGTCAGTCGATGGCGTTCCTGGGACGGAAGGCCGAGCCCGTTATCAAGGATATGGATTGCCGCATACTTGTCGCTATTGACGACTTCGACCCGTACGCGTCCCGGATATCCGTAACCAGGCTCCGCGGCGCGCGCCGAAACTGACTCGCCAGCGTTCTTCAATAGATTGGACAACGCCTGAACGATCAGGCGGCCGTCGCAGTCCACAAAGCTGGCTTCGTCAGGCGTGTCGATTTCAAAATCAATGTCGGGGAACGCAACTTTTTGCGGAAACACTGCCGCGCGCGCCAGTTCGCGTAAATCCTCGCGACCGATCACCGGTTTTGGCATGCGCGCAAAAGACGAAAACTCGTCGACCATCCGGCCAATATCATTGACCTGTCGAATGATTGTTTCCGTGCATCTGTCGAACACCTCGGGAGTCGATTTCACTTCGCCGAGATATTTCCGCCGCAGACGTTCCGCCGAAAGCTGGATCGGCGTCAGCGGATTCTTGATTTCATGGGCGATGCGCCGGGCGACGTCGCCCCAGGCCGCGTTGCGCTGCGCGGCGATGAGCTGGGTTATATCGTCAAAGGTGGCGACAAACCGGTCTTCGCTGTTAATGCGATTTTTAACGATGCGAACATTGAGACTGCGCATGCGACCTTCGCGATGAAGGTCTATCTGATCGCCGATTTCATTTTCATGAGACGCGGCGGCATGGGCCATCAGATCTGATATTTCCGGCATGACGTCCTGGATCCAGCGACCGGTAAGCTGGGCCTGCTCTTCCCCCAACAACTGCGCCGCGGACCGGTTGGCGATGGTGATGCGCCCGCTCGACGCAAAGCCGACGACCCCGGCGGAAACGCCGGAGAGCACCGCTTCAGTAAAGCGCCGGCGTTCATCGAACTGCCGGTTGGTGTCGATAAGATCGTCGCGCTGGGTCTGCAGTTGCGCCGTCATATGGTTCATCGATCGCGCAAGCACGCCAAGCTCGCCATCCTCTTTGAATACTTCAACGCGCGCGCTCAATTCACCGCCGGAAACACGCTCCGCCATTTTTACAAGGCGCCCGATCGGCTGAACCAGTCGCGTCGCCGCCCAGATCGCCGCCCAGATCGCGCCGAACAGAATAATAAAGGCGAGCACGATGTATCCAGCGAAGAATACGAGCTCGAGCCTTGCGCGCGTCGCCGTCGCCTCGGCCCAATCGTCGCGAATATTGCGTACGGCAAGCAGCCGATTTGAGATCGCCGGCGGAATGACCTTGTAGGTCACGATATAGCCGCCCTCATAAGCGTTGATTTTCAGAACCCCGCGATAAAGATCAAACGCTTGCTCGTTGTTGGCGTCGAAGTTTCCCCACTCTTGGCGCGGTCTGTCATTGGCGGCGGCGTCATCGATGCGATCAAAGACCTCATGCGGCGGAAGGGCGAAGGCTGCCTCGATTAACTCAACTCGACCAATGATGTTTCGCTCGCCGTCGAGCACGATGATGGCGGCGAGATCGCGCACCAGCGCTTGTTCCATCAACGCCCGGCGAAAACTGATGGGCGTGGATGCTGTCACGCCGAAGGCGGCGCCCCGTTCCAGGTCAAGTTCGATCTGATTGAGGTTTATGCCCGCAGCATTCGTTTCATTTTGCCAAAGCGCGTTCGCCAGTTCGCGCGCCGTATTCTGGTAGTTGTCGATACGCTCGCTGAAAACGTCGTTGAGGCTGGTCCGCAAAATTGTGAAGGCAAAAAGAAAGGCGATGACCGCCGGGATCACCGCCAGCAAAGAGAATACGCCGACGAGCTGCAAGTGCGTGCGCGAGCCTGCGCGATGATGCCGGCGTTCGGCCAGCACGTGCCACAGACGCACGCCGACAAGCACTGCAAATCCCGTCGCAATGACAACATTACCGATGACCACCCACATCAGAAATGTGCGGTCGATCTGCTCGACTAGCGGCGACATCAAGAACCAGGTGGTGAAAAACGCAAATGCAGCCGCGCTGATCAGCGCAGCCGCCGCCGTCGTATTCGAAAGCGCCCATTGCGGCAGAAATCGTCGCGCGGGTCCCCCACGGGCGGGCCTGGGGCGCGCCAATTGACTGGTTGCCTTCGTGATATCGCTTTGATCGTTATCCAACGCGCGCCGTCCAGCGGGAATTCAACACAACACCTCACGCCCCCCGACATGCGCCAATCTGAAACGAATTCCTGCGTGATCGAAGAGCAACAGTTTCGTCTGCAATCACCAAACCAAGCGGGTTCCAGCGGCGCAATAACGCACGATGGGACGGTTGTTGCAAAAAATCAACAGTAATGTTGCCAAAATGAAACAGTCCGAAACAGGCCGTGATTCTATCACGCTGCGCCGGAAATGCGCGAAACTCGGCGACCTGCGAAGAATCCTGCAAGCTCATCGGCGACCGCAGAGGGCGAAGCCATTCTGCAAATCGCTGCGCGAACAGCCCTTCGCTCGCCGGCGCTGATGTCGACCGGCGCAAGATCGACATAGGCGGCGAGATGTTTGCGCGCCATGCGAACGCCGAGCGGTTCGCCATAATGGGCGATGGTTTCGCGATAATGGCGCAAGGCAATTTCGCATTGTTCAGGGGCAGGCGGATGAACTTCTTCACCGCCTCGACCAAGCGCCCCGGCGATAGCGCCTGCAAGCCAGGGTCGTCCCAGGGCGGCGCGCCCGACCATTACGCCGTCGGCGCCCGACTGAACGAGAGCTTCGCGCGCAGCGGCGGCGTCGACGATATCGCCGTTAACTATCATCGGAATGGAGACCGCATCCTTGACTGCGCGCACCGCGCGCCAGTTCGCCTCTCCATCATAAAAGTCATTTCTGGTGCGGCCGTGCACCGTCACCATCTGAACGCCTGCGGCTTCAGCGCGTGCAGCCAGTTCCGGCGCATTTAGGCTCGACCAATCCCAGCCAAGGCGCATTTTCAGCGTCACCGGTTTCGATGTCGCCTCGACAGTCGCCTCGATTAAACGCAGCGCGTGATCGAGATTGCGCATCAACGCCGAGCCGGAAAGCTGGCCTGTCACCTGCCGCGACGGGCAGCCCATATTGATGTCGATTATGTCGGCGCCGGCAGCCTCGGCAAGCCGGGCCCCTTCGGCCATCCATCGCGCTTCCCTGCCCGCTAGCTGGATTACGAACGGAAATATCTCTCCGTCCCCCGCCGCCCTGCGCACCACATCCGGGCGGGCCCGGGCCAGTTCTTCGCTCGCCACCATTTCCGAGACAACCAGTCCTGCGCCGCATCTCGCAGCAGCCCGCCGAAACGGCAGATCGCTGACGCCTGACATAGGCGCCAGAACGACGTTGTTCTTCACGTTGATGTTGGCGATTGAGAGCATTAGAGGCGACTGACTTGGCGTCAACGCCGTTTAGCCGCTAGATGACATGATGACAAACCGCTTTGAGATCTAATGGTTAAAGCCGCGACAATCGCCATTATCGTCGCCGCCGGCCGCGGCAGCCGCGCCGGCGCCGGAGGACCGAAGCAGTATCGCGACCTCGCCGGCAAAGCGGTGATTGCATGGACGGCGGAGGTCTTTCTTTCGCATCCGAAAATCGATGCGGCGCGGGTTATCATCCACCGCGACGATCACGGCGAATATGAACGGGCCATGGGCGCGCTTCTCGGCCATGAAAAACTGTTGCCTCCCGTGACCGGGGGCGCCGAACGACAGGATTCTGTCCGGCTTGGCCTACAAAGCCTCGAGGAATTGGCGCCTGCACGCGTGCTCATCCACGACGCCGCCCGGCCGTTCATCGATGCAGAAACCATTGCTCGCGTCGTTGACAGCCTCGATGCCGAAGACGGGGCTATCGCCGCTCTTCCTGTGTTTGATACGCTCAAACGCGCATCAGGCGATGCGGTTGAAACTACAGTATCGCGGGACGCCCTGTGGCGCGCACAGACGCCGCAGGGCTTTCGTTTCGGCAAAATTCTGGCTGCTCACCGCGCCGCCGAAGGCAAGGTTCTTACCGATGACGCCGCTGTTGCAGAAGCGGCGGGCCTCATCGTCAAGCTCGTCGCCGGTTCCCCAGACAATATGAAAATTACCCAAGCCGAAGATTTCGGCATGGCGGAATTAATCCTTGGACGGAAGACATCGCACATGGAATACCGCACTGGACATGGGTTCGACGTACACGCTTTCGAGGACGGATCGGCAGTCGTCATCTGCGGCGTCGAAATCCCCCATGAGAAGAAACTGAAAGGCCATTCCGACGCCGATGTCGGCATGCATGCGCTCACTGACGCCATTTTCGGCGCCCTTGGCGAGGGCGATATCGGCGATCACTTCCCGCCGTCCGATCCACAATGGAAAGGCGCGCCTTCCCGAACATTTCTCGAAAAAGCGCGCGACCTTGTCGCTGAGCGCAACGGCAAGATTACCCATTGCGACGTAACGCTCATGTGCGAAGCGCCGAAGATCGGTCCGCATCGGGAGAAAATGCGCAGCGCGCTTGCCGAAATTCTGCAAATTGACGCCGCGCGCATATCTGTGAAAGCAACGACCACGGAAGAGCTTGGCTTTACCGGACGCCGCGAAGGCATCGCCGCCATGGCGACGGCCACCATTGCGCTGCCCTCCTAGGACTAAAATATGTGCACGACGGTCATGCTTTGCTCCCACCTCCCCCTCGAGGGGAGGTCAAAACGGCGAATCCGTTTTGGGTGCGGGGCGATTCACATCTGTCATCCTTTGCAAAAGCGAGAACTTGGTTGAAATTACCCCCACCCGAAATCAAAGATTTCGACCTCCCCTCAAGGGGGAGGTGATTAAGACGGTTAGCTAGGAGACACCTATCACTCAAACTCACCGCATTCTTTCGCTGGCGCAGAACGTCATTGAACGCGGCATCGCTAACGGCGCCATGATCGCCACCGCAGAATCCTGCACCGGAGGAATGATCGCCGCGGCGCTTACCGATGTATCAGGCTCTTCGGCCGTCCTTGATCGTGGCTTCGTCACCTATTCCAACGAGGCGAAGAACGAGATGCTCGGCGTGCCTATGGCGCTCATCGAAAAGCACGGCGCCGTCAGCGGCGAGGTCGCCGAGGCCATGGCGAGGGGCGCGGTCGAGAATTCCCGCGCCGAGATAACTGTTTCCGTTACCGGCGTCGCCGGTCCAACCGGAGGGACGGCGGAAAAGCCGGTGGGCCTTGTCTGGTTCGGGCTCGCGAAATCGGGCGAACCTGTCCGCGCTGAACGGCGCGTTTTCGCCCTCGGGTCCCGCGATTATGTGCGCACCAAGGCAGTCGAAACGGCGCTGCAGCTTCTATTGAACAGTCTTGCCTGATCCGTTTTCGCCGTAGATCTCAAAAGCACGCGCAACAAACGCATCGGTCATGCGGGCAAATGCTTTTTCAAACACCATCATCGCCGTTGTCTGCAACAGCGTGCTGCGAAAACGAAACTCGATATAGAAATCGATATTGGATCCGCCCTCAGCGTAGTCAGCAAAACGCCAGCGCGTGCGCAATGTTGAGAACGGTCCCTCGGTGTAGTGCGCATCGATGGAGTGGGACGCGGGATCAAGCGTTACCTTGCTGCGAAACTTCTCCCGAAAAACCTTGTATGCGACGATCATGTCCGCAAGCAGCGTCCCGGCGCCGTCTTTCACATCGCGATCGACGACGCGAAGGGCGAGGCACCACGGCAAAAAATCAGGATAGTGTTCAACGTCTGCAACAAGATCATACATTTGCTGCGCGCTGAAAGGCACGTCAGTCGTCGTGCGCCGCGACGTCATTCGGCCGTTTTCGCCTTGCGCGCATATCCGTCGAAAAGATCGAGCATGCGCTCCTGCCAGGCGCCAACCGCCTGCGGCGTTTCATATAAAGGCTCAAGCGTCACCGAACGCTGCCACATAAATACGCCCATGACCTGGTAGTCGGCAAGGTTCGCCGTCTCGCCGCCCAGGAACTTGTGGCGCGCAAGGGGCGCTGCGAGCGTCGGCAACGCCTTTTCGATATTGTCCTTAACACCCGGCGTCGTCGCAAATTCTTCGAGCGTCTTGCCAACCCGCTCTTCGCGAGTCGTGCGGAAATAGTCTTTGTCATCGTCTCGTGCGTTGGCCCAGATTCTCAGGAATAACATTGGCGCCAGGCTTGGAAATATCTGCGCCCCCATCCACGCCTGATAAAAATCGACCGCCGCCCGCTCGGCATCGGTTTCCGTGAAAGGCGCGCCGGGAACGTTCTTTTCAAGCCACGCCACAATGCGCGCGCTGTCGGTAACGATTTCCTCGCCCGTCTCCAATATCGGAACGCGGGCGTGTTCGGGGTCCGGATAAACCGACTTGTCGGCAAAAGGGACTGGAACCGTTTCGAATTCCACCCCTTTGTGCAGCAACGCAAACTTCGCCAGCCAACAAAAAGGGCTCGGTCGAACGTCAGAATCGGCAAGCGCCAGATCGTAGAGTTTCATAAGGCCTTCAGGGATTTTGCGCAGCGCCGTCGCGCGCCGCCTTTAATCGTGCAAAGTCCTCGCCCGCATGATGCGAAGACCGCGTCAATGGCGAGGACGAAACCATCAGGAAACCCTTGGCCCGCGCCATGGTCTCATAGGCTTTGAATTCTTCCGGCGTCACAAAGCGATCAATGGCGGCGTGCTTGCGCGTCGGCTGCAGATATTGCCCGATGGTGATGAAGTCGACGCCAGCGACCCGCATATCATCCATCATTTGCATTATTTCTTCGCGCGTCTCACCGAGGCCGACCATCACGCCTGATTTCGTGAACATCTGCGGATCGCGCTCTTTCACGCGCTCCAGCAGGCGCAGAGAATGATAATACCGCGCGCCAGGCCGGATCGATAGATAAAGCCGCGGCGCCGTTTCGAGATTGTGATTAAAGACGTCCGGCTTGGCGTCGATCACGACGTCCGCAGCGTCGCCCTTGCGCAGGAAGTCGGGAGTTAGAATCTCGATAGTTGTTTGCGGCGCCGCCTCGCGTATGGCGTGAACAACATCAGCGAAATGTTGCGCGCCTCCATCGGCGAGATCATCGCGATCGACGGAGGTGATGACCACATGGGACAACCCCATTTCTGCGACCGCTTCGCCCACATGGCGCGGCTCATCAGGATCGAGCGCTGACGGCAGGCCGGTTTTCACATTGCAGAACGCGCAAGCGCGCGTGCACGTGTCGCCCATGATCATCATGGTCGCGTGCTTTTGCTCCCAGCATTCGCCGATATTGGGACAGGCCGCCTCTTCGCAAACGGTGTTGAGGTTCTTTGCGCGCACGATCGCGCGCGTCGCCTGATAGCCTTTCGACAACGGCGCCTTCACGCGCAGCCAGGGCGGCTTGCGCAACACCGGAGTGTCGGCCCGCGACTGCTTTTCCGGATGGCGCGGCCGCGCCTTGCCAGCGTCAATATCGATGAGCGTCGTCATGGCGCCCATATAGCCGCGCGCGGACGGGAATGTAAGAGGCGAAGGACCCCTTATCGGCGCCCTTTTTCGCGATAAAAAGCGTTAGCGAACAAGCCGTTCGACCGATTCGACCAGTTCGTCGAAACAGCGGTGAATGATGGCCCCGTCGAGAGGTTCGCCAAGCGCTACATTGACCGCTTCCCAGGCGTCGATCGACGCAATTGTCGGCGCCGCCGCACGCTGGTTGAGCTTTGAGCCTTCAGCCGTGAACTTCACCAATTCGCGGGAAACCGGCAAGCGCAGCCAGCGCCAGACCCGGCGGTTCATTTCACCGTTCTCATAAAGCGCCCAACGCGGATCATCGCCGTCGTTTGAAACGTCAAAGAAGAGGGTTTTCAAATCTCCCGCATCGGCAAGAACGAGCACGCCGTGATCATGTTCGAAAAACCTCGGCGCACGGCCGTTGCTGAGGAATGATGATTCCCCGAAACCGCATCGCAGGTCAGCGACCGCTCTTTTCTTGGCTGTCGCGAGACTTTGAAATTCCGTGACAATGTTCGGCCATTCCTGTTTGCCGACGAAAAAAACGCCAACGCCGACAATCAGCGAAATAATCAATCCGACTTGCAAGGCCGGCACGAGACCGAGCCCCTGGTATACGAAGGCGACAGCAACGGGCGCGATCAGCGCGAACGCCGCTGCAATCGGCCGTTTGAAACCGATCAGATCCTCCCGCGCGTAGTCATTTACGTTATCGTTGAACTCTGCAGTAGTCTTTAGTTTTGCCGCCACGGGAAGAGGAATTGAAACGCGTGCGGTCGACAACATTGAACAATCTCCGAAAACAGAAGCTTAGAGAGTGCGGAAAGATTTTTTTCGGATCGTTTAATGGCAATTGCACAATTTAATTCACGTTTTGCGCAATCAGCGAAATTCCCGTCTTTTTCGGCAAGTTCACCAATTCGTAATGTCAAAGCGGGCTCGCTTGTTCAAAGCGGCACAGCGGTGCGCCGCAAAACCTTTCGGATAGCGAAATTTGTAACGACCCGATCGACGCCGGGAAGTCGGGTGAGAACGTCCATGTGGATGCGTTCGTAGTCCGCGCCATCGCGACACAAGATGCGCAACATGTAGTCAGACAGACCAGCCATCAGATAACATTCCATTATCTCATCATGGGTGGCGACCGCCCGTTCGAACGCCTTCAGCGTCCCCTGCTGTTGGTTTTTCAATGTCGCTTGTACGAATACGGATGTTTCGAGCCCCGCTCGGCTTTCATCGATAAGGGTTACCGTTTGCGTAATCACCCCGGACACCCGCATGGCCGCGACGCGCTTGTGGCAGGCGGAAGCGGAAAGCCCCACCTCTTCACCTAATTCCGCAAACGAAGTCTGCCCGTTCTTTTGCAAAATGCGCAAAATTGCTCGATCAAAGCCATCCATGGCGTATGGTCTTTCCTGACGGCGCGAAAACGACGAATATTATCCATTTTACTTTCATTTTTCCGATAAAATGTCAAAGAAATCCACTTCAAACCGAATAAATTCCACCCAGAAGCGCCGATGAGCGGCGCAATATCTGGGAGGTCAAACCATGCGTGTAGGCGTTCCGAAGGAAATCAAGAATTCTGAGTTTCGCGTCGGCCTGGCGCCGGGCAGCGTTCGCGAATATGTGGCGAACGGACATTCCGTCATGGTCGAAACGGGCGCCGGCGGCGGCATCAAGGCGAGCGACGCTGACTATGAGGCAGCTGGCGCGACCATCGCGCCGGACGCGGCAAGCGTATTCGCCGACAGCGACATGATCGTCAAAGTCAAGGAACCGCAGCCGGTTGAATGGCGACAACTGCGCGAAGGTCAAATTCTCTACACCTATTTGCATTTGGCGCCGGACCCTGATCAGGCGCGTGGACTGATGGATTCCGGCGTCACCGCGGTCGCCTATGAAACCGTCACCGATCCGCGCGGCGGACTGCCTTTGCTGGCGCCCATGAGCGAGGTGGCTGGTAGACTTTCTATTCAAGCCGCAGCCTACGCGCTGACGGCGCACCAGGGCGGACGCGGTCTCTTGATGGGCGGCGTGCCTGGTGTCTTGCCCGCAAGAGTTCTGGTGATCGGCGGCGGCGTTGTCGGCACCCATGCCGCGCGCATGGCGGTTGGTCTTGGCGCTGATGTAACGATCCTCGATCGAAGCAATCGCCGTCTGGCGGAGCTGGACGATCTTTTCCAGGGACGCGCCAAGACGCGATACTCGACTTATGAAGCGCTCGATGAAGAAACCGACAACGCCGATGTCGTCGTTGGCGCCGTTCTCATCCCGGGCGCCAGCGCGCCGAAACTCGTGACCCGCGACATGCTGCAAGGCATGAAAGAAGGCGCAGTTCTGGTGGACGTGGCGATCGACCAGGGCGGCTGTTTTGAAACGTCCAAAGCAACCACCCATGCCGATCCGACCTATGTGGTCGACGACGTCATTCACTATTGCGTCGCCAATATGCCGGGCGCGGTGCCGCTTACCTCGACCCATGCGCTCAACAACGCGACCCTGCAATACGGCCTGATGCTCGCCAATCAGGGCCTTGATGCGCTCCGCGAGAACGAGCACTTGCGCAACGGGCTCAATGTCCATCGCGGCAAAGTCACATATCAGGCGGTTTCTGACGCTCTTGGGGTGGGATATGAAGATCCCCTCGAAGCGCTGGGATAATGCGGGATAATGGTGCGGCGCAGCAATTCAACCTGCTTCACCGCCTCGTTACCGCCTCGTAACGCTTCGTCGGCCATATTTGCGACGAACCGACTTGATATTCCGGCCTTGCCGCCGGCATAACGGGATAGAGGAGAGACTGGCCATGCGAAAAATCGCTATTTTAGCCGCTGTCGCCGCGTTGTCGGTCGGCGCAACCGCGGCCGCATCTCCATTTTCGTTGACTGCCTCTAGTTCGGCGGACCAAGAGACGGCGGAGACAGAGTCCCGCGGGATTGTCGACATCATCGTCGATTCGACAGTCAACGCCTTTGATTTTGTATTTTCCGCCGGCGACCCGCACGAAGACGGCATGACCTTGCGCTATTACAAAGAAAAGCAAGGCTGCACGGCAGACGAATCCGCGGAAGCCGAGGCCGAACCGGAATCTGAAGAAGAAGAACAGAAACTGGTCGGACCCGAACCAATTTATTTCGGCTTCTAGATCGTCGAACTCCTCACTGATTTTTTGACGCAATGCTGCGCGCCGCGACTAACTGTCCGGCGCGTTTGTTTTGCGGCGACCAAGCCGCGACAACATTGCGATGTCGCTGATAAGCACCGAACGGCTATTGCGAAAAAAGATCATCGCCAGACCGCTGAGAGAAAACAACAATCCCGCGAATGAAACCACTCGCAACATCGGATTGTTGAAATCATGGCGCTCCTGATAGTCCATTATGTGGAGCATCCAGAAAAAATCGTAAAACCGCCAGACATCGTTGCGACGACGCAGAATTGCGCCGGTATCGGGCGAGACGTAAATCCGCGTATTCAATCGATCATCAAATTGCGCGCGCCAGATGGGCCGCGGGCCAATACCGCGCATTTCCGATCCGGGGTCTTCAATCAGTTGAAGCTGCGCAATCTTGCCTGATCCGGCGAAACCCTTGCGCACGACCTCCCTCGCTGCCTCTTCGCTTATCGGCGACAAGCGTTCACCGTTCAGCGCGTCATAGATGGCCGCGCCTTGAGCGCTGCTCGTTTCATAAACCGGTTGACCGAGAAAGCGACGCAAGGTGATCTCGTTGGCGCTGCCGGCTTGGTCAATGATGCGTGCAGGCGAAATATAGTCAGCAGTGTCGAGTTGCAGGGGAACGATCTCCGCCGCCTGTCGGTCCCCGCGCACAAGATCGATGTGATACCAACTCATCACGACGCCGGAGAGCATCCAGAGAATAACCTGAACGCCGAGCAGAACGCCGGCCCACAAATGAAACCGCCGCACTATAGCGACGATGCTCATTTTTTCGATTGCAGGTCCGACGCAGCCTGCGGCGTCTTGAGCAGCACCTCAAACGCATCCCAGCGATCAACGCCTTTTCGTTCCTCGGACTCGATGTAGCGCCGAACCAGATCCAGCCCCAGGTTATAATTGATGACGTAACCGCGATAGGTCTCGATAAAATCAACGCCCTGCTCTGCGCGTTCGCGAGACTGCAGACCGAACTCCATCAACAGTCGGACCGCCTCGTCGCGATCAACGGCGCCATCAAGATAGAGCCTGGCGACATGGTTGCGCGCGTGGGAAAGCTTGCGGCGCGCTTCATTTAGTTGCGCCAGCATTTCCGCCTTGGCCGGATCGAGCCCCGCAAGCGGGAATAGAACGTCGCGTTCAAAGGCGATTTTTTCCTCGCCCGGAAAAGCGAGGTCGATGCCGTAATTGGCCGTCCCTTCCGCAATCAACGAAAGCGGCGAGAATAAGGGGTAGACAGAATACTCAACCCAACCGTTCTTGTTGAGGAGATCGCGCTCAATAATTGCGTTCCATGTATGGTGCCCGGGATAGCCTTCATGGCAACCGAGATCGACCGCGCGGTCGATGATGATGGGAAAATCCGTATTGACTTCAATGAGGCTTTCAAAATCGCCCTGATACCAGTTGTAGCCGCTCCAGGGTTTGTCGGTCACGAAAGCCAGTTCAAAGCGTTCGTTTTCAGGCAGGTCATAACGCTCAAGCGTGCGTCGGCGACATTCCGCAATCGCCGCATCAAATACGGCCTGCAACTTGTCTTCCGGGATGGCGAGACTGTCGCGAAAGACGTCGACCCGCTCGTGCAATGGCGCATCGCCCGGCAATAAGGCGTCGATGTCTGCAAGCGCCGCATGAAATTCGCGAACGTCGTATTCCGGTACGACTGCATCATAGAGGCGGCGCGTTTCTTCGTCGAAAGTGAACTCCGCGCCGCCGGCCATGCGAATGCGCGCAAGAGCGGCGCGCGCGAGTTTTTCAAGCATGGCGCTCCGCACGCCCGGTTCGCTTTTTGCGGCTTCTTTGGCTCGGACGAGCAGCGCGTCCGCGTCAGCTTCAACCGCATCAAGAGGGCGCGTCTCGGCTTTGGCGTTTTCAGCCCATTCCGCCGGACCGTTATAGGCGTCTACAAAAGCCGGATCGTGCACGCCCGCGGCGAGCGCCAGCTTTACGAATTCCTCGGCGATCGCATCAAGAGAAAGGTCTTCAGCAACGGCATCGGCCGATTGTTCGGTCTCCGGCGCCGTTTGCGTTTGTGCGGGAGGACCGCCATCGCCGCACGCCGCGACAAAAAACAACGAGGCGGCGGCGATTGCGTATTTCACGATATTGGGCCCCCCGCCGGCAACTAAGCTGCTGCGCCCGTAAAGGTGGATGCCCCGAATGCGCCGAGCTGAACGCTGCCGTTGAGGTCTCCACCTTCGATCTTGCCTTCAAATGAAAGCGTGATCGGCATCGGCGTCGTCACCTTGGCGTCCCACTTCAACGTATCGCCTTCAACGCGACCGTTTTCCACCGGCGTCGTCCCGGCGCCGCCAACCATTTCGCCTGTCAGCGCGTCGCCCTCTTGTTTCAGGCTCAGAACGCCGGTCTGGTCGCCCATTGGCGTTTTAATGACGAGATTCCATTTGCCGTCGACTGCCATTTAGTCCTCCTTGGGGCGGCGATTAAGGCCGCAGTTTCGTATCCGGCGCGGACCTTAGCGATTGCCGGCGCCCATGCAAGAGCGCGACGCAGGTGACGGATCGGCTATCGCACGAGCTTGTAGCGCTCGCCCGAGACAACGCCGCTGTCGGCGCCGAGCCCGTTGATGATGAGGAACCGTTCCTGCCGGTAGGAGGGAAACGCCATATATTGCGAAAGCCCCGATACGCTGTCGCCGCGCTGGGCGGTAACCACATCCACACGGGTTGGCGCAGGTACGGATACTGATCCGGGATTGACGTCGCGCAGCGAGCGAACGGATCGGTCGATAGCCTGTGAAAGCTGGCGCGTCTGATTCGCCGGCGTCACCCAGAGAAAGACCCAGTGAGAGGCGCCCTGCCATTGGATTGCATAAGCCGTGACGTCGACGGCCCCGCTCTGTGTGTTGGCGCGGCCGCGACCTGCGGCGGCGTTTCGGCCATTTACAGTCAGGCGCTGCGGCGTCCCGAGATCGATCTTCAGGGACTGACTGGCGGAATTGATAAGCGCCGCCGGCCCTTGTTCAGACGAGGCGCCTGTAAACTGCATCTGCGCCCCGGACGAAGACCGCGCCAAAACCGCTTGTGATGAATTGCGTAATTCAAATCCGTTTGGCGCTGTAAAGGCGAAACGCAATTGCGGGTGAATGAAATCCTGCCCGCGAATGAAGCCCTGCTTTTCCGGATCGTCTCCATAGAGCATCCCGTCAATGGCGTTCAGAAAGACCCCGCGCCGCAATTCATTCGGGCCGCCCTCGCGTATTGCGTTTGCTTCCTGCGCTGCACGCGCAACACGGTTGGCCGAGTTCGGATGGGTTTTCAGATATTCCGGCGGCTGCTGCACGCCGGCAATCTGCGCTTCGAGGTTGGTCCAGTTTCCGAGCGTATTGAGAAATCTCGCGGCGCCAAGCGGCTCATATCCAGCGGAGGCCAGCAGGCGCGTCCCGACAAGATCGGACTCATATTCCTGTTCGCGGGAAAATCTCAGGAGATAAAGTTGTGCGCCCTGCCCCAGGAGCTGCGCTGTGTCGGCGTCGCCGGTGAGGATGGCGCCGAGAACCGTTCCGATTTGCGCAATGTTGGAGCGGCTGACGCGTTTGGCGATGTGGCGTTTCTGGTTGTGGCCGATTTCATGGCCGATCACGCCGGCGATTTCCGCTTCGGAATTGCCGAGCGCCATCAGCCCGCGCGTTACATAAACATGTCCGGGCACGGCCATGGCGTTGATGACCGAGCTGTCGAGAACATAAATGTTCATTGCCGGAAGCGTCGGATCCGTGGCCATCAACCGATTGAAGATGCCTTCCACATACGCCTTTAATTGCGGGTCATCGACTTCGCCGCCAAAGGCCGCAAGGATTTGCGGATGCTGTTGATCGCCGAGCGCCTTTTCCTGCGCAGGAGAAAGACCGAGTGGCCCGCCGGTCGAGGCGCACCCATAAACGAATGCTGCAACAAGCGCCGTCGCGAACGCGCGAAAAACCGAGTGTCTGGAATTCATGTCCCCGTTCCTCCCCTAGACGCCGGAACCTAGCAGGATGGCGCCCGGTACCCAAGGGCGCGGCGCACTGATTGCTGCAAGGCAAAAAAACGGCGACCGGGACGCTTTGTGCGTTGAACTGATTTGACTCTCCCCTTGGGGCAGACCTTAGGCTTTGCCCATGAAGCGGCTTTTGCGAATCGGGGATATGGCGCGCCTTGCGGGCGTCTCCGTTAAAGCGCTGCGGTTCTACGATGAACAGGGGCTCCTGCGCCCCGATCACGTTGATCCGCAGACGGGGTATCGCCATTACACGCCGTCGCAGGCGCAAACCCTTGCGATCATCACAAACCTGCGCGCCATCGATTTTTCCATTGCAGAGATCGCGGCGCTTTTGGCGAAGGACGGCGCAGACGCTCAGACCATCCGGGAAGCCGTTGCGGCAAAACAGACGGCGCTGCGCGCCGAACAGGCGGCGGTCGCCGACAAGATCGAGATTGCCAACATTCTCACCTCTCTTATCAGCGATGACGCGGCGATCCCGCTTCGCTTGGCGCCGCTCAGCGATCAGCACGTCCACGCAGTACGAGCGCGTGTGCCGCATCTCGGGGGCCCGGTGACGGAAATCTTCGAAACCGCGGAGGCCGACGTCGCCGCCTTCGGCGCCCGCGCCGACAGGCCGCCCTTCATGGTCTTTCATGATCCGCCGACGCAAAAGTCAGATCTCACGGTTGAAATCTGCATCCCCGTGGACGGCGCCTCGGCGGAAATGACGACAATTCGCGGCGCGCCGCTGGCGCTCTCGGCGGTCTACGCCGGCGGGTATCAAACCACCAATCGTTTGTATGCTGACATGGCTTCCCGCATTGCAGAGGCCGGCTTGTCGGCGGCCGGGCCTTTGCGGGAAGTCTATCACCGCTTCGGCGCCGATCAGGATGATTATTCCCTCCCCGCGAAAGTGCTCGCGCGCACGCGGGATGAATATGTAACCGAACTGCAAATCCCCATCACAACCGCATCACAATAATGGAGACTGACCTCATGGCGTCGTTTAACGCGAACCCTTCGCTTCGAATATCACTTGCCGCTCTTGTTGCGTCCGGCTGGACCGCCCTTTCCGGCATGCAAGCCGCCGCGGAAACCATCGGCGGGCTGGAGCGCGTAGACGGGAAGCCGCTCGAAGAAATTGACGGCGTCAGCTCTCATTACGGCATGGTCGAAACCTCCGACGGCGCAAAACTCCGCACCATCATCGCGAGACCTGAGGACGCTGATGGCCCGCTTCACCCGCTATTGTTTACACAGTGGGTTTCCTGCGGCTCCATCGAATATCGCAAAGGCAGCCCGTCGCGGGAGATGCTCGCCGCGCTTGCAAGGGAAACCGGCTTGGCGCTGGTGCGGGTTGAACGGTCCACCGACGGCGACAGCCAGGGGCCGGCCTGCAACGAACTCGATTACGACACGGAAGTCGCCCATTACATCGAAGCTTTTGACAAGCTGTTGAAGGACGATCGCGTCGACGCCTCCAAAGTCTATTTCTACGGCTCAAGCCTTGGCTCCACGACGGCGCCGCTTGTCGCCAAGGCGCTGCAGGACAAAGGCTACGACATCGCCGGAGTCGCGGCGCAGGGCGGCGGCGCGGAAACCTATTACGAGCGCATGCTGACATTCGACCGGATTTACCTGGAGCGCAGCCCCGACAAATTCGCGCCCGCCGACATTCACGACGAACTCATCGCCCGGGCGAAATTTCACTATGAATATCTGATCAACGATCGCCTTCCCGACGAAATCGCAAATGACAATGAGACCATGGCTGCCGTGCGCGCAGACATCCGCGGCATGGGCGAGAGCGATCATTACGGACGGCCCTTCGCCTGGCATCAGCAAGCGGCGAAACAGAACTTCCTCGCCGCCTGGGCCGCTATCGATGCGCCGGTGCTGATCATCTTCAACGAATTCGATCAGTTCGAGGCGCAATACGGCGCCGACGTCATCGTCAACATGGTGAACCGTCTGCGGCCCGGCACGGCGACGCTAATCGTGCGCCCCAATATCGGCCACAGCGACGACCGTTTTGAAACCATCCTCGACGCTTATGCCGACGAAGGCGGCGAAACGACGTGGAAGGCGAAAGCCGAGATTTTGGTTGAATGGTTTGGGGGGCGGACGAAGGAATAAGCGCCTGCTTCGTCGTCCCGGATGCAATGCAGCGTGTAACGCTGCGTTGCTGATCTGGGATCTCTAACGAATTTGACGTCAATAGATCCCGTGTCAGCAGCGCATCACCTTCGTGCTGCGCTGCGCACGGGATGACGGCGACTTAGTTATCCAAAAAACTCCGCAGCTTCCGGCTTCTTGACGGGTGCTTCAGCTTCCGGAGCGCCTTCGCCTCGATCTGGCGGATGCGTTCGCGGGTGACCGAGAACTGCTGGCCGACTTCTTCGAGGGTGTGATCGGTGTTCATGCCGATGCCGAACCGCATGCGCAGGACGCGCTCTTCCCGCGGGGTGAGCGAGGCGAGCACCCGCGTCGTCGTTTCCCGCAGGTTTGACTGGATCGCCGCATCGATGGGCAGGATCGTATTCTTGTCTTCGATGAAGTCGCCGAGATGCGAATCTTCCTCATCGCCGATAGGCGTTTCGAGCGAAATCGGCTCCTTGGCGATTTTCATCACCTTGCGGACTTTTTCGAGCGGCATGGAAAGCTTGTCCGCAAGCTCTTCCGGCGTCGGCTCGCGGCCGATCTCGTGCAGCATCTGACGTGAGGTGCGCACAATCTTGTTGATGGTCTCGATCATGTGCACCGGAATGCGGATGGTGCGCGCCTGGTCGGCGATCGAGCGCGTAATCGCCTGGCGGATCCACCAGGTCGCATAGGTCGAGAACTTGTAGCCACGGCGATATTCGAACTTATCGACCGCTTTCATGAGGCCGATATTGCCTTCCTGAATGAGGTCGAGGAACTGCAGGCCGCGATTGGTGTATTTCTTGGCGATGGAAATGACGAGGCGCAGGTTCGCTTCGACCATTTCCTTCTTGGCGATGCGCGCTTCGCGTTCGCCTTTCTGGACCATGGAAACGATGCGGCGGAAATCGGTGACGGTAAGGCCGGTTTCGGTCGCCAGATTGCCGATCTCTTCGCGGATGTTCGAGATTTGACGTTCCGCCTTGCCCACAAAGTTCTGCCAGCCCTTGCCGGTTTTCTCGCCAATGCGGTCAAACCATTCGGGATCAAGCTCGGCGCCGATATATTCGGAGAGGAATTCCTGACGATTGACGCCGTAGGAATCAGCAAGCCGCACCAGCTTGCCCTCAAGCGCCATGAGGCGGCGGTTGATGTCGTAAAGCTGCTCGACCAGGGCCTCGATCCGCTGATTGTTGAGGCGCACCTGACGCACGCGCTCGACAATGTCTTTTTGAAGTTTCTTAAAACGCCGGGTCTGTGAGGCGGTAAGGTCCGCGCCCTGGCGCTGCTCCTCGATCATAATGTCCTGAAGGCGGCGCAGCTTTTTGTAATCGGAGGAAATATTGTCGAAGGTCTCCATGACGCCGTCGCGCAATTCGGCTTCCATTGCCGAGAGCGACAACGCCCCTTCGTCAAACTCGTCTTCGTCGTCGTCGGTGGCGGCCTCTGCTTTTTCCGCTTCTTCGCGCTGAACCCGTTCGGCGACTTCCGGCTGGGTCATGTCTGGGCGCGATTCCGGTCCGCCGCCATAGGTCGCGTCGAGATCGATGATGTCGCGCAACAGAACGCGGCCTTCCATCAATTCCTCGCGCCAGACGGTGATGGCCTCGAAGGTGAGCGAGGATTCGCACAAGGCGCGGATCATGGTTTCGCGCCCGGCCTCAATGCGCTTGGCGATGGCGATCTCGCCCTCACGGGACAATAGCTCGACCGTTCCCATTTCGCGCAGATACATGCGCACGGGATCATCGGTGCGGTCGGCCGAAGAACTGGTGTTCGTCGTGACGACCTGTCCGCCCTTGGCGGTTTCTTTTGTGGCGACGGCCTTTGACTTGGATGCAGCGGCGGTCTTTTCGCCTTCGCCCTCGGCTTCGTCGTCTTCTTCTTCGTGCTCGACAACATTGATGCCCATTTCGGAAAGCTGGGCCATGATGTCTTCGATCTGCTCTGAAGAGACTTCTTCCGACGGCAGAACTTTGTTCAATTCGTCATAGGTGACATAGCCGCGCGACTTCGCCGACTTGATCAGCTTTTTCACATCCGCATCGGTCAGGTCGAGGATCGGCCCGTCCGTCGTTTCCGCAGTCTCGGGTTGTTGCTTTTTTGCCGCCGCTTTTTTCGCCATCGTCTGAAAATCCTTTATCGTCCGAATTTCTTCGCGACGTTTTCCTTCATTCGTTCGCGCGCCGCATCGAGGCGGTCCTGCGCGTCGCCGTCTTCACTGTCGGCGTCCCCGGCCCGGTTAACGTTCACCAGTTCCTCGCGCGCGGCCGCCGCCGCTTTCCATCCTTCATCGCCGCTGGTGAATATCTGAGACGCCGATCGCGCCACCTCCTGTTTGAGCGTCGATTCATACAGGTGATGGGCCAGAGCATTGCGGAAGCCCTGCTCAGCCTCGTCGATCTCAGTTTCGGGGCGGAGGAAACGCTGTTTCGAGAGCTCAGGGTCATTCAGGACCCGCTCCAATGAACCTGCCGCGCCGGAAGCCGTGAGATGGCTTTTCAGACCGTCCCTGTCAAGGCCGGGATCGCTCGAAAACGCCGTTAAAACAGCGCTCAGAAGGCTCCCGAGCGCGGCGTCTTCAAGTTCAAGCGACAAAAGGGCCGATTCCTGCCGCTCGACGAGGCCCGGATGATTGACCGCGGCGAGGACCAGCGCCGCCTCCCGCCGCCAGGCCGCCGGCGGTCCCTGACGTTTTAGACCCGGGCTTGGACGGGCCGGCTCCTGATAGCGAAAGCCCTGGCCGCGGCTTTTCCGGCCCGCCGCGCCCGACCGCCAGGGATTGCGTCGCGCCGGGCCGCCGGCGGCTGGCGGGGCGAACGCCGCATCGAGACGCTGGGCGAGCTCGCCGCCATAAGCGTTTCGGACGTCCTTGTCGGTGATGGTTTTAACGAGGTCGCGCAATTGCGCACGGAATGCCGCCCGCCGTTCGGGCGTATCGAGCGGACGCAAACTGCGCTCGCGGTCCCACAGGACATCGACCAGCGGGCGGGATTTCTCGACCTGCGCATCGAACGCCGCGGCGCCGTCGCTGCGGATGAGGTCGTCCGGATCCTGACCTTCCGGCAGAAAAACAAAGTTGAGCGACTTGCCCGGTTTCAACATCGGCAGCGCCCGATCGATGGAACGATGGGCCGCGGCGACGCCCGCCTTATCGCCGTCAAAGCAAAGAACCGGTTCATCCGACGACCGCCACAGCAGGCTGAGCTGGTCTTCGGTCAGCGCCGTCCCCAACGGCGCAACCGCATGTTTGAAATCGGCGCCCCAGAGAGCGATGACGTCCATATAGCCTTCGCAGACGATCAGCGGCGCTTTTGCTTCGGCGGCGGCGCGCCGGGCCGCGTCAAAACGATAAAGCACGGCGCTCTTGTGAAAGAGCGGCGTTTCCGGCGAGTTCAGATATTTTGCGCGGGCGTCGGGATCGAGCGCACGGCCCCCAAAAGCGATTGTGCGAGCCCGGCTCCCGAGGATCGGAAACATGATCCGTCCGCGGAAACGATCATAGCTCGCGCCGCCATCATCAGGTTTGATCACCAACCCGGCCTCAATCAGCACGTCTTCGGCAAAGCCTTTGTTGATCAGGTAATCCTTGAGCGCCGTCCGCTCACTCGGAGCAAAACCAATGTTGAATTCGTTGATCTGGTCGTCATCGACGCCGCGATCTTTGAGATAATCGAGCGCGCCGCGACCCTGATTGCGATGCAGCGCTTTGGAAAAGAACGCCGCGGCCGCGTCGCAGGCTTCGCTAAGCCCTTTCGCTTTTTCTGCCCGCGCCGCCTCTTCGGGACTTTCGGAGGGCAATTCGAGACCCGCGTCAGCAGCCAGCGTCGTCACCGCCTCGGGAAATGAAAGACCTTGGGTCTCCATGAGGAAAGTGATGATATCCCCGTGATTTTGCGAGGAAAAACAGTGATAGCTTCCGCGCTCGTCATTGACCGTGAAAGACGGCGTCTTTTCCTTGTTGAAGGGCGAAAGGCCCCACCAGGCGTTGCCTCTCTTTTGCAGCTTCACATAGCGCCCGATGACGTCGGACGGCCGCAGGCGGCTTTTCAATTCGTCCAGAAAGTCCGGGGTGAAACGAGGCATAGCGCTAAGAGATCATGGTTTTGCAGCGCAACATCAAGAGACGCGCGCGCATAATTTCTATCCGGTTTCGATCGCCTTCGGCGGAGAATTTCTCCCCAAGCGGATGATTACCGCTTTCCGCATTTGCCGCTTACCCGGCGATTTGGTAGGTATTTCTTGAACAGCGGCGGGGGAGAGACCACCGCAGCTCACATATGTGCCGCAATTCGCGGCGGTTTCAGCATGTCGGGGTTCTGGTGGGGCATCACGACGTATTTATTTCTTATGCGCGGGAAGACCGCGCCAAGATCGAAAAGATCGCCAACGCGCTGTCGCAGCTCGGCCTTCGTGTATGGTGGGATCCGAAGATCAAAACCGGCGCCGGGTTTCGTCAGGAAATTTCCGAGGCGTTGAATTCATCGCGATCGGTCATCGTTGTTTGGTCGCGCCATTCCGTTGCCTCGCGCTTTGTCGCAGATGAAGCCGACGAAGGCGCAGCCCGCGAAATCCTCTTTCCCGCGCTGATTGATAATGTCGATATTCCCCTTGGCTTTCGGCAGATCCAGACGGCGGACCTGACGCACTGGCGGGGCAATCTTAATGATAACGCCTTTAAGGCGTTTATCGGTGCGGTTGCAGAAGGCGCCGCCATCGGCGAAGGGGCTCCGGACAAGCGGCCGGAACCAGCGCCGGCGCCGAAGCCGCCGACTCCAGAGGAAACGGCGCCCAAGCCGGCTCCTCAGACTGAGCAACCAAAGCCCGCGCCCCAGACTGAACAACCAAAACCGGCGCCTGCCCCCAAACCGGCGCCGAAGCCGGTGCGTCAAAAGCCGTCAAAAGTTTCAAAACGCGCCTCGCGCTACACGACGACCGGGTCGAAACGACGCCTCGCACTCTTTGGTCGCGCTGTATTCATGGCCGCCATTATCGCTGCCGCGTTTGGCGCCCTGGCCTATGCATCGGATTTCGTATTCGCCGCCTACCGGCCGTTTTTTATCGGCGCCATGGGCGTACTCGCTTTCTTATCTCGATACGGAACTCTCGAAGCAGACCGTGCCGCGGGCGCTGCTTCCCTTGCGTTGTTGCCGCGTTCCTACATCGCCCTGATCTTGTTCTCGTTGATCGCTATTTCACCGCTCATTCTTGAAGGGCGCATTTACGCCGCCGCCCTTGAAGGCGTGCAGGTGAAAGGCATCGAAGGCGCCGACATCAATAGCGTGACATTCGACGCCAGCGGCGCTCAGGTCGTTACGGCGTCCGACGACAATACAATCAAGCTCTGGGACGCGGCGACAGGCGTTGAGCGCGGCGAGTTTACCGGCCACCAGGAAGTCTGCGCCGATGAAGAAGAAAAATGCTGGGTCTGGGGCGCGGACTTTTCCCCAGACGGCGAGCGCGCAGTCTCCGCCTCGCGCGACCGCACTGCAATCGTATGGGATACAAGCAACGCCGCCACGGTGACGACTTTGCGCGGTCACGGGGCGAGCATTTACGACGTCGCCTGGTCGCCGGACGGCTCAGCCATCGCCACCGCCTCGGGCGACGACAAGGTCATCATATGGAATCCGGAATCCGGCGAAGCTGTGCGCACTCTTTCCGGTCACGGCGATGATGTAAACGCCGTCGATTTTCATCCCAACGGCGACATGCTCGCAACCGCATCGGACGACGGCCGGGTTTCATTGTGGAACTGGCGCAGTGGCGTCAGAATCGATTCGCTCCCCATTGGCGGGCCGGGCAATGACGTAAAGTTTTCCGGCGACGGCGCCATGTTTGCGGCGGCGGCCGATAACGGTGTTGTGCGCATCTGGCGGACCATCGACAATAACCTTATCGGCACGCTTGATCATGGCGCTGAAAAAGCTTTTGCCGTTGCTTTCGCCGCTGACAATTCAGTGCTCGTCACCAGCGGCGTGGACCCGATCATTCGCATCTGGGACATCGCAACCCAATCGCTTGTGCGCGAACTTGAAGGCCACAAAGACGGCGTGCGCGGCCTTGATTCAACGCCCGATGGAGCCTGGATTGTTTCCGGATCACGCGACAACACCGCCCGGGTCTGGCGCGCGGTAGACGGCGTCAACCGCATCACCATGGGCCACATTGATTCAGCCATCGACCTGCCGATGGCCATTGATGCGCCCCCCGCATTCGTTTCGAGCCAGGCGCCGGTGCCCGTCAATTTCGGCAAGGAACCGAAAACCGGCCTGATGTTGCTGGCGAAAGGGTTCGCCATCGCATTCGGGTTGTTGTTACTGGCGCTGACCTTGAAAGGCTTTTTCTGGATCGTCGGACTGCGACCAGTGTCGCGTCTGATGGTGGTGGGTTCGTTATTCGTTGTCGCCGCTTACGCCGGATTGCTCATGGCGTCCGCCCTTCCCGCTGAAGCGATGGCGCTTTGGCTCACCATCGCTTTCGTGCCGGCAACGATCTTTGCGATGCTGCGCTGGGTCTGGCGGGCGACAATACTGCGCAATTTCAACCGCCGAACGCGTAAACCGCTTGAGTAGGACGAAGAGTTTTCGAAGTCCGTCTGCACGCGCCCGCCAAGTTGATTTGCGGGCGCGTGAGGCAGCATGCTAAACAATTAGCGACGTCTCAATACAACTCAAACAGCGAGGACTATCGCCGTGTTTGGAGAACCCCCCGCCCTATTTCGCACAAGTAAACCGCCGACATCCGCTGCCCCTGGCGCGCTTCCGATTACAAATGTGAGCCGCCGCGGCTTCGTCGGGGGCGCCAGCGCCCTGGTGATCGGCGTCACTCTTGCCGCTTGTTCTCGCGAAGAAGAACAACCAACGCCGCCGACGAACGAAGTCCCGGAAGTCGAAACCGATGCTGCGGCGGAGGCGCCGGAATACCCGGATGTCGCGCCGGCGCTCTTCATCGCGATTGAGCCCGACAATTCGGTCAAGATCACCTGCGCCCGGGCGGAGATGGGGCAACAAACCTGGACGGCCATGACCCAGATCGTCGCCGACGAGCTTGAAGCGGACTGGGATAGCATCGAAATCGTTCAGGCGATTGGCCATCCGAAATATGGCGATCAGAATACGGACGGTTCGACATCCGTTCGCAACCATTTTACGCGCCTGCGCCAGACCGGCGCCGCCATGCGCCAGATGCTTGAACAAGCCGCCGCCGATGAGTGGGGCGTCGATGTCAGCGAATGCAAGGGCGAACAGAACGAAGTCGTTCACGCAGCGAGCGGCCAGCGCGCAACATACGGATCGCTTGCGGAGGCCGCCGGCAAGCTGCCGGTGCCGGCGAAGGAGGACATTCGCCTGAAAGACCGCTCTGAATGGCGCTATATTGGAACCGACACGCCGTCCGTCACCGTGCCGAAAATCGTTCGCGGCGAAGGAACGTTTGGCATCGATGTACAGCTTCCCGACATGGTCCATGCGGTCGTCGCGCACCCGCCGCAGGTTTTCGGCAAGCCGGGCGAAATCAATGACGCCGAAACGCTGAAGACGCCTGGCGTCATCCGCACCATTCGCCTGCCGGACCCGCAGGAACCAATTGCGTTTCAACCGCTCGGCGGCGTTGCGGTCATCGCCTCTGACACCTGGGCCGCCATTCAGGGACGCTATGCGCTTGATGTCGAGTGGCTTGATGGTCCGAACAAGGACTATAATTCCGCAAGCTTTGCCGAGGAGTTGACGGCGACGGCGCAGAAACCGGGCGCAGTCAAGTTGAACCGTGGAGACGTCGACGCGGCGCTCGAAAACGCAGAGCAGCGGGTCGTCGCTGACTACTACGCCGCGCACCTGTCGCAATCGCCGATGGAGCCGCCAAGCGCGACAGCGCGTTGGGACGGCGACACCGTCGAATGCTGGGCCTGCACCCAAAACCCGCAGGCGGCGCGCTCAACCGTCGCTGCTGTCTGCGGCGTGCCGGAAGACAGCGTCACCGTCCACACAACCTGGCTCGGCGGCGGTTTTGGCCGCAAGTCAAAGCCTGACTTTGTGGCGGAAGCCGCCCTCCTCGCCCGCGAAATGGGCAAGCCGGTGAAAGTGACCTGGACCCGCGAAGACGATCTGATGCACGGTTATTTCCATTCGGTCAGCGCCCAACGCCTTGAAGGCGGGCTCGACGCCGACGGTAATTGCGTCGCGTTTCTTCATCGAACAGTTTTTCCAACGATTGGTTCAACGTTTGCCCCGGGCGCCGACGAACCGTCGGCCGGCGAGCTTGGGCTCGGCGCGTCAGACAATCCGTTTGATGTCCCCAATTTGCGCCTTGAGGCCGGCAAGGCGGCGGCGCATATCCGGATTGGTTGGCTTCGATCTGTCGCCAATGTCTATCATGCGTTCGCGGTGCAAAGTTTTGCAGCAGAACTCGCGGCCGCCGCCGGACGCGATCAGAAGGACTATCTTCTGGAGCTTTTCGGATCGCCGCGGCTCGTTAATCCGAATGACGAGGGCGCCGAATACGCAAATTACGGCGCGTCTCTCGATGATTATCCGATTGATACCGAACGCCTCGCCGGCGTAACGCGCCTCGCGGCGGAAATGGCCGGCTGGGGCCGGGATATGCCGGAAGGTCACGGCCTCGGCATCGCCACGCACCGTTCGTTCCTTACTTACGTGTCGACGGTGGTTGAGGTGGCGGTCGATCAAGACGGCGCGCTCACTATCCCCGGCGTTTGGTCGGCGATGGATGCAGGAACCGTCGTCAATACCCGCCACGCCGCCGCACAAATGGAGGGCGGAACAATTTACGGCCTTTCAAACGCCCTTTACGGGCAGATCACAGCCGATGGCGGCGTTGTTCAGCAGACGAATTTTCCGGCCTGGCGTTTGATGCGCATGCAAGAAGCGCCGCGCGCCTTTGAAACGCAAGTCTTGAACTCTGACGCACCGCCGGGCGGTATTGGCGAGCCTCCAACGCCGCCGGCCGCGCCCGCGCTCGCGAATGCAATCTACAACGCGACGGGCGTGCGCATGCGGCGGATGCCGTTTCTCGGCGACGAATATACGCTCAACCTATCGGACAATCAGGACGCTTAAGGAATTTCGACCATGGCGGTAACACTGAACATCAACGGCGAAAATGTGAGCGTCGAGGCGGCTGAAGGAACCCCTCTCCTCTGGGTGCTGCGCGATCACCTCGGCATGACGGGTACAAAGTTCGGCTGCGGGGTCGCCCAGTGCGGCGCCTGCACGGTGCATGTGGACGGCGCCCCGGCGCGCGCCTGCGTGACGCCGCATGAAACCGTCGCCGGAAGAGCAATCACCACGATTGAGGGCAAGGAAGGCAAGGAAGCAGAGGCGATCCGCGCCGCCTGGGAGGCGATCGACGTTCCGCAATGCGGTTACTGCCAGTCGGGTCAGATCATGTCGGCGATCGCACTGCTTGAGCAAACGCCCAATCCGTCAGACGACGACATCGATAGCGCCATGAGCGGCAACATCTGCAGATGCGCAACCTATGTGCGCATTCGTGCGGCGATAAAGGACGCCGCGACGCGGCTTTAAATCGTCGGCTCTAAGAGCATTCGAAATCAAGCGCGCCCCGCGCCCGGCACTGCGGCGGGAAACCGTGCTCGCGCCAATAAGCGGTCAGCCCGAGATCGCCGGCAAGTTGCTTGAATTCCGGCGACTGGCGGTAGTGTGAAAACTGCGGCAGCCAGAGCATTTCGTAGTCGTTGTTCCAGTTGTCTACCGTCAGGTTTTCATAAGCACGCAAGGTCAGCATCGTGTGCGCGTGTTTTTGAACACTGACGTTTTGATTGGCGCCCCATTCCATAAATCTTTGAATGCGCTCCGGCGATGGATTATCGCCGCTTTCAATCGCCTCTATGAGTTCTCGGTGCGGATAATTCGCCCACCAGTTGACGGTGCGCGAGATGGTGAACGCCAGGAGACGTTCGCCCTTTCCGAGAAAATGCGGGATGTAGGCGTCGAAGTCGGAATAATACCCGGCTTCCGCGTTGATGGTCGCGTCGGCGACGGCTTCGTCAACCGCATCCTTCATGAGATAAGAGAGCGACCGATACTTTCGGCAGAGCTTTTGCGCTTCGTCCATGGCGAGGCATTGAGTGAACGTCTCAATCGCCAGGTCGATTTCGCCGACGGCCATGTAATCCATACCCAGCCAGAGAACCGGATCGGTCGCCTTGTCGTCCCGTTCAATTGCTTTCTTTAAATTGTCGATCGATTCCGCCCAGGGCGTCGGGTAATGGGTCCGATAGGTGAGCCCAATCACCGCATAAGGCGCGGACAGGTCGGGATCGATATCCAGCGCCTTTTGCGCGGCCACCAGCGACATGGCGGAATAGTCGCGATCGAGAATGCCCCAACTGGTAGCGATTGCATAAACGCCGGCGAGCCCCTCCCAGCCGCGCGCGAAATTCGGATCGAGTTCGACCGCGTGTTCAAAGAGCCGCATGGACTCAGCGACATTCGCCTTGCCGCGCGCAAGATAAAGCTCGCGCGCTTTGAGATAGGCGTCATAGGCAGTGAGGTCTTCCGTCGCCGGGCGGATCTTGATGGGCGCGTCGTCGGCAATGCCCAATTCTTCACGCAGCGCGCCGACAACAGCCGTGGCGATTTCATCCTGAATACGGAAGATATCCGATAAATGCCGGTCATATGTCTCGGACCAGATATGCTTGTCGGTCGTTGCATCGATCAACTGCGCGGTAATACGAACGCGGTTGTTCATTTTGCGGACGCTTCCTTCGAGAACGTGATTAACGCTCAGACGGTCCGCAATTTCACTTACAGAGAGGACCTTGTCCTTCAGGGCAAATGACGATGTGCGCGATGCAACCTGCAACCCATCGACGCGCACGAGAACATTTAGCAATTCTTCGGACAATCCGTCGGCAAAATACTCCTGGTTTCCTTCCGGCGACATGTCCGCGAATGGAAGCACCGCAATCGACGGCGCACTGCTTTGCGCTGCAGGGGCAAGCGCGCCGTCTGCGCCGCCCGCGACCGCATCAGGCGCCCCGCCGCGAATGAGAACAAAGCTTGCGACGAATAAAGCGACGACGAGCGCGGCGCCGGCCCAGGCCCAGCGATTTGAACGCAAGCGCGCCGCCAGCGACGGCGGCGGCGTCTCGGCGTGTTCTGGTCGCTCGGCGCCGGAAAGGTCGGCGACCGCATCCAGCAACGCTTCTACCTCGGCGGTCTGAGGCTCGCCGCGCCATTTTTCAAACTCAAGGGTCTGGTATTGCCTGAAGCCGAGCGGCGTCTCGCTCTTGTCGAGCCGGATGGGAATGAGCACGCCCTTGTCGCGGCCGTAAACTGCCTCGTCCTTGACCCAGTCCGATTGATTGGCCGCATCCGACCAGGCGACCACAATCGCGTCGGCTTTTTCAAGCTGGGATTCGATGTCTTTGGCGAAGGCGGCGCCGCCGCGAATATGCCGGTCCCACCAGACCGAATGGCCGGCGTTTTCAAGCGCGGCGGCGAGTTTTTCGACCGTGGGTCGGTCGGACCTCGCATAGCTGATGAAAATATGCGCCATATCCTCGCGCGGCTCCCCCGCGTGTGACGGCTTTAGCCCCAGATGACATAGCGCGCCGCCGCTGGAGCGGCAAATCGCAAATAAATACGCCCCAATCGGCTATCCCGCTTGCATTGCGGCAAAAAACCGGGCACGGCGCGCGCCATGACAGAACGCCCGACAAGTTTGCGCAATATTGCGATCATCGCCCATGTGGACCACGGCAAAACGACGCTGGTCGACGAAATGCTGCGCCAGTCGGGCGCTGTGCGCGAAGGCGCGGAAATGGCCGAACGGGCCATGGATTCAAACGATATTGAACGCGAGCGCGGCATCACCATTCTGGCGAAATGCACAAGCGTTCTCTGGAACCGCGACGACGAAACGGTCCGCATCAATATCGTCGACACGCCGGGCCACGCCGATTTCGGCGGCGAGGTCGAGCGCATCCTCTCTATGGTCGACGGCTGTCTCCTGCTCATCGACGCCGCCGAAGGGCCGATGCCGCAAACCAAATTCGTTCTGTCGAAAGCCCTGGCGCTCGGCCTCAAGCCAATCGTCGTCCTCAATAAGGTCGACCGTTCGGGCGCGGAACCAGACCGCGCGCTTGATGCGGCGTTCGATCTTTTCGCCGCGCTTGGCGCCAATGAGGAACAACTGGATTTTCCTGTGCTCTATGCGGCCGGACGCGACGGATGGGCGGCCCGGTCGCTTGAAGACCCGCGAGATAATCTCAACGCCCTCTTTGAAACGGTGATTTCCCACGTGGCCGCGCCTGCGGTTGAAGGGGACGACAAAGAGGACTTTCGAATGCTGGCGACGACCCTCGAAGCGGACCCCTATCTCGGTCGCCTCCTGACCGGACGGATTGTAGCGGGCTCGGCCCAGCCCAACACCGCCATGAAAGCGCTATCGCGCGACGGAAAGCTCGTCGAACAAGCGCGGGTATCGAAAGTCCTTGCGTTTCGCGGACTGAAGCGCCAGCCGGTAGAGCACGCCGGACCAGGCGACATCATCGCCATCGCCGGCTTCTCCAAAGCGTCCGTATCGGACACCATCTGCGCGCTTGAGAATGAAACGCCCCTGCCCGCGCAGCCGATCGATCCGCCCACTTTGTCAATTACAATTGCCGCCAACGACTCACCTCTTGCGGGTCGTGAAGGCGACAAAGTGCAGTCGCGCGTCATTCGCGAACGCCTGCTGAGACAAGCCGAGGGCGATGTCGCCATCACCATCAACGAAACCGAAACCAAAGACGCGTTTGAAGTCGCCGGTCGCGGCGAGCTGCAACTTGGCGTCTTGATTGAAAACATGCGGCGCGAAGGGTTTGAACTCGCCGTCTCTCGCCCGCGTGTCCTGACGCGCAACGACGACGACGGAACTGTGCTGGAGCCGATTGAGGAAGTCGTCATCGATCTCGACGAGGAGTATTCCGGCGTTGTGATCGAAAAGCTCTCCCAGAAAAAGGCGGAGCTCGCTGAAATGATCCCGTCGGGCGCCGGCAAGACGCGGCTGATATTTCACGCGCCGTCTCGCGCCTTGATCGGATATCATGGGGATTTCCTGACCGATACGCGCGGCACCGGCATCATGAACCGTTCGTACCTCACTCATGCGCCGCACAAAGGAACGCTGGAAGGTCGGCGCACAGGCACACTCATCTCCAATGGCGATGGAACCGCCGTTCCTTATGCGCTCTGGAATCTCGAAGAACGGGGCGTCATGTTCATCGGCGCCGGCGAGGCCGTCTATGAAGGCATGATTATCGGCGAAAACGCCAAGCCAGACGATCTCGACGTCAATCCGCTCAAAGGCAAACAGCTCACCAACATCCGCGCCGCCGGCAAGGACGAGGCCGTGCGGCTGACGCCGCCGCGGCGCCTAACTCTCGAACAGGCGATTTCCTATATCGACGAGGACGAACTGGTCGAGGTAACGCCCAAGTCGATCCGTTTACGGAAAAAGGCGCTGAAGCCGCATTTGCGGAAGAAACGGGCGAAGGCGCAAGTCTAGCGGCCGATAGCGCTTAGCGGCGCGCCGACGTTTCCCGACACAATCGCGGCAAGCAATTTTCGTACAGGCGGCAAGTTGGACAGCGGTCCGGTGAGCCAATCGCGCAGTGCTGGAAGAATTTGCGATTCTGATTGATACACCGGCGTAAAAGCCCATGAGATCGATTGATAAAGGATTACGTGCCGCATTCGAATTTTTTTAAACGTCGACAGCGCACCCTCTATGTCGTCATTCTGCGCGAGCGCGTTCGCCAACGCACATGCGTCCAGCAGCGCCATATTGGCGCCTTGCCCGAGCTGCGGGCTCGCCGCGTGCCAGGCGTCGCCAATGTGTTCGATACGTCCCTCCACCGGAGCGGGATGCGTATGATGCGCATAGCGCGCGAAAATCATTTGATCCGGATCGGTTATTTCTTTCAGCACGATCTCCGTTTCGGGCCATAACCGGAGAACATCGCATTTCCATGCGTCGAGACCCTCCGCGCGCCATTGCTCATAGCTATCCTGCCGCAATGTCCAGAAAAACGCCGCGCCGCCTTCGCCAATCGGCATGACGCCGGCTGAGCAATCGGCGCGACGATATCGTTGGGTCAATTCATCAAGTGGAAACTCAGGGCCGTTTGGCATCGACACATTTGTCCACAGCGCACCGAATTTCAAAAATGCATCGCCGCGCTCGATCAGCGGCGATCGCACGCCGAGCGCGTCGATAACGAGATCGAAACGGGTCGACGCACTGCTATCGCGAAAATTCAACCGATGATGACCGTCCGCTTCACGTTCAATGCTCACAATCTCCCGATTGTATTCAAAACCCGCGCCCGCGGCCTCCGCCGCATGCAACAGAATCTCGAACAACACGGCGCGATGAATGCCGAGCCCAGAGGTATGATCGCCAAGGGCGTCATACTGGACATTGAGGACGGTCCGCCCGCCGGTGTTCAGCGCCGTCAACCGGCGCAAGCGCGCTGCGCGCGGCTCCAGCGCTTCGAGCAAACCCATTGCCTCAAGAACCGCCTGCCCGACCGGTTGCACAATCAGGCCCGAGCCTACGGGCGCAGGATTTGGCAGTTTGTCGAAAATGACGACGCGATGCCCTGATCGCGCTAGTAGGGCCGCAGCAGTCAATCCCGCGATACCGGCGCCGGCAACGGCGATTTCCATATGCGGCGCCTCAGCTTTTCACAGCGCAAAGTATCAAAGGGTTGTTATAGATGCGTCTATGAGACAGCGCGACGCAGCGGTCGCGAGCTTAACTGAGGCTCTGCTTCATGAATTCGCCGGCGCGGCCAAAATCCATGGAGCCATTGAACCGCTGTTTAAGCGCGCCCATGCATTTACCCATGTCCTTGAGGCTCGAGGCTTCATATTCGTCGATGACGTCTTTCACCGCAGATTTGATTTCATCTTCGGAAAGCTGACGGGGCAGAAAATCCCGAATCACTTCGATTTCGGAACGTTCCTGTTCGGCAAGCTCCGGTCGGCAGCCTTTGTCAAACGCGGCGGCGCTTTCCTCGCGCTGCTTCACCATCTTGGTCAGAAGCGCCAGGATCTCTTCCTCGCTGATGCCGTCGCAACGGTCCTCAGAACGCGCGGCAATATCGCGGTCCTTGATGGCGGCGTTAATCAGGCGAAGCGTTGCGACACGCAATTTGTCGTCTTTCGCCTTCATCGCCGATTTGAGCGCAACGTCGATCTTCTCTCTAAGCATGGCGCCTGATTCTCCGAGCATTTGCGCAGCGCTCACGCAATTTTCACGCCGCGCCGCCACCCATTTTTCATGTATTTGTTTCGATTGGATAAATTCGCGCTTATCCATTGTTGACCCTAAGGGGCCCCTTCGCATAGCTTCCGGCCAATTTGCGCGAGGGGATAAACGCGGCCTCGACCGTCGCCTCCCAGCGCGCCTCGCATTCACGCGAAACAGCCCGGAACAGATATTCACTGATGCGCATTAGTCAAGCTCCCGCCAAAAAGCCCACCGCGGCCCTCGTTTTAGCAGACGGAACAACGCTTTACGGGGTCGGGTGCGGCGCCGTTGGCGAGGCCGTGGGCGAGGTTTGCTTCAATACGGCCATGACGGGCTATCAGGAGATTCTCACGGACCCCTCCTACGCGGCGCAAATCATCACTTTCACCTTTCCACACATCGGCAATGTGGGGGTCAATCCGGAAGACATCGAAGACGCCTCGCCGGCGGCGGCGCGCGCCGCGCGCGGCGCCATTTTCCGCGCGCCCGTCACGGGCCCGTCCAATTATCGATCCCATACGGATCTTTCCGTCTGGATGCGGCGGCGAGGCATTATCGGTCTTTCCGGCGTTGATACGCGCGCGCTGACCGCGCGGGTGCGCGAAGGCGGCATGCCGCACGGCGTTATCGCCCACGTTCCGTCCGGCGTCTTCGATATTGCCGGCATGCAAGAGCGCGCCGTCGAATGGGCGGGACTTGAAGGACGCGATCTCGCCAAGGATGTGACAACTCCGCAGTTATATCGTCATGAAGAGACCGGCTGGACCTGGGCGAACGGCTACGGCGCCCATGACGGCGACGGCCCTCATATTGTGGTGGTCGACTACGGCGTTAAACGGAACATCCTGCGCCGCCTCGCCAGCCAAGGATGCCGGGTGAGCGTCGTCTCTGCGAAAGCGACCTATAAAGACATTACCGACCTCAACCCAGACGGCGTTCTCTTGTCGAACGGTCCGGGCGACCCAGCGGCGACGGCGGAATATGCGGCGCCGGTTATCCGTGAGCTGATTGAAAACAAGGTTCCGACCTTTGGCGTCTGCCTCGGTCACCAATTGCTGGCGCTCGCCGCCGGAGCGAAAACAAAAAAAATGTCTCAGGGCCATCACGGCGCCAACCATCCGGTGAAGGACCTCAAAACCGGCAAGGTGGAAATCGTCTCCATGAACCACGGCTTCACGGTCGACGGGGCGAGCCTGCCGGCGAATGCGGTTGAGACCCATGTTTCGCTCTTTGACGGGTCCAACAGCGGCATCGCCCTCACCGACGCCCCAGCCATGTCGGTTCAGCACCACCCGGAAGCCTCCCCCGGCCCGGAAGACAGCTTCTATATCTTCCGGTGCTTTGTTGAGGGCCTGAAGGCGGCTTAGGCGGTCCGTACCACCTCCTCCACCCCCACAAACCGCGCCATGCGTTCCAGCTCCGCGTCGAGCTTTGCCTGGCGCGCGTTTGTTTCCTTGACCCCCGGCTCCCACCAGAGGTTTTCAACGGTGAGAACGCCTTTCTTGCGGTCCGCCCTCGCTTCGATGCGCCCGACAAAGCGATCGCCCTCGAGCATCGGATAGACGTAATAGCCATATTGCCGCTTGGCCGCCGGCACGAAGATTTCAATGCGATAATCAAAACCGAACAGCCGCGCCATGCGATTGCGGTCGCGCACCACCGGATCAAACGGATTGAGAAGGCGCAGACGACTGGTCGGCGCAAGGCTCGCCGCGAGGCGCTCTTCAATATCGGCGGGCGCCAGCGCTTTCACCTTCGATTTGTCGGCGCATGTAATCTCTACCGGAACGAGGCTGCGCTTGCGCTTCGCCCAACCCTTTACCTCGTCGAGACTAACCGCATCCCAGAACCGCTGGATGTCGCCTTCGGTTGCAAATCCAAGCCGCCCAAGCGCGTTCTCGCACAACCAGTTCAGTTGCCTGGCGTCGCTAACCTCTTTTGAAAGGATTTGTCGTGGAATGACATTTTCCCGCACCGCATAATGTTTTATGAAATTGCGGCGATGACAGGTCGCAAGTTCTCCCGCGTACCAGAAATAGTCGAGCGCAAATTTGTGCGGCGGGCGGGCCCAGCCCTCCCTCCGGCTCGTCCCCGGCGCCGCTTCGAAATCCTTGCTCGAAAGCGGGCCCTCCTTTTTCACGCGGTTGAGGATTGCCGCACATTCCTTTTTGGGCGGCATGTATTCCGGCCACCGGCCCTTTTCGATGCGCTGCTTCATGCGCGCAAACTGTCGCCGCCAATAGGGGTAAAAACCCATCGGCAGGACCGAGGCGTCATGAGTGAAATGCTCAAAGGCGAGCCGGTCTCGGACAAGATCATCGAGCATGCCTTCGCGATAGCGCTGGCGCCTGGACCATAAGATATGATCGTGCGCGCGGGCTATCACGCGAATGGTGTCGAGCTGGACAAAGCCCAGCGCGTCGATGACGCCCATAAGATCGTCGGGCGTCGCGGGGCCCGTCGGCGCCGCCGAAAGCCCTTGCCGCTCAAGCCAGAGCCGGCGCGCATCGCGATTTGAAATCTGAAGAGCCATTGTGCGGTTTATGACCGATGCACGCGCAACTGCAAAATCCGATTTTCACCAGAGGCTGCCTCCCCTACCATCAGCCCATGCAGAACGAACAGTTTCAACCCGCCTTCGAACAGATCACCAACATGGGGTTCACCGGCGCCTCGGGCTTTGCAGTCCGCGACTTTAACGAGGGCGCGGTGACGCTTGAATTGACCCCGCGAGAAGAGCTGACCCAGTTCATGGGATATGTGCATGCGGGCGTTGTGACCGGCCTTGCCGATCACGCGGCGGGCGCCGCCTATGGATCGGTGCTGCCCGAAGGGCGTGTGTGTTTGACGATTGAACTCAAGATCAACTTCATGAAACCGGCAACCGGCGACAAACTCGCCGCCGAGGCGAAAGTGATCTCCCGCGGCGAAACAATTGGCGTCGTGCAGTCCAATGTGTACGGCGAAAAGGACGGCGAACGGACTCTTTGCGCCACCGCGATTGTGACGCTTCGCGCGGTTTCGATCCGGTAGCTTTGCCGCTAGAAGACCAGCCATGACAAATACGGATACCCAACCGCCCTTTCAGGTCCGCGTCACGCCAGTGACGCCGTTCCAGCAGAATTGTTCCATCATCAAGGCGCCGTCCGGCAAAGCCGCGGTGGTGGATCCGGGCGGCGAGCCGGAAATAATTCTAAAGGCGGCGGAAGAATTCGGCGCAAAAATCGAACAGATCTGGCTCACCCACGGGCACCTCGATCACGCCGGTGGGGCCGAGGCCGTCAAGCGCGAAACCGGGGCGCCGATTATCGGACCGCATAAAGAAGACACGTTCTGGCTCGACGAGATCGCGAACCACTGGGCGCAATACGGCCAGCCGGGCATGGGCGAGGATTGCAAGCCCGACAAATGGCTCAATGACGGCGACACGCTTGAGCTCGACGGTATCAAGTTCGACGTTGTCTACACACCGGGCCATACGCCCGGTCATGTGGTCATCTACCATAAGGGCGCGCGCGTTGCTTTTGTCGGAGATGTGTTATTCGCCGGCTCCATCGGACGCACGGACTTCCCCCGCGGCGATCACGCAACGCTGATCAGTTCGATTACGGATAAATTGTGGCCGCTGGGCGATGACATGCAGTTCGTGCCCGGCCACGGGCCGGCCTCGACTTTCGGCCAGGAACGAAAAACGAATCCATTCGTTGGCGATTCGATTACCGGCTACGGCGGCGCTGCGAAGACCGGGCCGAACGAAATGGATCAGAAGCTATCCAAGCGCTGGACGTGACTTACTCGTCCGCGGGCGCGGCAAAAATTTCGAATTTCCGGAAATGTATCTTGTCCCCGAAAGGCGACTGATCGTCGTCAGCGGCGTTCGCGGCCGCCCGAAACGTCACGATCTCAACGGCGCTGTCCCCTGCGCGCCACAGAAATCGCCAGACGACGGTACCGTTTTCCGGCGCAGTTGATTTCGTTGAGCGGATCTCGTTGGCATTCGTTTCGAGATAATCGTCGACCGCTTCAAAAGCGCCCGTTGTCGCCGAGAGCAGAAACCCTGCATTCGGCGCACCGGCGACGTCCAGGCGAAGCGTCAGTTCGTGGGTTTCTCCGGGCGCGGCGAATTCCGGCAGGCCTGCAAGCATCAGCGACGGGGACCGCCCGATGGGCTCCCGATCGAAATGGCACGCGGCGCAGGATTGGAATGTATCCGGATCGGCCGAGCCCCAGGGCGCGCCTTCCGAGTTCGCATGGGCCGGCGAAACGACCCCCAACGCAGCGATCAGCAAAAACCCCAAAAATCGCAAGACGCCTACTCCGGTAAGGGCGGTTCAACGATGGCGCGGCCGACATAGTTGGTGTCGGTTCCGAACCAGACCGCGCCCGACGGTTGGTGGTAATGCATATGCCGGACCGTTCCGCCGCCTGAAGGGACGTCGGTGGCGCCGAAAAATTCCTCCGTTTCCGGATTGAAACCGACAAAGACATTTGGCGAGACGCCTGTTGCGACCATCCACACCCGGCCCGAGCCGTCCGACGCCATGCCGTAGGGGCGCGCGCCCTCTCCTTGCGGCATCAGCCATTCCTCGAAACTTTCCGTATCGGGATCATATTTACCGAGCATGCCGCCGGCATAATCCACATACCAGACCGTTCCGTCTCCAAGCACCTCAAGGCGCCGCGGCCGGGCGGTCTCGCGTGGAAGGTCGATTTCCGTGAGCGCCATGGTTTCAGGATCCACATGCGCCAGCTTCGACGTTCCAAACAGCACCACCCAGATCGATCCATCCGGCGCCAGCTTGATCCCGTAAGGGCGCGAGCGCTCGGTCTGCGACGGGACAAGATCAACCTTGCGGTTTTCGATGTTCAACCTGCCGATCATGTTCGCGCCTTGCAGGGTGAACCAGATATTCTCTTCGCCGGCGTCAAAGATCAGCGTATGGGGATCGCGGGCCGCGGGATCAGGCATCGCAATTTCTTCAATCTCTTTCGACATCGGATCATAACGGCCAATGAGCGCGGTTCTGTTGCCTGCGTACCAGACGACGCCGTCCGATCCGACGATGAGATTGTGCGGGCCTGACCCTTCTTTCAAATCGACTTTGTGAATGTCGCCGGTTTCGGCGTTGAGATGAGCGAGGTATCCGGTGCGCTGCCCGACAAACCAGATCGAGGCGGCCTCATAGGCAAAGGGATCGCGCGGCCGCGAATTCTCATAAGGCACTTTCCATTCGCGAATGTCGACGCTGGTTTCCGCATCAGCGGAAGCTTGCGTCATTGCCGCGGCGGCAATCAGGCCGATTACAAATTTCATGATCTCCCTCCATCCTCATCCCAAAGACGAGGATAGGAGGAATTCCGGGCCGATCACAGCCGCGCGCAGTCGAAATCAGGACCTGATCGTATAAAACTTTCGTTAGGCGATAACCGCCCTCAACTCGCGACGCGGCGGAGGCGCGCAAAGTGTTCGTCCCAGCCCTTGTCGTGATCGGCGGCCATGGCGAACGCGCCCTCGTCGACCTTTTCCCAGCCATCGTGAACAAGCGTCAGGACGGTGCCGCCCGCAACGGCGTTCAGCGTCCATGTGCAGGTTGTTTCAACGCCGTCCAGCCATTGATGCGTGAATGTGTGAACAAGGCGCTCGGGTTTTTTCATCTCTTTCACTTTGCCCCAGCATATTTTCTCGCCGTCCTTGCCATGGGTGTTGGTTTCGAGCACCCAGTCGCCGCCGTCTTCGAGGTCTGCGCCGCCGCGGTGGAACCATAGCGCGAGCTGGTCAGCTTCGGTCAGAAATCGCCAGACATGTTCGGGAGGCGCCTTCAGAAACACGGTTTTGACGATGTTCATCTTGCTCATGATGTTTTCTCCACGACTTTCTTGAGTGTTGCGAGACGGTCGTCCCAGAAACGGTCGAAGTAGCTGAGCCAGTCGGCGGCAGTCTTAAGCGCCTGCGGATTAAGCCGGTGAATGCGCTCGCGACCCTGTTTTTCCACAGCAATTACGCCGCCTTCCCTCAAAATAGCGAGATGCTTGGCCACCGCCGGCCGCGTCATATCGAATTCCGCGGCGATATCGCCGATCGGCCGATCTCCCTCGGCAAGCATGTCGATAATGGCCCGGCGGGTCGGGTCCGCGAGGGCGCGAAAGACGGGTTGGGCGCTGTCAAAGGCAGGCATAAAATAAAACCTTTCGGTTTCACTTTATATAAAACCAATAGGTTTCATGTCAAGCAGAAAAATCCACCATCCGTAATCGAGACGACAGCTTGGGTTCGCAGAAAATTGCCGTCGATTTTGCCTCACTCAATTCCGTCGAAAAGCCTTCCCCTTTTGCATCGCTTCGCCTAAGACACCGCTTTAATCGACAATTGATTCTCCTCCCGACGCGCGCCGAAAGAATCGCGCGGCCGGTGATTGCGCGCGAGTAAAGATGCCGAAACGTTCTGATCTGTCTTCCATCCTGATTATCGGCGCCGGTCCCATCGTTATTGGGCAAGCCTGTGAGTTCGATTATTCCGGCGTTCAGGCGGTCAAAGCGCTCAAAGAAGAAGGCTATCGGGTCATCCTGGTCAATTCCAATCCGGCGACGATCATGACGGATCCGGAACTCGCCGACGCCACTTATATCGAACCCATCACGCCGGAGTTCGTCGAAAAAATCATCGCCCGGGAAAAACCGGACGCGCTTCTGCCGACCATGGGCGGTCAAACCGCGCTCAATTGCGCGCTTGAACTTGAACGCGCCGGCATTCTCGAAAAATACGGCGTTGAAATGATCGGCGCCCGCGCTGACGTTATTGAAAAGGCGGAAGACCGGGAAAAATTCCGGGCCGCGATGGAAAAAATCGGCCTTGAGAACCCACGCTCGGCAATTGCTGCGTCGCCGCCGATCAAGGACGAGGATGGCCGCATTGTCGGGTACGATCGACCGACAGGCATTGCCGACGCACTGAAATTCATCGACGAGATCGGCTTGCCCGCCATCATCCGCCCCGCCTTCACGCTCGGCGGCACCGGCGGCGGCGTTGCATACAACCGCGAAGAATTTGAACATTTCGTCCGTACCGGGATCGATGCCTCGCCGGTCGGCCAGGTGCTGATCGATGAAAGCCTGCTCGGTTGGAAAGAATTTGAGATGGAAGTGGTTCGCGACAAGGCGGACAACTGCGTCATCATTTGTTCAATTGAGAACGTCGACCCCATGGGCGTTCATACGGGCGACTCAATCACCGTAGCGCCGGCGCTGACGCTTACCGACAAAGAATTTCAGTGCATGCGCAACGCGTCGATCGCCGTGATGCGGGAGATTGGCGTCGAGACCGGCGGTTCGAACGTTCAGTTCGCCGTCAATCCGGACAATGGCCGGCTTGTCGTCATCGAGATGAATCCGCGCGTGTCACGGTCTTCCGCCCTTGCGTCGAAAGCCACCGGCTTTCCCATTGCGCGCATCGCCGCAAAACTCGCCGTCGGCTACACGCTTGATGAACTCGACAACGACATCACCGGCGCGACCCCGGCGGCGTTCGAGCCGACCATCGACTATGTCGTGACGAAGATTCCCCGTTTCGCCTTTGAAAAATTCCCCGGCGCCGAGCCGATGCTGTCGACAGCCATGAAGTCCGTCGGCGAAGCCATGGCCATCGGCCGGACATTCGCAGAGTCCATGCAAAAAGCCATGCGCTCGCTGGAGACGGGGCTATGCGGCCTCGACCCCATCCATATTCCCGGCCTCGGCGAAGGCGATGACGCCAACGCGTTCCGCGCGGCCCTTGCGGCGCCGACGCCGGACCGGCTGCGCGTGACGGCGCAGGCGATCCGCCATGGCCTGCCGATTGAACAGGTGCGCGCCATCACCAGTTACGACCCATGGTTTCTTGACCGCATCGAAGAGATCGTGGTCGCCGAACAAACAGTCGCCGCCGACGGTTTGCCCGACGACGCGGACGCGCTGCGTCAATTAAAGTCCATGGGATTTTCTGACCAGCGGCTGGCGCAGCTTTGCGGCGGCGATGAAAAAACCGTGCGCGAGTTCCGGCGCGAACGAAACGTTAAACCTGTTTACAAGCGTGTCGACACCTGCGCCGCGGAGTTTGCAGCAAAAACGCCTTACATGTATTCCGCTTACGAACCGCCCTACGGTAAGGAAACGATCAGCGAATCGCGCCCATCCGATCGGCGCAAGGTCATCATCCTCGGCGGCGGCCCGAACCGGATCGGCCAGGGCATCGAGTTTGACTATTGCTGTTGCCACGCCGCCTTTGCGCTCGCCGATATCGATGTCGAATCGGTGATGGTGAACTGCAACCCGGAAACTGTTTCCACCGACTACGACACTTCAGACCGCCTCTACTTTGAACCTCTCACCGCTGAAGACGTGCTTGAGATCGTCGACGCGGAACGCGCTTCGGGAACGCTGTTGGGCGTGATTGTACAATATGGCGGGCAAACGCCGTTAAAGCTTGCCGCCACGCTCGACGCGGAAGGCGTCCCCATTCTCGGCACGCCTTATGACGCCATCGATCTCGCAGAAGATCGCGAACGCTTTCAGCGCCTGGTCAACGATCTTGGTCTGAAACAACCCAAAAACGCCACCGCCCCGTCAACCGACGCCGCCGCGGCGATCGCTGAAACTGTCGGCTATCCGCTGGTGACCCGGCCCTCTTACGTGCTCGGCGGACGGGCGATGGAAATTGTGCGGGATGAGACCGGGCTGCGCCGGTATCTTGCGACAGCGCAGATCGAAATCTCCGACGACGAGCCGCTCTTGCTCGATCAGTATTTGCAGAACGCCGTTGAGGTGGATGTCGATGCTGTCTCAGACGGTGATGACGTTTATATCGCCGGGGTGATGGAACACATTGAAGAAGCCGGCATTCATTCCGGCGATAGCGCCTGCTCGCTGCCGCCATACACGCTTTCGGACGATATTATCGCCGCGCTCGAAACGCAGACGGTGTCACTCGCCAAGGCGCTCGGCGTTATCGGCCTGATGAATGTTCAGTATGCGATCAAGGACGATGTGATCTACATCCTCGAAGTCAATCCGCGCGCGTCGCGCACGGCGCCCTTCGTCGCCAAGTCGACCGGCGCGCCGATTGCCCGGATCGCGGCAAAAGTGATGGCCGGCGAAAAGCTCGCTTCCATGACGCTGCCGTCGAAAACGCCCGGCCACATGTCGGTCAAGGAAGTGGTCTTCCCGTTCTCTCGCTTTCCCGGCGTCGACACGGTGCTCGGTCCGGAAATGCGTTCGACCGGCGAAGTCATGGGCATAGATCAGGGTTTTGCAAAAGCGCGCCTTAAAAGCCTTATCGCCGCCGGCGCGCACATGCCGCTTGAAGGATGCGTTTTCGTATCGCTGAAAGATTCCGACAAGGACGCCATGGCGCCCGCAGCGGCGAAACTTCTGGAGATGGGTTTCAGGATTGTTGCAACGCGCGGCACGGCGGCGTTTTTTGAATCCCGCGGCCTTGAAGTTGAAACCATCAACAAGGTGCTTGAAGGGCGCCCTCATATCGTCGACGCCTTGAAGAATGGCGACGTGCAACTTGTGTTCAACACGACCGAAGGCGCACAAGCGATTAAAGACTCGCGGTCCATTCGCACAACTGCGCTGGCGCAGAAAATTCCGTGCATTACAACCGCAGCGGGCGCGCGCGCTGCGGTACGCGCCATCGAGGCGCTCCGCGCCGGCGGCGTCGAAGTCGCGCCGTTGCAATCCTATATTTCGCGATAAAACGCCTGTTCAGCGCGGCGCGCTGTGTTTTCAGCCCATCGCCGGTCCGCTATGGTCCGCGTGGGCTACCGCATGCTTGGGGCTTTGCATGCAACAAACAATTCCACCAAGAAGGGGCACTGTTCATGACAATGAAAAACCAAATCGGGGCCGTGAGCCTCGCCGTCCTTGGCGCTATTTCGTTGGGCGCATGCACGACAATACCCGCTACGCCAACTGCAGAACTTGGCGCCTGGGGCGTTGAACTCGATCAGCGCGACCTCTCCGTAAAACCGGGTGATGATTTTTCCGAATACGCCAACGGAACGTGGCTTGCGAATACGGAAATCCCTGCGGATTTGTCTCGGTATGGCATGTTCGATCAACTGCGCCTTGATTCCGAATCCGATATTCGCGTCATCGTGGAGGAGCTTGCGGCGACGGACGCCGAGCCAGGCTCCCTGCAGCAAAAGGTTGGCGACTATTACGCTTCCTGGATGGACGTCGAAACGCTCAATGGACTTGGCATAGAGCCTATTGGACCGCATCTTGAAGAAATCTTCGCCATCGAATCTCGGGACGAATTGATCAACGCCTACGCATCGCTGCATGGCGACGCCCCGTTTGGCGCCGGCATCATTCCCGACCCCGCAGACACCACGCGCTACATCGCCTTTGTCGGACAGTCAGGTCTCGGCATGCCGGACCGTGATTACTATCTCAAAGAAGACGAAAAATTTGTTCAATACCGCGCTGCCTATGACACTTACGTCAAAAGCCTGTTCTCCCTTGCCGGATTTGAAAACGCAGACGCGCGCGCAGACGCCGTCATCGCGCTCGAAATGAAACTTGCAGAGGCGCACTGGAGCGCTCAGGATTCCCGCGACATCCAGAAGATCTACAACCCGATGTCTGCACAGCAACTAAGCGAGACAGCGCCGGCATTCGACTGGACTGTGTATTTCGAAGAGCTGGGCCTCGCATCGGTCGACACGTTTGTCGTTGCGCAACCCTCGGCTATCGCCGAAGCGGGAGAACTCTTCGACGCAACGCCGCTTGATGTCATAAAAGACTACCTCGCTTTTCATCTGATTTCGACCAACGTCAATCGATTGTCGTCTGATTTTGACGATGCTTCGTTCGAATTTTTCGGCAAAACTTTGCGCGGCGCCGAAGAACAACGCGAGCGCTGGAAACGCGGCGTTCAGATTGTCAATGGCGGCGTCGGGGAAGCGGTGGGACAGATCTATGTCGTTCGACACTTCCCGGCTGACTACAAAGCGCAAATGCAGACGCTCGTCGGCAACCTTGTGGCCGCCTTTGAAGAACGGCTGCAAAATAATGACTGGATGGACGAAGAAACCCGCGCTCAGGCATTGTTGAAACTGTCGACGTTCGAACCGCGGATCGGCTTTACCGATAAGTGGATTAATTACGAGCCGCTCGAAATCACGCCTGGCGCGCTCTTGGAAAACACCTTCGCCGTTCGAGAGTTTCAGTGGAACGAGCAACTAAAACGCCTCGGCGGCCCGGTTGACCGCCAGCTCTGGCCCTACCCGCCGCAGACGGTCAACGCATCTTACAATCCGCTGCTCAACCAGATCACCTTCCCGGCGGGCATTCTTCAACCGCCCTTCTTTGATCCCTATGCCGATGCGGCGGTCAATTACGGCGCAATCGGCGCGGTCATCGGCCATGAAATCGGACACGGCTTTGACGATCAGGGCCGGCGCTTTGATGAAAAAGGCCGCATCCGCGACTGGTGGACGGATGCCGCCAATGAACGCTTCCAGGCGAAGGCCGACGTTCTTGGGGCGCAATACAATTCCTACGAACCCGTCGAAGGGCTGACCATCAACGGCCGGCTGACCATGGGCGAGAACATCGGCGATCTCGGCGGCCTGCAAATGGGTCTTGCCGCATACAAGCGCCATCTCGACGCCTGTTGCGGCGGCGAAGCGCCGGTCATCGACGGCCTCACGGGCGAACAACGCTTCTTCCTTGGCTGGGCGCAAGTCTGGCGCGCCAAGGCCCGGCAGGACGAAACTCGTCGTCGTCTTGTTACGGACCCGCACAGCCCGCCGAAATATCGGATCAATGGCGTCGTCCGTAACCTTGACGCCTGGTACGACGCCTTTGGCGTCAGCGAGGGCGACGCCCTCTACCTCGCCCCCGAGGATCGGGTCCGCATCTGGTAGGCGATTTCTTTAAGTTATTGACCTTACAGAGATTTATGCTCTGAACAGGTTTTCCGGCACGAAAAAAATATTGAAAACTCAGGGCGGAGGGATTATCTCTCCGCTCTTGCCTGAAGCGACGGCCGAGGCGCGAATCGCCCCGGCCGCGCTCTTTTTTTCGCTTTGGCGTCCGGGGCCGGGACGCTCGAAGCGGATGACAGGATGCCAAAGGAGAGAAAGGCGACCCTATGGAAAAGGTCCCAATGACGATGGATGGTTTCCAGCAACTGGAAGCGGATCTGAAAAAACTGAAGAATGAGGAACGTCCTGCGATTATCCAGGCGATTGCGGAAGCGCGCGCCCATGGCGACCTTTCGGAAAACGCCGAATATCACACCGCAAAAGATCGCCAGGGATGGATCGAAAGCCAGATCCTCGAGATCGAAGACAAGATCACGCGGGCCGAAGTCATCGATGTCGCCAAGCTAAACGGCAATACGGTGAAATTCGGCGCCACGGTGACCCTCATTGACGAGGACACCGAGGAGAAGAAAATCTGGCAGATCGTCGGCGAACACGAAGCAGACGTGAAAGAGAAAAAGATTTCGGTCTCCTCGCCCATCGCCCGCGGCGTGATCGGCAAGGCCGTTGGCGACAGCGTTGAAGTGTCTGCGCCCGGCGGCGCACGCGTCTTTGAAATTGCTAAAGTGATTTTCAAATAGATTTCCGAAAACGCCGGAACAATTCGCGCGCCGCTCACACTGAGCGGCGCGTTTTCATATCTGCATCATTCTTCGTGGGTCATGCCCTTGACGATTTCTGACAAGCCCACTTGCCGACGACGTTTCAATCGTTCTGCGAACAAAATAGCGCTGAGAAGTTGCTCCGACTCGTCGAGATCGTAATTGACAATGACGTAGTCGTACTCAGCCCAATGCGAGATCTCGGCGTCCGCTTTCGCCATGCGCTTTTGCACGACTTCTTCGGAATCCTGCGCCCGCCGACGCAGGCGCTTTTCCAGCTCTTCTCGCGAAGGCGGCAGAATGAAGACTTTCACCACGTCGTCGCCGGCCACTTGCGACAGCTGCTGGGCGCCCTGCCAGTCTATGTCAAAAAGGACGTCCTGCCCTTTTGACAGCGTGTCTTCAACGAGGGGACGCGGCGTGCCGTAATAATAGCCAAACACATTCGCCCATTCGAGGAAGTCCCCGGTGTCGCGCATGCGGAAAAATTCATCCTCCGCCACGAAATAATAGTCCTGGCCGTGAACCTCGCCCGGCCGGCGCGGACGGGTCGTCACCGAAACCGACAATGTCATCTGGTCTTCTTTTTTGAGCAGACGGTCAGCAAGCGTCGTTTTGCCCGCGCCCGACGGGCTCGAGAGGATGAACATCAGCCCTCTGCGGGCGACTTTCAGATCACCGCCAATCATGGCGCTTCCTTACTCAATATTCTGAACCTGTTCACGCAGTTGATCGATGACTTTTTTCAGGTTGAGGCCAATGCGCTTGAGATCCATGTTCTGCGCCTTTGAACACAGCGTATTGGTCTCCCGGTTCAGTTCCTGGGTGAGAAAATCGAGCTCGCGCCCGATCGCGTCGCCCCGTGAAAGCAATGCGCGGGCCGCGCCCACATGTACGCTCAATCGGTTCAGTTCTTCACGAACATCAGCCTTGACTGCGATGAGCGCAGCTTCCTGAGCGAGGCGCTCTTCAGGCACGGCGCCGTCGGCGACAATCTCGGCAATTTGCGCGCTCACGCGGTCGCGGATGGCGGTCAGGGATGCGCCGGGCTCCGCCGCCGCCTTGGCGGTCAGCGCTTCTATTTCGTCAATATGACCGCTGATGACGGCGCCCATAGCACCGCCCTCCTTGTTGCGCGCCTCGCGCAATCGATCGGCCGCATCGCGAAACCCGCCGAGGAGCGCTGCGTTCAAACTCTCGCGCGCCGCACTGTCCGGTTCCTCTTCCGCCGCCTCCATTACGCCGCGCAGGGAAAGTACGCTTTCGGCGCGGGGCGGCGCGCAGTCAATTTGTTTACGGACCGTCTCAATCGCCGCCACGGCGTCTGCCAAAGCGGTTTCATTAAGCCGCATGCGTGTTTCGCCGTCGGCGGCGGTCAGTTGCAAACTGGCGAAGACAGATCCACGCTTGAAGCGCTCGGCGACGACGCCGCGCAAGTCCGGCTCCAGCGCATCAAAGCCGGCAGGCAAGCGAAAGCGCATTTCAAGACCGCGGCCGTTGACGCTTTTTAGCTCCCAGGTCCAGCGCCGTCCGTCATGCGCGCCGTCAAGACGCGCAAAACCTGTCATCGAAGCAACTGAATGAACCACTATCCGCCTTGCTTGCGTTCGCGTTCGATCCGGCGCCATTCGGCGACATTTCGCTCATGATCGCGGTTGTTCGTCGCAAAGGCGTGCCCGCCGCTGCCGTCGGCGACAAAAAAGAGATCGTTCGTCTCCGCGGGATTGAGCACCGCCGCGATAGAATCGGTCCCAGGATTGGCGATTGGCGTCGGCGGCAAACCGCGAATGATATATGTGTTGTAGGGCGTCTCGCCGCGCAATTCGCTGACGCGTAGCCCGCGCCCCAGGGGTTCGCCCTTGGTCAGGCCGTAAATAATCGTCGGATCGGATTCGAGCCGCATGCCACGCTTCAGCCGGTTAATGAACACGGCCGCAATGCGCGGGCGTTCTTCCGGCAGGCTGGTTTCTTTTTCGACAATGGACGCAAGAATAATCGCTTCCTCACGGGTTGAGATCGGCAATTCCGTCGCGCGCGCGTCCCAAATGTCGTCGAGCAGCGCATCCTGCGCAGCTTCCATGCGCGCAACCATTTCGTCGCGACTTTCTCCGCGCGTGAAAGCATAGGTTTCCGGCAACAATGCGCCTTCTTCCGGCGCAAGCGTCAAATCGCCCGTCAACACTTCGTCGGCGGCGATGAGCGTTACGATCTGCGCCGTCGTCAGTCCCTCGGCGGCGGTGAAGTAATGCAGGATGCTTTTGCCTTCGACCAGAAGGTCGATGATTTCAATAACGCTGGCGCCGGCGGGAATTTCATATTCGCCAGCCTTGATGTCATTTTCGAGCCCGCGCACCCTGACGACGGCGGTAAAAAGTTCCGGATAGCGGATGACGCCGGCAAATTTTAAGGATTGCGCAACAGACGATACGGAACTTCCCTGCGCCAGCAAAATGGTGACCGCTTCGTCCGCCGGCCCCTGCCGACTCGCTTCGCGGTAACCGAGATATCCGCCGACGCCGATCGCCGCTATGACGAGCACGGCGAGCCCGATCACGAACAACAAAAGCGATTTTATGGCGCCGCCCCGTTGGCCGGCTTGCACTGCCGCCCGTTGCGGCGCCGCCTTATGCGGTGTTGCATCCACAGTCCACTCGTCCCCAGCCGAATCGGTCACGTCCTCAAGCGGCGCTGAGTTTAGCCGTCAACGCGGCGCATCACCAGAGATGCGTTGGTGCCGCCAAAACCGAATGAATTTGAAAGCACTACGTCAATTGGTTTTTCCACCGCACGGCGGGCGCAGAGATTTATCGCCGTTTCGACAGAGGGATTTTCGAGATTGAGCGTCGGCGGAGCGACGCTGTCGCGAATGGCGAGAATGGAGAAAATCGCTTCAACGGCGCCCGCGGCGCCGAGCAGGTGGCCAATCGACGATTTTGTCGACGACATGAGAAGGTCGCCCGCCGCATCGCCGAACAGGCGTTCCACCGCGCCAAGTTCGATTTCATCGCCCCGCGGCGTCGATGTGCCGTGGGCGTTCACATAATCGACGTCTTTCGGTTCAAGTCCGGCGCGCTTCAGCGCCATTTGCATGGACCGATAGCCGCCATTGCCGTCTTCAGCCGGCGCCGTGATGTGATAGGCGTCGCCGGAAAGACCGTAACCCACAATCTCGGCATAGATTTTCGCGCCGCGCGCCTTTGCCCGCTCATATTCTTCAAGCACGAGAAAGCCGGAGCCTTCGCCCATAAGAAATCCGTCGCGATCCTTGTCGTAGGGTCGCGAGGCCTGCTCCGGCGTATCGTTAAAGTGCGTCGTCAACGCTTTGCAGGCGTTGAAGCCGGAAATGCCAATCGGACACACGCACGCCTCGGCGCCGCCCGCAAGCATCAGGTCCGCATCGTCGAGCGCGATCAGCCGCGCCGCGTCGCCGATCGCGTGGGCGCCTGACGAGCACGCGGTCACCACCGCATGGTTCGGCCCTTTAAGACCAAGCCGGATGGAAACCTGCCCCGATACAAGATTGATCAGGTTGCCGGCGACAAAGAACGGCGAGACCCGTCGCGGACCTTTGTTTTCAAGAACCAGCGTTTCATTGGCGATGCCTTCAAGACCGCCAATGCCCGAACCGGTCATTACGCCAAACCGTTCGCGTTCTTCGTCGGTCTTGAGGTCTATACCGGCGTCGTCAAACGCCATCTGCGCGGCGGCAATGCCATAGACAATGAAATCGCCCATGCGTCGCTGATCGCGCGGCTCGACCCAATCGTCTGCATTGAACGCCGCCTCGCCCGCGCTCGCGCCGCCGGCATAGCCGTCAGTTTTCGGCACCTCTGCTGCAATGTGGCAGCCCATGGACGAGGCGTCGAATTTCTCAATCTTTCCGGCGCCGGATTCGCCCGCCACAAGGCGACGCCAAACGGCGTCAACGCCGAAGCCGAGCGGCGATACGATTCCCATGCCAGTTACGACAACGCGACGCATAAATACGATTCCTCGCGAGGGGCTCGGCCCTCGCGTTTGTTTCAGCTATCGACTGTGTTTGTTGGAAACGCTCAAAAGCAAATCCAAAAGGCGCGTCAGCCTTTTTGTTCTTCGATGAACTTGATGGCGTCGCCGACCGATTGAATGGTTTCGGCAGCGTCGTCAGGAATCTCGACGTCAAACTCTTCTTCGAACGCCATGACGAGTTCAACAATGTCGAGGCTGTCAGCGCCGAGATCGTCAATAAAGCTCGCCTTCGGCTCTACTTTCGCCAGATCGACATCGAGATGCTCGACCACAATTTTCTTAACGCGTTCTGCAAGATCAGACATCCAGGGCTCCTTAATTGCATTGTTATGTCGGGTCGCGGCGGGGCCGCAGTCAATGCCATGATTGCCGGGTTTCGGGGCGCATTACGGCATATTCACAAATGTTGCAACGCCAAAAGAGGCGGAAATATAGGTACTGGCCTACAGCATTGCCATGCCGCCATTCACATGGATCGTCTGGCCGGTGACGTACTTGGCCTCCTCTGACGCGAGATAAAGCGCCGCGGCGGCGATATCTTCAGGCGTTCCCATCGCTCCGGCGGGAATTTTCCCCAATATTGCGTCGCGCTGCTGCTCATTCAAGGCGCCGGTCATGGCTGTGGCGATAAAGCCCGGCGCAATGCAGTTTACGGTTACATTGCGGCTGGCGACTTCGGCAGCGAGCGATTTCGACATGCCGATCATCCCCGCTTTCGACGCGGCATAGTTCGCCTGACCGGGATTGCCGGTGACGCCAACGACCGACGTTACGCCGATGATTCGTCCGAACCGTTGTTTGGTCATGCCGCGCAAAGACGCTTTCGCCAGTCGAAAATAGGCGGTGAGATTTATTTTGAGGACGTCGTCCCACATCTCCGGCTTCATCATCATCATCAGCGTATCGCGTGTGACGCCGGCGTTGGCGACGACGATATCAAGGCCGCCCATGGCCTCGCTCGCCTGTTTCGGCAGGGCGTCGACCGCGTCGAGATCAGAGAGGTTGCACGGTGCGACATGAACGCGCTCTTTTAAATCGTCAGCGAGCGCGGCGAGCTTTTCTTCCCGCGTGCCGGAAATCGCAACGCTGGCGCCGGCTGCGTGGAGTGCTGTTGCAATGGCGCCGCCAATGCCGCCGGTAGCGCCTGTAACGAGGGCGCGTTTGCCCGTGAGATCAAACATGCTTTGTTTCCTTCGATTTGTCGGCCTTGATGGCGCTAATCACTCAAGGGTTCAACCCATTGGCCGTGAGCTTGAGCAACAGCGATCCGCCGTCGCTTGCCGCCGGGCCATACGGTGAGATCGAGCGTGAACTTGAAAAAGTCGAGCCTCGGCTCCGGTTCGAATTGAACGAAGGCGACCGGCGCCGCTGCGCTCGCCTGAGCGCCGAGGCCGGCCACGATTTGGTGGAGGCGCGCGGCATCCTCATTGCTGAGATAAACGGCGAAAACGGAAGTGAAAACAACCGACGCCGCGCCGGGCTTTGGAATGTCGCGGTCGTCCAGCCATCCGATCGCGTCTGCCTGATCGACTTTTATGCTGACATCGTTTGTCGCGGCGATCGCGGCGTCAAACGCTTTTCGCCGTTCAGGGTGCTCGGGCCAGATGTAAGAATGGGCGATATCCAGTTGTTCCGGATCGGAAAACTCAATCGGATCGCGATCGCAACCAGCGCGCTCGCGTATAGTCAACGGATGGACGAGGGTTGGGGCTTCTCCCCGCCATTCCGAGGACAGCTGCAAGGGACCGTCTCCCCACCGAAATGCGCCATAATCGACCGCGCACTGATCGGGGCAGAGCAGCAAGCCCCCGCTTGCGCCCAGTTCATAAAGGTCCAGGGGAAGGCCGGTCGCTGCTGAAACTTCAGAGAAAGCTGGAATCAATGCCGCCAGGCGATTGATTTCGTTCGTTTGTGGCGGCCTCGAAAGATATGAGCGAAATACGGGCTCGTGATCGCTGACGAGCGCACTCAACATCGACGCGGCATCCTCAGCGTCGAGCGCACGCGGCGCTTCATAAATTGACGCCAGCGCATCGGCGCGCCCTTTGATCACCAGGTAGTGGACCGCCCCGGCGATGCGCAACGCAAGCCCCGCCTTGCCCGGTTCTTTGTTTAAGTCGGCGAGCAGTTCCGCAACGGGGCCGCCCGACTGCAAGCCAACGCGCGCGCCATCGATGATAGACGCGGTAAGGATGGCCCCGCGCGACCGACAAAGCCGCGACTGAGTTTCAAACGCTTCTACAATGTCAGCGATCGAAACGGCCATTGCGCCTCATGCGCTGGCGAACGCGTCGATATCAGCGGGCTCACCCACATTCGAAGTCGCCGCGCCTTTGACTATGCGTTTGACGAGGCCGCTTAGCACTTTGCCAGACCCGACTTCCACGAAACTCTCGCAGCCCTCCGACGCCATTTTCGAGACGCTTTCGGTCCAGCGCACCCGGCCGGTCACCTGTTTAACGAGAAGTTCGCGGACGGCGTCCGGGTCTGAGGCTGCGTCGGCAGTTACGTTGGCGATCAGGGTTGTCGCCGGGGCTTTGATGTCCGCTTCGCCAAGGGCTTCTGCCATGCATTCTGCGGCCGGTCCCATCAGCGAGGAATGAAACGGCGCGGAAACCGGCAACAGCTTGGCGATCTTGGCGCCGAATTCCTTGGCGCCGGCGCAAACCGCCTCCACCCGCGCCTTGTCGCCGGAAATCACCACCTGTCCGGGGGCGTTGTCGTTGGCGATCTCACAGACCCCGCCGTCCGTGGCGTCGATGGCTTTTTGCGCGCCTTCGAGATCAACGCCGATCAGGGCCGCCATGGCGCCCTCGCCGACCGGAACCGCCGCCTGCATCGCCTCGCCGCGGATGCGCAGCAAACGCGCCGTATCGGCAAGGCTGACAGCGCCGGCTGCGCACAGGGCTGAATATTCGCCAAGAGAATGGCCGGCGACAAACTGGGCGTCGGCGATTTTAACGCCCGCCTCTTTTTCGAGCACCCGCATGGCGGCAATCGAATGGGCCATCAGCGCCGGCTGCGTGTTAGCGGTGAGCGTCAGCTCTTCCATGGGCCCCTCCCGCATCAGGGCGGAAAGCTTCTGACCGAGGGCGTCATCGACCTCTTCAAAGACCTCGCGAGCGGCGGGAAACGCTTCTGCGAGGCCGACGCCCATACCGACCGCCTGGCTGCCCTGCCCCGGGAAAATGAATGCGCGCGTCATGGCTAATCTCCGTTTTGGGGGTCGATTAACCATCGCTGAAGCGAAGGGCAAGGCGGGGCTTGCCACGGGCCTTGCCGTCCGCTATTTCCCGCGCCTTCGCGAGCGACGGTCGCTCGGCGCCGGCAACTGCCGGTTCAAGGGATGGTCCCTTAGCCGAGACGAGCCGCAGGCCGGTGAGAGCCCCAGCCGCTTTCATGAGGTCTCCGTCGCCTTAAAGGAGCTGGCGTCATGCCGTCTTACGAGCATGTCTTCATCGCGCGTCAGGACATTTCCCCTGCGCAGGTCGAAGGCCTCACCGAAACCCTCGCCAAAATTGTCACCGACAATGGCGGCAAGATCGAGAAGTCCGAATATTGGGGACTTCGCAATCTGCAATACAAGATCAACAAGAACCGCAAGGGCCATTACAGCCTTTTCAATATCGACGGGCCGCCGGCCGCCGTGCAGGAACTGGAGCGTCAGGAAAAGATCAATGACGATGTTCTGCGGGCGCTGACCATTCGCGTCGACGAACTCAATCCTGAGCCGTCGCCGGTGATGAGCCGCCGCGACCGCGGCGACCGCGACAAGCGCCGCTAGGAAGAAGGAACAGCAATCATGGCCAAACCGTTTTTCCGCCGTCGCAAATCCTGTCCGTTTTCGAGCGATGACTCTCCGAAGATCGACTACAAGGATCCGAAACTGCTGCAACGTTTCGTTTCCGAACGCGGCAAGATCGTGCCCTCGCGCATTTCCGCCGTTTCTCAGAAAAAACAACGCGAACTCGCCCGCGCGATCAAGCGCGCGCGTTTCCTCGCCCTTCTTCCCTACGTTTCGGAGTAAGACCGATGGATGTCATTCTTCTTGAACGGGTCGAAAACCTCGGCCAGATGGGCGACGTCGTAAAGGTGAAGTCCGGATTTGCGCGCAACTACCTGTTGCCGCAGAAAAAAGCGCTGCGGGCGAACGACGCCAACAAGCAGGTTTTCGAAAACCAACGTGCGGAGCTTGAAACCCGCAACCTCGAACGCAAGAAAGAGGCTGAAGCCGCGGGCGACAAGCTCAACGGCCAGAGCTTTATTGTCATTCGGCAGGCGTCCGAAGCCGGCGCTCTTTACGGCTCCGTGACGGCGCGCGACATCGCCGATGCGGCGTCAGAACAGGGCGTGCGCATCGAACGCAGTCAGGTGCGCATCGAAAAGCCGTTGAAATCCATCGGGATCGAGACGGTGCGTATCGTCCTTCACCCGGACGTCAGCGCCGAAGTCGAAGTCAACGTTGCGCGCTCTGAAGACGAAGCCGAGCGTCAGGCGCGCGGCGAGAACGTGCTGGCGCGCGAGGAAGACGCCGCCGAGGAACAAGACGAAGCGGGTGATGAAAAATCTGCTGAATTTTTTGATCCTGAAGCGCAAGCGGCCGTCGCTGATGATGAAGGCGGCGCCGAAGCAACCGCCGAAGAAGCGAACGAAGACAAAGACTAGCACTGCAGCGCTTGCGCCTGACTTCAACAGGCGCACAGCGTGCGGGGAAAAGTTTCGGCGCCGGCTGGCTTTCCAGCCGGCGTTTTCTTTGATTTAAAGAACCGCTATGGCGATGAGCGCGAATACAGTCGAACAATTTAATCCGAATACGGACGAACAAGCGCCGGTGAGCCTCGACGCCGAACAGGCGATCCTTGGCGCTATCCTGTTTGATAATGAAATCCTCATCCGCGCCTCGCAGTTCCTGAAGTCGGAACACTTTTTCGATCCTGTTCATCAACTGGTTTACGACGCGGCAAAGTCCTTGATCGACGGCGGCCGGCTCGCCTCCCCCGTCGCGCTCGACACGTATCTCGCCAGTTCAGAGGGCTATCGGGAAGCCGGCGGCCGCAAATATCTTGAACAACTGGCGGCCAACTTGCCGTCGACGACCGGCGCCATCGATTACGCGCGCATTGTTTTCGATCTCTCTACCTGTCGCGGACTGATGTCGATCGGCGCCGAGATGGTTGACCGCGCAAAAACGTCAAGCCTTGACGACACGCCATCGAAACAACTGCAGGAAGCAGAGCAAGCGCTCTATTCGCTCGCCGAGACCGGAAAATACGGCGGCGGGTTCAAAAGCTTCCGATCGTCATTGACCGAAGCCATCGAACTTGCGGACGCTGCTTTCCGACGTGGCGGCGGCCTCGCTGGAACATCAACGGGCCTGCGCGATCTGGACCGGCAACTCGGCGGAATGCATCCGTCCGATCTCATTATCCTCGCCGGCCGGCCTTCCATGGGTAAGTCGTCTCTGGGCGTTAATATCGGCGTCAACGCAGCGAAGGCCCATAAGACAGAGCGCCAGCCAGACGGTACGGAAAAGACTGTCGCCGGCGCCGTTGTCGGTCTCTTTTCCCTCGAAATGTCGGCCGAGCAGATCGCCACGCGGATCATATCGGATTTTGCTCGGGTGCCGTCCGAGAAAATCCGCCGCGGCGAAATCGAGCAAAGCGAATTCGATGACATTTATCATGCGACGCGCGAGCTTGAATCCCTGCCGATCTTCATTGACGACACCGGCGGGCTTTCGATTGCGCAGGTCGCCGCCCGGGCGCGCCGTCTCAAACGCCAGCATGGGCTGGATCTTCTGATCATCGACTACATTCAGCTTCTGACCGGGTCCGGCAAACGCAACGACAATCGCGTGCAGGAAATCACTGAGATATCGCAAGGGCTGAAAGCCCTGGCGAAAGAACTGAACATTCCGGTCATCGGCCTTGCCCAGCTTTCGAGGAAAGTCGAAGAGCGCGACGATAAGCGACCGCAACTCGCCGATTTGCGCGAGTCAGGCTCAATCGAACAGGACGCCGACGTCGTGCTCTTTGTTTTTCGTGAAAAGTATTATCTCTCGCGATCCGAGCCGCGCGAAGGAACTGAAGAGCACGTCAAATGGCAGACCCGGGTGGAAGAGGTCGGCGACACTGCTGAAGTCATCATCGGCAAACAGCGCCACGGCCCCATCGGCAAGGTGGATCTGCATTTTGAAGAGAAATTTACGAAATTCTCCAATCTCGCCGCCGACCGCTATTCGCGGGAAGACTAGTCCGCCCTTGCGCAGCCCTAAGTAAGCCGTCGCTCTCTCTCATAGATTGTATTCCTGTTGAGCGATTTCTCGCAATCGGATTCGGTTCTCAATTCGAAAAATGGAAGCATATCTCACCTCTCCCCATCGGGGAGAGGTCGAAATCTTTGATTTCGGGTGAGGGGGAAGGTGCGCCGCAGAAATTCTGCAAAATTTCTTCCCCCTCACCCCATCCCTCTCCCCGATGGGGAGAGGGAGCTGTTTTCTTAGCCATCGCAATCGCCCTTCCCCATCCTCGCAAAACTCCTTAACTCTTCCCCCGATGCACAGCACCGATCCGACAAATCGCATGACGTCCGGCCCCTGGGCGGAGATCGATCTCGCCGCTCTGTGCAAGAACTTTACGATGCTGCGCGAAGCGGCCCCGAATGCGGAAACTGCAGCAGTCGTGAAAAGCAACGCTTACGGCCTCGGCCTCGCGCCGGTCGCCGGAGCGCTCGCCGAGCGCGAAAACTGCCGCACATTCTTTGTCGCCTACCCCGAAGAAGGCGCGGAACTGCGCGAGACGCTGTCAAGAACGGCGCCCGATGCAACGATCTACGTTTTCAACGGCCCATTGCCGCAAACGCTCGGCCTCTTTGATGAGGCTGCGCTGACCCCTGTGATCAACAGCGTAGAACAGGCGCGCGACTGGTTATCACACAAAGCGAACGCGCCTTGCGCCTTGCATTTCGATACAGGCATGAACCGACTTGGGGCGCCGGCCTGCGACCTTGAAAAGCTCAGCGGGCTGCCGGGGCTCAACGTCAGTCTGTTCATGAGCCACCTCGCCTGCGGATCGGACCCGTTGCACAAAAAGAACGTCGAACAACGCGACGCGTTCGCGCGAGCTGCAAAGCAATTTCCAAATGCGCAGTACTCGCTCGCGGCCTCAGCGGGCGTCTTGATGGACGCGTCTTATCATTTCGATCTTACCCGTCCGGGCGTCGCCCTTTACGGCGGCAGCCCGTTCGACCAGGACGACGCGCGCATTAAACCGGTCGTAACGCTCAACGCGCCGATCGTGCAACTGCGCACAATCGATGCCGGCGAAAGCGTCGGTTATGGGGCGACTTTTGTTGCAAAGCGCCGAACCAGAATCGCCGTCGCAGCGATTGGTTATGCCGACGGCGTACCGGTCGCAGGATCAGGCAAAATCGAGGCGGCGCTCAACGGTGTCCGGGCGCCGATCGCCGGGCGGGTTTCCATGGACCTCATCTGTCTTGACGTCACCGATCTCAAGGACCCGCCTCAGTTAGGCGCGACGGCGGCGTTCTTTGGCGACGGCGTCAGCCTCTTCGAAGCCGCGCAGGCCTGCGGCACAATTCCTTACGAACTTCTCACCGGGCTTGGCGGGCGCGTGGATCGCCGCTACGTCTAGGGGGCATTTAGCCAAGCGGGATCGATCAGATGAATCCTATCGCCGCGGTCGGCCGCCTAAGCCTCGATGTTGTGGGCGAAGTCGGCAGGATGACGAATTTCGCCATCGAGGGCGCGCTCGCCGCGGTGACGCCGCCCTATTACTGGCGTCCGATCCTGCAATCGCTGGCGCGCATCGGTTTTGCCTCGCTGCCGGTTGTGGGCTTAACCGCCATCTTCACCGGCGGCGCCCTGGCCCTCAACATTTATGAAGGCAGCATCTTTCCCGACGCCAATGCATTCATTCCACAAATTCTCGGCGTCTCGATTGTGCGCGAACTGGGACCTGTACTGGCGGCCCTGATGGTCGCGGGCCGATGTTCATCGGCCATGGCGGCGGAGATCGGCGCCATGCGCGTCACCGAACAGATCGACGCAATGTCGACCTTGTCGGTAAACCCGTTCCGTTACCTTGTGGGCCCGCGCATTCTTGCAACGACAATCGCCATGCCACTGCTCGTCTTGATCGCCGACATTATCGGCGTTTATGGCGGTTATCTCGTATCGGTTTATCTTCTCGATATGTCGGCGCCGATTTACATCAATGCGCTGATTGATTTCATCAGTCATGAGGATGTTACGAGCGGTCTCGTCAAGGCGACAGTCTTTGGATTTCTGATCGCCGTCATGGGTTGCTATTACGGCTATCGCAGCGGCGGCGGCGCCACAGGCGTCGGCAATGCTACGCGCACGGCCGTTGTCGCTGCGGCCGTTTCGATTTTCGCCGCCAACTATGTCCTGACGTCGCTGTTCGTGGATTTCTAAACCGATGGGCGAGCAAAAGCTGAAAATCGACATTCGCGGATTGCAAAAATCCTTCGGCGCCAATCACGTATTGCGCGGGATCGATCTTGATGTAGAGGCGGGAAAATCGCTTGTCGTCATCGGCGGATCAGGTTCCGGCAAATCCGTTTTGCTGAAGAGCATTCTGGGGCTCGTGAAACCGGATCGCGGAACCATCAAGGTTGATGGACGCAACGTCGCCCGACACTCGGCCGGTGATAAAAAATTCGTCGCCGCCCAGACCGGCATGCTGTTTCAGGGTGCGGCGCTCTTTGATTCTCTGACGGTCTGGGAAAATGTCGCCTTCCGACTGCTCTATGGCGAACGGAGAAACCGCTCGAAAGCAAAGGACAAGGCAATCGACTGCCTCGCCCAGGTGGGCCTCGCCCCGGAAGTCGGCGACTTGCGACCTTCCGAGCTTTCAGGCGGCATGCAAAAACGCGTCAGCCTGGCGCGGGCAATCGCCTCCGACCCACAAATTCTCTTTTTTGATGAACCGACGACGGGTCTCGATCCGATCATGGCCGACGTCATCAATAATCTTATTGTGGATCGCGTAAAAGCGATTGGCGCCACCGCCATTTCGATCACCCACGATATGAAGTCGGCGCACAAAATCGCCGACGAAATTGCCATGCTCTATCAGGGCGTCATCATTTGGCGCGGCAGCCCGAACGAATTGGAAGACTCAGGCAATCCCATGGTCGACCAGTTCGTACATGGTCGCGCAGATGGACCGATCCAGATGCAAGTCCGGCGCTTTACAAAGCGCTAACACACGCGCCAGAGAAGAGCGGTGGCTTAAATGGCGGCAACAAAAGACACGGCGCACATCTCCCTTCCCTTCAAAATTCGCTGGAAGCTACTCCGCCAGGACGTTCTCGCCGCGCTGCGCGTCGGCGGCCACCGGCGCGTTACGATTGCCGCTCACCCTCTCGGCGCTGAAATCATTGTTGCGGACGGACGTATAGTCGTTCCCTCACCTTATCGCTGGAAGCTCTATCGCAAGGGGTGGGAGGCGCGGCTCGATCAGCTTGCCGCTGAATACGGTGTCGGCCGACACGTTCAGCTTGGCGCAAAAAGTCTCGTCATCGACGTCGGCGCCAATGCGGGTGAATTCGCCTTTGTCTGCGCCCGCCACGGCGCGTCGGTTCATTGCCTTGAGCCGGACGGCGCCGTTCGCGCCTGCCTCTCCCACAACATCCGTGAACTGAAAAACGCCGCCGTTCATGATGCGCTTTTGTGGAAAGAAGAAACCGAGGTTCCGTTTGTTTCCATTCCGGCCCATGCGGACAGTTCGATCTTCGCTGAGGGCGCTGACGCGGCAACGCGCCGGGCGATCACTCTCGACCGCTTCTGCACCGACCACGGGATCGACCGCATCGACTTGTTAAAATGCGATGCAGAAGGCGCCGAACCGGAAGTGCTTGAAGGGGCGAGCGCCGTACTAGCAAACACAAACGCCGTCGCGATCGACACCGGGGCGGAGCGCAAGGGCGCGCGCACCCATGAGGCCGTGGGCGCACTCCTTGAAGAGCACGGCTTTCGCATCGTCAACGAAGCCGTGGGGAAACGGCTCATGACCTATGGTCTGCGGTCTTGAGCGCCGATTTCGACTTCCCATGCGCGATCAGCTAGGCTCCGGGCGTTACCGAACAAATGGAGGGAGCCCCAATGATCCGATTTAAGTCGATGCTCGCCGCTGCAGCGTTGAGCCTTGCTGCTGCGCCCGCTTTCGCCGGCGTCAGTAGTTACGTCAAGATCCCGGATATTGACGGAGAATCAAAATCGGCAGCCACCGGCAAAGGCGTTGAAGTGCTCGACATCAAATGGAGCTCAGCGACCCGTGAAGGCGGCGCCAGCGCCAGCCGCGCGATTGCCGCCGCGTCCGCCGTCGCCACAACCGTCGGCGCAGCGACGACGCCGCCGGCAAAAGGATCCGTCACGCTCACGCTGCCTAAGGGCTTTGCCGGGCGCGACGTGCTGGAGCGGGCTTTTCGCGCAAAGCAGGAGATCCCGGTGCTTGAGTTTGCGACGCCCGTCGACGGCGGCGAACGCGCCTATCTAAAATACAAACTCGAACGGTGCTTTATCAAAAGCTGGTCGACCAGCGGCGACGCTGATGATCGGCCTACGGAAGAAGTTGCTTTTTACTATAACAAGATCTCCAGCGCGACCCATTCGGTCGGCACGGCGGAAATCGATTTCGTTGAGGTCGGCGGCGGTTCTGAAGCGGGCACAGCCGAAATCGAATTCGTCGAAACCGCTGGAGAATCCGCAATGGATGAAAAACCGAAACGCGCGCGCGCGCGCAAAAGAGACTAGCGACCTTCGATAAAGGAGCATCCCATGCCCGCATTCGCCGCCGACTATCAGACTGCGCTTCTCGCTCTCGCCGTTTTGGCGCTGATCGTTCTCTTGCAGGCTTTTCTCGGCGCCTTTTTCGGCTTTGTCCGGGGAAAGGAGACGCCGGGCGCGACGCCGGCGGGCGGGCATGAGGATCTCGGCTTCCGCGCCCTGCGTTGTTACGCCAACGGCGCGGAAAATCTCCCCGCCTTCGCTGTCGCCATTGTCGTCGCCATCCTCGCCGGGGCGAACGCCGGGCTCGTCAACATGCTTGCCGTCATTCACGTGGCGTTGCGCGTTCTTTACGCCGCGATCTACTACGCCGGCTTCGGCAAACCTGCTGGCGGGCCGCGCTCTCTCGTTTACGTTCTGGGGTGGCTGGTCAATATCGCCATCGGCGTCGTCGCTGTTTTGGCGTTGCTCTGAGCCTCTGCCCGCTTGAGCGGCGGCGGCGGCTCGCGTAAAGCGTCGGTCCTATGGCTGAGACCACTGTTGCCGCTTTTTATAAATTCGCCGACTTGCCGGACTTCGAAGACCGGCGCGGCGATTTGCTGGCGTGCGCGCAAAAACACGGCGTCCTCGGCACCATCCTTCTGGCGAGCGAAGGCGTCAACGGCACTATCGCCGGCGCAGAGGAAGGCGTTAACGCCATTATCGACCATATCCGCACCTTCCCCGGCTGCGAGGACATGGAATGGAAAACCAGCATTGCCGGCGCCCCGCCCTTTCACCGCATGAAAGTGCGTCTCAAAAAAGAGATCGTCACCATGGGCGTCACCGATATCGCCCCGCATCTAAGTCACGAACGATATGTAGACCCTGAGGACTGGAACGCCCTGATCAGCGATCCGGAAACTCTAGTCATCGACACCCGCAACGACTACGAAGTTAGCATTGGAACTTTTGACGGCGCGATCAATCCGCAGACCACGTCGTTCCGCGACTTTCCGGGTTGGTTCAGCGAATTTCGCAAATCCCGGGACGTCAAAAAAGTCGCCATGTTCTGCACCGGCGGCATTCGCTGTGAAAAATCGACGGCGTTCCTGCGCAGCCAAGGGATAGAAGACGTCGCCCACCTCAAAGGCGGCATTTTGAAATATCTTGAGACCGTGCCGGAGGAAGAAAGCCTGTGGCGCGGGGAATGTTTCGTCTTCGACGCCCGCGTCTCCGTGGACCACGATCTCGCGCCCGGAAAGTACGACATGTGCCACGCCTGCCGGCGGCCGATTGACGAGGAGGACAAGGCCTCGCCCACATATCGCCCCGGCGTTTCCTGCCCCCATTGCGTCGATGAGTATACGGACGATCAGCGCAGAGCTTTCGCCGAACGCCAGAAACAGGTGGAGCTCGCCGAAGCGCGGGGCGAGACCCATATCGGGGTGAAACCGGGCGGCGCACCCGGTCCGCGCGCACGATGACCGACCACCCCATCCTCTATTCCTTTCGCCGCTGTCCCTACGCCATGCGGGCGCGGATGGCGATTGCCGTGAGCCAAACGCCGGTGCGTCTGCGCGAAGTCCTCTTGCGCGACAAGCCGGAGGAGATGATCGCTGCGTCGGCGAAAGGCACTGTCCCGGTGTTGATCATCGACGACGACGTGATTGACGAAAGCCTCGCCGTCATGGACTGGGCGCTTGAAAAACACGATCCGGAGGGGTGGTTGTCGGGAGACGGCCCAATTAACAACGAAGACCTAATCGCGACGTGCGACGGCGACTTCAAGCACCATCTCGACCGTTATAAATACACGACCCGATATGAAGGCGCCGACCCGGAAGAACATCGCGCGGAAGGGATGAAGTTTCTCACCGCCCTCAGCCAGCGCCTTGAAGGGCAATCCTACCTTTGCGGCGACAAGCGCGCCCGCGCCGACATCGCCATCTTCCCCTTTGTGCGCCAGTTCCGCATTGCCGACGAAGCATGGTTCGACGAAAACGCCCCGGCGGCGGTGCGCCAGTGGTTGCAAAAGCTGATGGGATCGGACCTTTTCGCGTCGGTCATGAAAAAATACCCGCAGTGGAAAGAGACCCGGGAAGAGATTTCCTTTCCATAGATACTATTTCGATAAGACTGTCCTTCGCAAAGAAGAACAATGCGCCCTGCCAATAGCGTGCTGAATGTCCTTCACTTGAAGACTTCTTCAATTCAAGTCGGGCGCAGTGGATTTCGCACTTGCACACATGATTGTGGTACGGATCGAAATGCGATAGAGTGCCTCGCGTAAGGGGGCGGCGCTCGCGCCGAAGGGGCAGTAAAGTTAAACGAAGTATATTGGACGCGCTGCGTTGTCTGTGCGTGGTTGTTGGTTCTCATCGGAGAAACCGCAATCGCGCAAGAGACCGTTGTCGATCCGACAGCGGCGAGCGCTCGCTTGTCACTGGGCGAAGAAGTTGGCGGTCGGCGCGAGCGGGCTGGAACCGAACGGGGCCTGCGCGAGCCCGTGTTCGGTTACGCAGCCCTTGACCATAGCGGGCAGACAACATTTCCGGCGCCGTTTGTTTTACGCCAACTGACTTTCAACGGCGTTCCCGGCGACTCGACACAATCCCTTCGCCATCTTTATGCAGACCTGTTGGGACGCCGCGTCGACAGGGCGGCGCTCCTCGACGTCGTCCAAAGAATTTCCCATCACAATGCGGCCGCGGGCTTCCCTGCCCGGGTCGCGTACATTGCAGAGCAGGACTTTCAGAACGGCCGGGTCAACATTTCCGTGTCGAGCGGCGATGTCGGCGTCATCGAGTTTGTCGGGAACGAAGGGCGCACGATGGACTATGTGCGCTCTCTCGCCTCGATGCTCACGGAAGAAAGGCCGCTTCGCCTCGAAACCCTCACCCGTTTTAATCGTCTCGCCGACAATGTACCGGGCGTTTCCTGCACCGTAGAAATTGCGCCGCCCGCGCACCCTCAACAGCAGGCGCGCCTTATCATCACTGTGAAACACGATCGTGCGACAGCGAATATTCGTTTCGACAACAGAGCGCCGCGTTTCATCGGCCGCAAGGTGGTTGCAACGCGGGTCAAACTCCGCGGGCTGGCAAGCGGAACCGACGAACTTGACGCCCGACTGATCGCCAATACCGGGCGCGGCGACGCGTATTTGTTGATCGCCTCATACGCAACGGTGTTGAACGCCAAGGGCCTTACCGCAGAGCTGGGCGTTTTTCGGTCAGATATAAAACCGCTGCTCTTCGGCCCGTCGCCGCCAAAACTCAATCGCATCAATCAAAACTATGAATTCCTGCTGTCGCAACCGATCTTCCTGTCGAAACGACTGCAACTCTCCGCAAACGGCGGGTTCGCCTTTCTCAAGACTGAACGGTTTCTCGATGATGTACAGCAGACGCGTGACCGACGGCGCGCGACGATCCTGGGCCTGGAACTCGACGCTCTCGATCCCTGGGGCGGTGAAAACTACGTTTCGCTGACATGGCTCCGCGGCTGGGACGTTTTTGGCGCCACGATGCGCGGATCGCCGGGCGCAAGCCGGCTGGGGGATGGCGCAGGATTTTCGACATTCATTTTAGAAGCCGAACGGGTGCAGAAACTCGGGCAATTCGCCGAGCTGAATTTGGCGACCTGGTCGCAAGTCTCCACACGCGCGCTTTTTGAAGTCGACCAGTGCATTTATGGCGGGCGCGATTTCGGCCTCGGCCACGAGATCGAGACATTATATGGCGATCACTGCTTTCTTGGGTTTCTGGAACTGCGCGCGAGGCCCATCAAACTTCCCGGCACGGGGGCGAGCGCTGCCCCTTACGCATTCGTTGATGGCGGCGTCGTCGGCTTTACCGGGATCCCCGACGCGGGGGCCCTGCCCACCGGCGCCTTGATGTCGGCGGGCGGCGGCGTTCACGTCAAGCTCAACAAATATGCGAGCGCTCGCGTGGAAGCGAACTGGCCCCTGCGCCGTTCGGGCATCGACTTTTCAGCCTCTGATGAACGCCTGTTCTTTCGCCTCGAAGCGAACTTTTAGCCGAGAAGAAAAGGAAAGAACTAATCTTCGGCGCCACGCTTAAAAACTCATCCCTGACAAAAATGTGATGGCGCTGGAGTGATCCAAATTCATCGCGCAAGATGAAAAATTTTTCATGCCTTGCCGTTGCAAATTCCGCATGGAAACGTGAACCAAACGCGCTCTGAAACGTATGCCCTATGAGCCGCTGGTGCAGCACAGCGTCTTTCATTTTTCGCAACGTTCGGAGTGAACACCCATGCTTACCAAGTTTATGGCGGCGACCGCCGCGGGCGCCCTTGCGTTCGTTGGCGCCGCGTCGGCCCAGGACACCTACGTCTCCCTTTCCGGCGGCGGCTCTTTCCTTATGAATTCTGACAACGTAGGCGCGTTTGTCGGCGACTTCACGACTGGCGAAGGCACCACCGTGCCCGCCGGCGCGGTCCTCCCCGACGGGACGGCGGTCGGCTGGCAAACCGACTTTAACACCGGCTGGACCATCAACGGCGCCCTCGGCCGCGACTTTGGTTTCGTGCGCGGCGAGCTTGAAGTCGGATACCAGTCGAACGGCGTCAACACCCATACGGGCGTCAACGCCGGCGGCATCGACCTCACCAATGAAGACGCAGCCGTTCTCATCACCGGCCAGGCGACAAATCTCGGCGTTACGGTCGGCGATCTCGTCGCCGCGGGCGAAGGGGACGTCAGAACCGTCTTTGTCATGGCCAACGCCATTGTCGATTTCGACAACGCTTCGCGCTTTACGCCTTATGTGGGCGGCGGCGTCGGCATCGGCTTCGTCGACGTCAACTATGCGCCGTCGGCGACCACCATCATCGACGACAGCTCAACCCAGTTCGCCTATCAGGTGATGGGCGGCGTTGAATATGAAGTCTCGCCCATGACCAGCCTCTTCGCCGGCTATCGCTATCGCGCCACCAGCGATGCGGAAGTCAACGCTTCTCTCTTCAGCGCGGCGTTCGACGTTGAAAACACCGCCTCGGTTGTCGAGGCGGGCGTGCGCTTCCGCTTTTAACAAGACCCCCAAAAACAAAGACCCAAAGACCAACTGAACCCCCGCGGGCGCTCCCCGCGGGGTTTTTTTTGCTATCGGCGCTTGCGGCGGTTCATGAACCAGAAAAAGAAAATGACGATGACGAGCACCGTAATGCCGACAATTATCGGGTGATCGCGGACAAAGGCGAGGAGATCGAAGGTCACCTCCGCATCGCGCAGCTCCTCAAGATCGTATGGATCAACCCTCGGCTCTTCTTCCTGCACCATGACCGCCCTCCCGTGGCTTTGGTCTTCTTGTTCAAACCCTGAACTCAATCCCCAGTAATTCTTCCGAAAGCGTCCAGAGCCGCTCGCGCAGATCCTTGTCCTGGGATTTCTCGGTGAAGGGGACGCGTCCGGGCGGGCCGCTGCGCTCGCCTTTGCCGGTGGGTCCGAAAAAGTCGCCGGCGTTGACGTCCGCTTCGAGAGCGGCGTGAACGCTCGACTGGGCGCCCTCCGCCGCGGTTGAAAAGCCCATGAACCGCGTGAGGATGGGCGCCAGAAATCGAACATAGGCGGGGAAATGCCTGGCGAGGTCCGTGTTCGACCCGCCGGGGTGAACGACAATCGCCTTGACGTTTTTGCCCGCCGCATCGACGCGCTCTTTGAGCGCCAGGGTGAAGAGAATGTTCGCCAGCTTGCTTTGACAATAGGCGGGCAGGCCCGTTTGCCCGAAGAGTTTGGGGCCGTCCTCGTAATTGCCCTCAAAATTTAGATTGTCGAAATGGATATCCGCAAACGGACGTTTTCCCGCAAGGCTCGAAACATTGACGACGCGCGTCTCGTGGGGCTGGTCGAGGCGATGGAACAACAAGGACGTGAGATAGAAATGCCCCACATGATTGGCGTCGAACTGCAGCTCCAGATTGTTTTGCGTGATCGTATAGGGCGGCACCATGACGCCGGCGTTGTTGACGAGAATATCTAGCCGGTCGTGAGCTTTCGAAAAGCCTTCGGCAAAGGCGCGGATGCTCGCCCGGTCGATGAGATCGAGCCGCATCACCTCAACATCAGCCGACGGCGCCTTTTGATTGATGCGCGCCGCCGCCGCGGCGCCTTTCTCCTCGCTGCGACAGGCGAGGATCACATGGGCGCCGGCTTTGGCGAGCGCCAGGCTGGTTTCAAAACCGAGGCCCGTATTGGCGCCGGTGACGATGGCGATTTTTTTGTCTGCGCTTGTCATTAGATGTGCATCACCCTTCCATAGGCGTCGAGGACGCTCTCATGCATCATCTCGCTCAAGGTCGGGTGCGGGAAGATCGCGTGCATCAGATCCTGCTCAACGAGTTCTGCTGACCGCGCGAGACCGAAGCCCTGAATGAGTTCGGTGACTTCCGCCCCGATCATATGGGCGCCCAAAAGCTCGCCGGTTTTTTCGTCAAACACGGTTTTGACCATGCCTTCCGGTTCGCCGAGCGCAATCGCCTTGCCGTTGCCGTTGAAGGGGAAGCGGCCGACCTTGACCTTGTGGCCCTGCTCTTTCGCTTTTTCTTCCGTAAGCCCGACGGAAGCGATCTGCGGCTGGCAATAGGTGCAGCCCGGAATGTTGGTGACGTTCAAGGGGTGGACGTCCTTGACGCCCGCAATCTTCTCTACACAGATCACCCCTTCGTGGGACGCCTTGTGGGCGAGCCAGGGGGCGCCGACCACGTCGCCAATGGCGTAGAGCCCGGGAACGCCGGTCCTGAGCCATTCGTCGACGACAATATGGCCGCGATCGACCTTGGCGCCGACCGCTTCAAGCCCGAGATTTTCCGTGTTCCCCACAATGCCGACCGCGAGGACAACCCGTTCGGCCTCCACCGTTTCCGACTTTCCATCCTTGGTCTTGATCGTCGCTTTCGCCAGCTTGCCGGACGTGTCGAGCTTTTCAACCTGGGCCGAGGTCATGATCTTCATGCCCTGCTTCTGGAACTGCTTGTCGGCGAAGGCGGAGATTTCCTTGTCCTCAACGGGAAGGATGCGGTCGAGCATTTCGACGATTGTCACCTCGGCGCCGAGCGCGCGATAAAAACTCGCAAACTCAATGCCGATGGCGCCCGACCCGATGACCAGAAGCGACTTCGGCATGATGTCGGGGATCATCGCTTCCTTGGCGGTCCAGACGAACTTGCCGTCGGGCTCGAGCCCCGCCTGCGGAATGGTGCGGGCCCGGGCGCCGGTCGCGAGGATCACATGCTTTGCTTTCACCGTATCTTCGCCGTCCTTGGTCTTCACCTTGACCAGCGGCGCGCCGGTTCCTTTGGCGAGGCTAGCATCGCCCTCGATCACGGCGATCTTGTTCTTCTTCATGAGATAGCCGATGCCGCCGGATAGCTTGCCCGCGACTTTGCGCGAGCGCTTGACCACCTTTTCGATGTCGACGCCGATATTCTCGGCTTTGAGCCCGAATTCGTCGGCGTGTTTCATGTTGGTGTAGATTTCCGAGGTCCGGAGCAGCGCCTTGGTGGGGATGCAGCCCCAGTTAAGGCAGACTCCGCCAAGGGCGTCGCGCTCAACGATCGCCGTTTTCATCCCCAGTTGCGCAGCGCGAATGGCGGCCACATAGCCTCCGGGTCCGGAGCCGACGACGACAAGGTCTACGGAATGGTCGGTCATGGGGAAGAAATCTCCTCAACGTGATTTGATAACTGCGCGCAGGTCTTGGCCGCGTGGGCGTTCGGCGCGACTATAGCGGCGACACGGCTCAAGAAAACCCGGAAAGCCAAGGAGAGACAAGATGATTAGCTATATTCTCTGGGCGTTGCTGTTGTATTTCCTCTACGTCACTGTTCATGCGGTTCTGAAACTTCAATCCAGCAAGGGCGACGGCAATTTGCTGGCGGTGGGGCTCGGCCCCCGCGATACGGTGCTCGAAAAGTCAGTCGCGTCCCAGCGCTGCGGGCGCGCCCAGCGCAATATGGAGGAATCGCTGTTTTTCTTCCTGCCCCTGGCGCTGCTGCTCATCATCACCGACAAGGCTGACGGCTGGGGCCTTACCGGCGCGCTTATCTTTGTCATCGCAAGGGCGGCGTATCTGCCTGTTTATTTCATGGGCGTTTTCGCCCTGCGCACACTGGTCTGGACGGTCGGCACTGTCGGCCTGGTGATGATGGTGTTGCGTCTTTTAAACTAAAGGAAATTCCTATGACCATTGAAGCCCTGCGCACTCCCGACGACCGCTTTGCGAACCTCCCCGGCTGGGACTACGCCCCGCATTATGTGGAAGGCCTGAGCGGCTATGAGGGCCTGCGCATGCATTACGTCGACGAGGGTTCCGAGGACGCGGACGTCACGTTCCTGTGCATCCATGGGGAGCCCTCATGGGCCTATCTTTTCCGAAAAATGATCCCCGTCTTTACGGGCGCGGGCCATCGCGCGGTCGCTGTCGATCTCTTCGGCTTTGGGCGCTCGGACAAACCGGTCGGTGATGAGACGTATACCTATCATTTCCACCGCGACGCTCTTCTCGCCTTTGTCGAGAAGCTGGATCTCAAAAATGTCTGCCTTGTGGTTCAGGACTGGGGCGGACTGCTCGGCCTGACGCTGCCCATGGCGGCGCCGGAGCGCTATTCGCGGCTTATCGTCATGAATACGGGGCTGCCCGGCGGCGAAGAAGCGGGAGAAGGTTTCGCTATGTGGCGCGCCTATAATCGCGCCAATCCGGATCTTGATGTCGCCGCCCTCATGCAGCGGGCGACGCCGGTCCTTTCCGACGATGAAGCCGCCGCCTATGCCGCGCCGTTTCCGGATCAATCCTACAAGGGCGGCGTACGCCGTTTTCCGGAACTCGTAATGCTGAAAGAACAGGGCAAGGATCTGACGCCGGCCTCGTCCGAGGGCGTCGAAACCTCGCTCAAGGCGCGCAAATTCTGGTCCGAAGACTGGGCGGGCGAAAGTTTCATGGCCATCGGCATGCAGGATCCTGTGCTCGGCCCGCCGGCGATGCATATCTTGAAAAAGATCATCAAGAATTGCCCGGAGCCGATGGAAGTCGCCGACGCCGGTCATTTCGTGCAGGAGTGGGGCGAGCCCATCGCCAGGGCCGCGCTTGAAAAGTTCGGCATCGGGTGACCCCATTGCGCGTTTGCGTCATTGGCGCCGGCGCCGCCGGTTCTGCCGCCGCTTATGCGCTCAGCCGGCGCGGCGCAATGGTGCGCGTTTTCGATCAGTATGCGGAGGGGCATGAGAAAGGCTCCTCCCACGGCGAAAGCCGCCTCATCCGCCTCGCCTATTTTGAAGACGCTGACTACGTGCCGCTCTTGCGTCGCGCCTATGAGGAATGGCGGACGCTTGAAGATGCATGCGGGGAGGAACTCGTGCGCAGGACGGGCCTATTGGAGGCGGGATCGCCGACAAGCGGTCTCGTCGCCGGCGTGGAGCGCGCTGCGCGCGAATTCGACCTGCCCCTGTCTGTGCTTTCCCGCGATGAAATTGCGAGCCGGTGCGCCGGACTGGCATTTCCCGCGGATTGGCGCGCGATTTTTGAAGAAAACGCCGGCTATCTCCTCGCCGACCGTGCGCTTGCCGCATTTCGCCGCGGCGCATTGGAAGCAAATGCAGAGTTTTGCTGGAACGAGCGGGTAATCGGCCTCGACATCGCAAAGACGGGTCTCGTGCTCTCAACCGCTGAGCGCCGAATTGAGTGCGACCGCGTGATTATCGCCCCCGGTCCGTGGGCGGATAAAACATTTGCCGCTCTCGGACTTGCCGCCCCCTGCCCGATCCGCGCCATCGCAAAGGCCACTTGCTGGTTCGCTCTGCGCGACGGCGCAAATTGTGACGTTCCATTTGCACTCGAAGACGAGGATGGCCGGTTTTTCTACGCAATCCCCGCGCCCAATGGCGGCGCAATCAAGGTCGGCGCTCATCATGCGGGACTTGCCATAAGCGACCCGGACGACGCACGCCCGAACCTCGCGGCGGAAGCTGGCGCCATTCTCGAATTTGTCCGCAAGCATGTTTCCGGCGTCGAGCCCGAGAGCATTGGTCAAGTCGATTGCTTGTACGAAAAAAGCCCCGACAACGACTTCGTCGTTGACCGCGCCACCGAAGACCCGCGCATCGCCTACGCCGTGGGATTGTCAGGACACGGTTTCAAGTTTGCACCAATCATTGGCGAATTCCTTGCCGAATCAGTCGTGGGTTCCGTTGAAAGCACTGACCTGTCATTCCTCAGCGCTGAACGGTTTTCGTGACGGATATAGCTCTTCTTACGCCACTACGCCAAAGCGGCGATTGAAAGAAAGAGACGATCAGACATCGAAGTATTGAGAGAGCATGCGAGGGCGGCTGCGTGCGGTTTAGTTGCGCGCAATTATCTCCAATCGCTTCTCGGCTCTATCAAATAGATACCATTCCGTCGGCTTATCGGAATAGTGCGCTCTTACCAGCGCTCGGTCACCGTCCTGTGACACGGATTCCACATATACCTTCGCGCCGGCAATGGATTTTTCCATTAGGCGCTGAAGCGATTGATCGCTTTCGTTGAAATGATGAATCTCGGCGCCGTCATCAACAACGAGCCCATGCGCAATCGCGCGCCTGGGGTCGTAACTTTCTCGAACCCTTCGCCCCGCCGGAGCAATGGCGTCGCCAAGGAATTCGCCGGTAAGCATGTTGTAGCGGCGATAGGAAAGTGCGCCTTCGCCATCGACAACTCGGACGATTGCTACATTCAGATCTGATCCACGCCCGAGCACAACGAATTGTTCGATGTCGCCATCGCCTATCGAAACGCCAGAGGCACGCTTGAGATTGCCGTCGACGGACACAAAGAATCTCAACTTCGTAGCAGACTCGAGAAGATCGATTCGCGCGACCGCGGCTCCGTTCTCATCTACGACCCATTGTCTCGTCTCTTCGCTCCCTCGCTTGAGAGGTTTCGAGCGACCGTTTTTGAGATTCACATTAAGCAACGAATAAGAAAGTTCGTCCCGGCCGCTTTCAAACCGCGTCGGCTGAGCGGGTCCGCGAGCACGGACGTCGATTCTGGAAAACACCGATTTGCCTGCTTCATTTGGCGTTGTCGCTAAAAGTTCGCCGGAATCTTCGACAATGTAAGCGAAATCGGCGCCTCCGAGGTGCTTGAATATCGACCGGATCTCGCCGGTGTCGATGTTGACCGAAATCCATCGGGCCGCGTTGAAATCCTGCAGGCCGTCGACAGTTCCCTTTACAAACTCGAGATCGGTTACCTCGATCAACGCGTAATCGCCCCCGACGAGGTAAAAGCCCCCGGTTTGAATATCGCCGAGATTGAACGGAACTGGATTCGCCGACGCATCGTTAGCGTCATAGACGAGCAAGTAGCACTTCCCGTCTTCGGTGCCGCTGAGCGCCGCGTAAATCCCCCCGTCTGACGAAAGCGCCATGCGGCGCACTTCTGCAAATGCACTCTCAGTAAAAGCGCAGACACAGATAAACAATACTAACAAGAATCTCATACGCGCCGCCCAAACTACTTTCCGAACCAATAAGGACGGCCCGGGAGGAAAGCAACCTCTCCAGCGATGCTCGGTTCGGACCGTGTGGTTCAGCTATGCGCAGGTCGATGCCCGTGCATCTGCCCGATACAGTCAGCGCCCCAGAACAAATCGCCGAACTTCCTTTGCCTGCAGGCGTGCAAAGGATGCGCTTAATACGCAACCATGGTCAGGCAGGTTTGAGGTAATGAGCTCGGCATTGGGCGCGGTTTCCGCCAGCTTCTTGGCAAGGTCGTAAGGCGCCAGCGGATCGTCGAGCGTATGAAAAACCAGCAGCGGCGTTTTCATGTTCGCGACGGCGCCCCAGATTCGTTTGGAAAGCGCCGGATCCACATTTTGCCTCCCCGTCGAATAAATGTAGCGCGCCGCCTCTTCCGCCGTCATGCTTTCGCGCTGTCGGCGCATGAAAATGCGCTGCTCGTTAGGCGTCGCTGACTGGCTCCAAATTGAACAGATCATCCGGCTGGCGAGCGGGTTATCGGTTCCCCAATGCTCACGGACGAATTCAACCAGCCACCCCATCGATTCAGAATACGCACGAATGTCCGTATCGATGAAGGGCAAGGACGGCGAATCAAGCACCAGGTGCGAAACCCTGTGAGGATACTTTTCAGCAAAAAGAATTGCTGATCGACTACCCTCGGAAATGCCATAAAGAACGAACTTCTCCTTGAGATCGGCCGCTTCAACGACGGTTTCCAGGTCGCAAAGGCGTTCTTCCATCGACCACCCATAATCGCCGCGGGCCGACATGCCGCCGCCGCGCCCATCATAAGTGATGAAATTAAAATCCCGGATAAGTTCATTAGTCAGAGCGTTTTCGCCGCCCAGCTCAAGTGCGCAACTGGTAGACCAACCGAGACTTCTTACGACAAACGGTCCGACACCCTGTCGAACATAGGCAAGTCGAGCGCCATCAGGAGTTGTGACATAGTGAATGTGCGCCGATAGATCCGGGGTCTTTTCGTTTTCTGCAATATGCCGGCGCACTTCCGCCACCAGCGCCGGCAATCCGTCCGTGATCTTGAGGTGATGGGTCTGACGAAAGGCAAGCGGCGGTCGCGCGTCATCGATAATGACCGGCGCCAGCACGCCGCGCGCCAAACCTTCGTGGGCTTCGGCGCGCACCCAGTCCGATTGCACTGAGTCATGGGACCAAACGACGACAACGCATTTTGCAGTGTCGAGCGCTTCCTCGATCTTTCTTTCAAAAACAGCGCCGGCGCCGATTTCGCGGTCCCACCATACCGATAGTTTCGCATCCTCAAGCGCCGCCACGATCGGGCGTACTTTGTCCCTGTCCTTGGAAGAATAACTGAGAAAGACGTCAGCGGACATGAGCGCTTCGTCCTATTCTTCCCACAATGCGATTACCGCCCCTGCAGGGTCTTTCACCACAGCCATTTTGCCGCCCATGAGCCCGCGCGGCGGGGCGACGACATCGCCGCCGCGTTTCAGTGTTTCATCGAGACTCTTTTCGAGGTTTTCGACAACAACATAAACCAGCCACTGAGGCGGCAGATCGGCGTTGGTTCCGCGCGCGTGACAGACGCCGCCAACGGCTGCGCCATTTGCGTCTTTCATGGCGTAGTCGGAATAATCGCCCATGGACACGTCTTCGACGGTCCAACCGGTCACAGCGGTATAGAAGTCGCGCAACTCCGACGCATTTTCAACCGTCAGATCGCGCCATCCAATGGAGCCGATTGTCTGTTTGTCCCCGTCTGCCATATGTTATCTCCCAATGCCCTGATCCATGCTAGGCTCTGACGATTCTCAAAGTCAAAAAAGAAAGGCGGCGCTGATGCATCACTCCCTGTTCGCAATCCTGTTCGGCGCAATTTTGCTCGCAAGTGCGGCGCCCGCCGCTGCGGAGGACGCCCGTGCTGTCAACGCCGGCATAGTCCGGACGCCGCCGTTAGAAGCCTTTCTCCATCACCCTAATGGCGGTCGCGACGGCATGGTAGTCGCAGAGGAAAAAGTTGCGGCGAGAATAGGCGCAAACATGCTGGCCGCCGGCGGCAACGCTGTCGACGCCGCTGTTGCAACCGGTTTCGCTCTCGCCGTCACCCACCCACGCGCGGGCAATATTGGCGGCGGTGGCTTCATGCTCGTCCATATGCGCGATGAAGGAAAGACAATTGCGATCGACTACCGCGAAACGGCGCCCGCAGCGGCAACGCGCGACATGTATCTCGACGAGACAGGCGCCGTTGATCAGGACGCCATTCAGAGGAGTTATCTGTCTGCAGGCGTTCCCGGAACCGTCGCTGGTCTTTTATTTGCACACGAACAATACGGAAAACTCTCCCGCCGCGCGGTGATGGCGCCGGCGATCCAATTGGCGGAAAGGGGCTGGCGCCTCACCTATTACCAGGCGGCGATGATCGAGAGCCATCGCGACCTCCTCACGCGCGATCCGATTGCGCGGGCGACATTTTTTAAACCCGATGGCGGCGGATATCTGCCTGGCGAAAAGTTCAGCCGCCCTCACCTTGCCCGCACTTTGAGAGCGATTTCAAGAAAAGGGCGCGACGGATTTTACAAAGGCGCGGTGGCGAACAAGATTGCGGGCGCCATGGCCGCCAATGGCGGGCTGGTCACGCGGGAAGATCTCGCCGCATACAAAGTGGATGTGCGCGAGCCAGTGACCGGCGACTTTCGCGGCTACTCCATTCATTCAATGCCGCCGCCAAGTTCAGGCGGCGTACACCTCATTCAAATGCTCAACATGCTAGAAACGCGCCCGCCGTTTGAAAGCGACGGCGAGTCAGCGACGCGCCTGCATTTCGTTGCGGAAATCATGCGCCGCGCCTATGCAGATCGCGCCGAGCATCTGGGCGATCCCGATTTCACTGACGTGCCGGTCGACAGCCTGACCAGCGATGACTACGCCGCCGCCCTGGTTGCGGGAATTGACGCCGCCGCCGCATCGAAATCGAGTGACGTAAGCGAAGGCGACCCCTACCCGTATGAAGGTCCTGATACGACCCATTACTCCATCATCGACAAAAACGGCAACATGGTCGCCAACACCTACACGCTTAATCTCTCCTATGGCTCGGGCATCGTCGTTCCGGGAACCGGGATCGTTCTTAACAACGAGATGGACGATTTTTCCGCGGCGCCGGGCGTACCTAATGCATACGGCCTCGTCGGCGGTGAGAAGAACGCCATCGAGGCGGGCAAGCGGCCCTTGAGCTCCATGACGCCAGCGCTGATTTTTAAGGACGGGGAGCCGTTCATGGCCGTCGGCGCGCCGGGGGGCGCACGCATCATCACCGCGGTCTTTAACGTCATCGTCAATGTTATCGACCGCAACATGAATATCGCTGACGCAGTCGACGCGCCGCGCATTCATCATCAATGGCTGCCCGACCAGTTACGTTACGAACCGGGGCTCGCCGAAGAAACGAAGGCAGCGCTCGCCGCCATGGGACACGAACTCGACCCGCTCGACTGGTACGCGCGCCCGGCAGCCGCTCAAATGAAAGACGGCTGGTTCTATGGTTATGCTGATACGCGCATTCCCGGCGCCGGCGCCTGTTCGCCCGATGGGGGGTGTTGAAGCCTACTCGCTCGTCTCTCGCGCCAATCGATCCAACAGGCGCACACTAAAGCCGCTGGCGCCAAGAGGTTGCGTGGGCGTTGCTTCTTCACGCCAGTCGACACCGGCGATATCGAGATGCGCCCAGGGCGTTTCCGGCTTGATAAAAGCGCCGATGAACGCAGCGCCCGTCGAGGCGCCGGGCGCGCCGGTATCACCGTTTTTTACATCCGCGATAAATGATTTGATCTGCGCATCGTGGTTGGGATGAAGCGGCAGACGCCAAAGATCTTCGCCCGCTTCCTCGCCGGCCTTCATGAGGCGCGCGGCAATCGCATCGTCTCGCGCGAACAATCCGGCGTATTCATCACCGAGCGCGCGACCGACGGAACCGGTCAGGGTGGCCACATCGACCAGAAGCGACGGGTTGAATTGTTCCTGCGCGTACCAGACAGCATCAGAAAGAACGAGACGGCCCTCTGCATCTGTCGACATGATTTCGACCGTCTTTCCGGACATGGTGCGCACGACGTCGCCCGGCCGCTGCGCCCTGCCGTCGGGCATATTCTCCGCAAGGGCCACGATGGCGATCACATTCACCGGCGCTTTTGATTTCGCCAGCGACATCACGGCTGCTGTTACCGCGGCGGCGCCCGTCATGTCCGCTTTCATCATCCACATGCGGTCATTGGGCTTGAGAGAGATCCCGCCGGTATCGAATGTGACGCCCTTGCCGGCAAAAACAATCGGCGCGCCTGAACCGCCATTATAGCGCGCAACTAAAATCCGCGGGGGACGCACACTGCCTCGACCGACGCCGAGAATGGCGCCCATGCCAAGCCTGCTCATCTCGCGTTCTGTAAGCGTGCTGATTGAAACGCCCGCAACGCCGCGAAACGCCTCGCGGGTGCGACGCACAAACTCTTCAGGGTAAAGCACATTTGCAGGTTCGGACTGCATATCCCGGGCCCACATGACCGCTTCGGCGAGATGGCGTCCTTCTCGATCGAATAACGCCCGTGCAGCGGCCGGCTCGGCCAGGACGAAGACAAGACTGCCGTCTGCGGTTGGCTCGGGCTCGCTTTTATAGGCGTCAAAGGAATAAGCGCCGAGCATCGCCCCGCGCGCGGCCGCAACCGCTTCTCCCGATCGCACGCCCGGCGCGAGCACCGCAAGACGTTCGGCCTTGCTAGCCTTGGCGATGAGCCCCGCACGCCCGCCAAAATCTTCCCAGTCACGTGGCTTCATTGCCTCAGCCACAACACCGATCAGGTGAATTTCCTGAATATCGCCGCCTATCAGAAAACTCGCAGTTTCCCCGACGGCGCCGGTAAATGCGCTCGCACCAACGGCGCGTTCTAGCCGCGCGCCTTCCTCGTCGCTCATCAACGCCTTGAGACTATCGAGCGCTGCCGGATCGCTCGTTGCGGCGATAATGCCATTTGCGTCTCCGACCTGCGCGGTAAACTCGATCGCCCGCTCGGCTTGAGCCGGAACAGCAAGCAAAATGAATGCACTAAGAAGTCCTAACAGACGCATTGATCGCCCCTCGATTGTGATCTCTTCCAGTAAACGGTAAACCGGTTGCACGGCCATGGACCAGCGCCTGCGGCTTAATCGTGAACAGAAAGACATAGCGCCAAATGTCAACCAAGAAACCCAACGCCGATCAACTCGCCTCGCCTGCATACCGCCTCGCCGCTCTCGATCAGGATTTCCTGCTCGACGATCCCCAACGGGGCGTACGATTTCTTCTCGAATACGAAAAAGCCGAACAGTCCTTGCGCAAATGGGGCGTCAACTCGACCATTGTCGTTTTCGGCTCCGCGCGAGTGACAGAAAACGGAAATGGCGAACATGCGCGTTGGTACGATATGGCGCGGGCGTTCGGCCGGATCGCCTCAGAACGCGGCGGCGCGCTTGATAAGGACCACAATGGCGAGCGCGACAATGTCATCGCCACCGGCGGCGGCGGCGGCATTATGGAGGCGGCAAATCGCGGCGCCGCAGACGCCGGCGCTCCGTCAATCGGATTTAACATCCGCCTGCCTTTTGAACAGGAACCAAATCCCTATTCGACGCCGGAGCTTACATTTCAATTTCATTATTTTGGTATGCGGAAGATGCACTTCGCCATGCGCGCGGCGGCGCTTGTAATTTTCCCGGGCGGTTTCGGCACGTTCGACGAGTTGTATGAACTTCTAACACTCGTGCAAACCGGGAAAGCGCCGAAATTGCCGATTGTTCTTTTTGACGAGGAATACTGGGCGGGAGCGGTGAATTTCCGTCATCTTGCAGATCACGGCATGATCAGCGAAAGCGATCTCGATCTCATCAAGTTCGCTTCTACCCCTGAGGACGCCTGGACAACATTGATCAACAACGGCCTCGAAGCCGCCGACCGGGCGGGCCGCGACGCCTTGATCTAGGGCGCGCCTTGCCAAGCGCGAAGAAATCCCCACAATAACGCCCGGGTGTGGTTAAAGGGGCGTGGTCCCATGTTGACTGAAGTTCTGGCGATTGGCGTCGGCGCGGGGATCGCCGGCTTTGTTCTTGGCGCAATTGGGGGATCGGTGGCGACCGGCCGGCGAATGCGCCGGCAAATGGAAGACATCGGCGAGGAAGTTGCGACCCTCACCAGGGTGACCGAAGACAAGCTGCTCGACGACGATCCAAACCTGCCGGACTTGACGCGCAATCTCAATACGGCTGTCGAACAGGCGTACAAGGCGATCGACGCGCTTGAAAACCAGTCGGAACTGAACAAGCGAAAAACCGAAGGCGCCAAGGAAGTCGCCGCTGCGACGCGCCGCGTCATTGATATGATGGAGCAAATGGGCGCAGACCTGCCGCATCTGCCGACGCCGAAAATTCAATCGGTGGCCGAAGAGGTCGAAACCACGACAACCCCGCCGCCGATGCTGCGCTAGCGCCGCACAGTTGTCGCAAATCGAGGTTGCTATTCGGTGGCTGCTGGCCCGCAGTGACAAAGCGAAAGAACAATCCCGCTACGAACTGACTTTGTTGGGCGCTTCCTCTAAGATCGTGCCACGACGGCGACTGCATCGCGAGGTGCGAGCGGAGAAGGGATGCACAGACGAATTCAGGATTGGATCAGGCGATGGGCGGCTCCATGATCGCGCGCCTCATCACTACTGTCGTCGGCATTGCGTTTTTCGTTTACGGGATCATCGCGTTTATTTCGCCCTTGCCCGTAGGCGCGCCGCTAGCCGTTATCGGACTGTTCATGATCGCGGCAGCGAATCCGGCCTTTCGCCCGGTCATTCGCTCCATGCGCCGCCGCTGGCCCTGGTTCGATAAACTTGTTCGGCTTGTTGCGCCGCGCGCGACGCCTGCGGTGCGCGAAGTGATTGAGGAAACGGAGCCGGAACTGCAAGATAACAAAGAGCACAAGGACGCCGGCGCGGAACCAGACGAAAAGGCTGACAAGAAATGACGTTCTTTAAATTCTTGCTGACGGTCTTTGCGCTGATCCTGATTGTCGTCGGCGCCATAACGGCGATTACGCCGATCCCGTTCGGTCTGCCGCTTGTCATTATCGGATTTTTGATGTTGGCGACAATATCGCCGGCGACGCTTCGCTTTCTAAGACGGCGCTGGGGCTGGCTCGACCGACGCCTTCGCTGGATGCAAAAGAAGCTGCCAAATTGGATGACACGCTCCTTGAAGCGAAGCGATCCTTATCCTGAGGATGAGGAAGAAGAAGACGGCGAAGAAGAAGAAACGCCGCAGCGGGCTTAGCTCGACTTTTCGACCTGCGTAAACTCGAGCTCAACCGGCGTCGCGCGCCCAAAGATGGAAACCGCAACCTTGACGCGATAATTCTCTTCATCGACGTCCTCAACGACGCCCGAGAAGGATGCAAACGGTCCGTCGGTAACGCGCACTGTCTCGCCAACCTCAAATGTAATTGACGGGCCGACGCGAGTTTCGCCCTCTTCGATAACGCCGCGGATCCGGTCGATTTCCTTTTGCGGCACCGGCATCGGCTTGTTTCCGGAACCAAGAAACCCCGTCACTTTTGGCGTGTCCTTGATCAGGTGATAGATCTGATCGTTGAGCGCCATTTTCACGAGCACATAGCCCGGAAAGAACCGTCGTTCGGTGTTGATTTTCCGCCCTCGGCGCACTTCAGTGACTTCTTCAGTGGGCACGAAAACTTCTTCGATAAATTGTTCTAGGCCCTTTTCCTTCGCCGACATGAGAATTGCATCGGCGACCTTTTTTTCAAAGTTGGAATAGGCGTGAACGATATACCAGTTCGCGGTCATTGCAGCATCCGGTGTCATTAAAATTATGTTCTAACCAGCGCAGTCGATCGGCAGTAGGTTACACACGCCATAGCGAAGCAACTGATCGACCAAAAAGAAAAACAGCGCCATAATCGCCACCATAATCAGCACCATGATGGTTGAGACCATGGTTTCGTTGCGCGACGTCCAGGTGACCTTGGACCCCTCCCCGCGCACCTGCTGAAGGAATTCAAAGGGGCTCGTTTTCTTTTTCTTCTTTGACTGCTCGTCCGCCGTGCCTTCGATGGTTTTCGAGCCGCCAGTCTGAGGTTTTTTTGTCTTCGCCATGATGGTTCGCCAAAATGCTAACGCCAACTCCTCGGCGAGAGAGCATGAGGGGTCGGGCGCCGCGATTGGGCGTTGATCTCATACGTAGAAAAACCGGGGAGACGGCGGTTAGGTAAACCTTTTCGAGCCGCCGTCAAGCTGTCGCTTCGAGTTCCGTCGATATAGCTGTGACGCGCGCCACGAAAGTCAGCGGGATTTTTGCGCTAACCTATTGTAATTATGGAAGTTTCCCAAGGGCGACGCTGGTCGGATTCTATCTCCGGATACAAGCCGGGCGAGAAATCCCCAAGCAGGTTACAACCCTCGCCCGGTTGCCCCCGCCCTCTCGGTTTGTGACAATGTCGCTTGGTGGGGGCGAGAGCAGTCGGGGTCACGTGAAAGCGTTTGTTATTGTCATTGCGGGCGTCGTTTTAACCGCCGCCGCCTGGTCGGCCGCGCATGTCTTGCCGGCCATGGGCGTCTTTAACGACCTTGAGCCGTTGCTTGTGGGTGAATGCCGCCGCGTCGACGTGGCGCCTGGAACGGAAGACGTCGAGATCGATGAGGACGCAAGGCAGGTCTTTGTTTCCACATTTGAACGCCGCGGCTGGTTTGCCGGAACAACGGCAAACCGTCCGCGCGGCGCCATATACATGCTTGATCTCACAGATCGCACGCTGACGCCGCAGTTGGTTTCGGAAAATGCGCCGGCTGATTTTTCACCGCACGGCATCAGCTTGTGGCAAGGCGCCGACGGCGTGCGTCGACTTTTCGTCGTCAGTCATCGCGCCGACGGGACTGAAGCGATCGAAATGTTCGACGTGGGCCAAGACGGCGCGCTGTTTCACACAGAAAGCGTTTCCTTTGACGCCATGCATTCTCCAAACGATGTGGCCGCTGTTGGCAATCGCCAGTTCTACGCCAGTAATGACCGCAAACACGACAATGGTCTCGCCGGCGCGTTTGAGCTTTACGGCGCATTGCCATTAACGGACCTCGTTTATTTCGACGGCGTTGATGGACGCTCGATCGTCGGCGGCCTCACCTACGCAAACGGCGTCGCCGTCTCGAAGAATGGCGCGGAGGTTTACGTCGCTGAAACGACAAAACGACGAATCTCAGCCTATTCCCGCAACGAAACCACCGGCGCCCTCAAGGCGAAAAAGCGCTGGCGCGTGAACACCGCGCCCGACAATATCGACGTGGCGCCGGACGGAGCACTGTGGATCGCCGGCCATTTAAACACCAACAAATTCCTGGCTCATGCGAAAAACCCGGATGCCGTTGCGCCAAGCCATGTCATCCGTCTCGACCCCGTGAGCGGAGAACGCGCCGATACATTTGTTTCGCTTAACGGCGAGATTAACGCTTCGGCCACAGGCGCGGCGTCGGACGATGTGTTGATCGTCGGCGCCGTTTTCGATTCTCACGTAATGGTTTGTCCGCTCAATTGAGGCGGGCCGAGTTCATTCGGTCGGCTTCAACAGCCTGACGAAGTAATTTTCTTCAAGCCCGTCGATTTTGCGTTCTTCGGCGAACGTGAATCCGATAAATTCCAGTTCCGCGACGACCGCGTCCTTGCCGAAGCGGACGTGAGATTTGTAGTCGGGGCGGTCTTCGCCGGGCGTGATATCGAATTCAACCAGAACCAGCGAAGCGCCGGGTTTCATGGCTTTGAACACCGACCGCATCACCGCTTCGCGGTCGTCAAAATAATGATAGGTGTCGGCGATGAATACGACGTCAATAGATTCTTTGGGCAGCGTCACATCGTCTTCGCGGCCAAGAACCGCGCTGATATTGGCGAGGTCGGCGTCGGCAGCCCGGCGCGTCACCAGATCAAGGAACAAGGGCTCGATGTCTTCGGCGAAAACCTGGCCTTCCGACCCGATCCTTTCGGCAAACAGCAGCGTATAGAGCCCTGTCCCCGACCCGATATCTGCGACCCAATCGCCGGTTTCGAGTCCCACGGCCTCGACCACCGCCTCGCGCGCGGAATAAAGCTCGCGGCTGCCAACTTCCAGCCGCTCAAGCCACAGATCGAGATTGATCTCTTCTTCCGCCGGCGCAGGCTCGCCCGAACGCCCGCCGGGAGCCCCAGCGCCGTCGCCGGCCGGCTGCTGCGGCCCAGAACATGAGGCGACAGCCAGAAGCGCCGCAGCTGCGGTCAAAGCCCTCAAAATACCGATTTGCGCGCCTCGCGCCATCGCAAACATCCCTGCCCCGTATCACCTGATTTCATTACCGGTTCCGGCCGCCGCGTCAATCGCCGCCCTGTCCGATGGTCGAAGACACAAAAAAACCGCGCCGAAGCGCGGTTAATTAAAAGACGAAAGAAGGGTCTCAAATCAGCTTTGCAGGCCTGGCGGCGACCTACTCTCCCACGCCTTAAGACGTAGTACCATCGGCGCTGGGGACTTTAACGACCGAGTTCGGGATGGGATCGGGTGGAGGCTCCCCGCCATAGCCACCGGGCCGGCAAAGACGATTTGAAATGCGAGAGTTTTGTCTTTTGTGGCGCTCAAGCGGCGCGCAGCCTGCGCTCCCACTTGGTCGCTAGTCCTCGCTTCGCTCGTCCAACAGAACGTGAAACAGAAGACTTTGTCTAACGATATATGCAGCAACAATCCTTGGACGGATCGTTCGCCGCGCATGAGTTTTAATTCCTCCTGCATGTGACTGCATGAGGACGATCAAGCCAATCGAGCAATTAGTAATGGTAAGCTTCACGCATCGCTGCGCTTCCACACCCATCCTATCAACGTGGTGGTCTTCCACGGCTCTCAAGGGAATATTTGTTTCGAGGCCGGCTTCCCGCTTAGATGCTTTCAGCGGTTATCCGTTCAATACATAGCTACCCAGCTGCGCCCTTGGCAGGACGACTGGTCCACCAGAGGTATGTCCATCCCGGTCCTCTCGTACTAAGGACAGCTCCTCTCAATATTCCTACACCCACGGCAGATAGGGACCGAACTGTCTCACGACGTTCTAAACCCAGCTCACGTACCGCTTTAATTGGCGAACAGCCAAACCCTTGGGACCTGCTCCAGCCCCAGGATGCGATGAGCCGACATCGAGGTGCCAAACAATGCCGTCGATATGGACTCTTGGGCATCATCAGCCTGTTATCCCCGGCGTACCTTTTATCCGTTGAGCGATGGCCCTCACACGAAGAACCACCGGATCACTATGGCCGACTTTCGTCTCTGCTCGACTTGTCAGTCTCGCAGTCTGGCGGGCTTATGCCATTGCACTCGACGACCGATTTCCGACCGGTCTGAGCCCACCTATCGCGCGCCTCCGTTACTGTTTGGGAGGCGACCGCCCCAGTCAAACTACCCACCATGCAGGGTCCCGGATCCGGGTTCACGGACCGCGGTTAGACATCAGCGACAACAAGGGCGGTATTTCACCAATGGCTCCCCTAGAACTGGCGCTCCAGGTTCAAAGCCTCCCGCCTATCCTACACATGTTGACGCTAATGCCACTGCAAAGCTGTAGTAAAGGTGCACGGGGTCTTTCCGTCTAACCGCGGGTACTCCGCATCTTCACGGAGAATTCAGTTTCGCTGAGTCTGCATTGGAGACAGTGTGGAATTCGTTACGCCATTCGTGCAGGTCGGAACTTACCCGACAAGGAATTTCGCTACCTTAGGACCGTTATAGTTACGGCCGCCGTTTACCGGGGCTTCAATTCGGAGCTCTCACCCCTCCTTTTAACCTTCCGGCACCGGGCAGGCGTCAGACCCTATACGTCGTCTTGCGACTTCGCAGAGCCCTGTGTTTTTAGTAAACAGTCGATACCACCTGGTTTGTGCCCCCGCCCCGAAGTTGCCTTCAAAGCGGGCTCCCTTCTCGCGAACTTACGGGAGTAATTTGCAGAGTTCCTTCAATGCAGTTCTCTCAAGCGCCTTGGTATGCTCTACCAGTCCACCTGTGTCGGTTTAGGGTACGGTCTTATGAGGAGGCTATTTCCAGGAACTCCTTCGCTGCCCAGTCAATCCAATAAGACTGAACAACTTACGGAATCCGTCACACATCCTCTGGCACAGGAATATTGACCTGTTTCCCATCGACTACGCCTTTCGGCCTCGCCTTAGGGGCCGGCTAACCCTGCGCAGATTAGCTTTACGCAGGAACCCTTGGACTTTCGGCGAGAGTGTCTCTCACACTCTTTATCGCTACTCGTGTCAGCATTCTCACTTCTCATACGTCCACCGTCTCTCACGAGTACGGCTTCATCCGTCTAGAGAACGCTCCGCTACCCCGTGCACAAAAGTGCACAGCCGAAGCTTCGGTACATCGTTTAAGCCCCGTTACATTTTCGGCGCGGGAACCCTTATTTAGACCAGTGAGCTGTTACGCTTTCTTTAAAGGATGGCTGCTTCTAAGCCAACCTCCTGGTTGTTTTGGGATTCCTACATCCTTTCCCACTTAACGATGATTTAGGGACCTTAGCTGTCGGTCAGGGCTGTTTCCCTTTCCACTACGGACCTTAGCACCCGCAGTGTGTCTGCCGAGCAGTACTCTTCGGTATTCGGAGTTTGGTTAGGATCAGTAAGGCGGTGAGCCCCCATAGCCCATCCAGTGCTCTACCCCCGAAGGTATTCACTCGACGCTCTACCTAAATAGATTTCGCGGAGAACCAGCTATCTCCCGGTTTGATTGGCCTTTCACCCCTAGACACAAGTCATCCCAACTTTTTTCAACAAGTACGGGTTCGGTCCTCCAGTTGGTGTTACCCAACCTTCAACCTGCTCATATCTAGATCACCGGGGTTCGGGTCTAATCCCTCTAACTAAGACGCCCATTTCAGACTCGCTTTCGCTGCGCCTACGCCTAACGGCTTAAGCTTGCTAGAGAGACTAAGTCGCTGACCCATTATACAAAAGGTACGCCGTCACCCAGAACGAATCTTGGGCTCCGACTGCTTGTAAGCGTTCAGTTTCAGGTCTGTTTCACTCCCCTTGTCGGGGTGCTTTTCACCTTTCCCTCACGGTACTAGTTCGCTATCGGTCAGACGCGAGTACTTAGGCTTGGATGGTGTTCCACCCATCTTCAGACAGAATTTCACGTGTTCCGCCCTACTTAATATGTCAGTGCTTCCTGCCGGTACGGGGCTGTCACCCGCTGCGGCCATCCTTTCCAGAATGTTCCCGTTCGTACACACTGATCGCCTGGTCCCATTTCGCTCGCCACTACTCTGGGAGTCTCGGTTGATTTCCTTTCCTCCGGGTACTGAGATGTTTCAGTTCCCCGGGTTCGCTTTTTAAAGCCTATGTATTCAGCTTTAAAATACCTCAAAAGAAAGCCTGAAAGTTAAACGCACCGAAAAGTCGATGCGCTTATCAATTCAGGCTTAGAGGTGGGTTTCCCCATTCGGACACCTCCGGATCAAAGTTTCCTTGCAACTCCCCGGAGCTTTTCGCAGCATGGCGCGTCCTTCATCGCCTGCGTCT